>NZ_JBGNFV010000001.1:3971467-4278084 GCF_041449215.1 Roseivirga sp. BDSF3-8 | reverse complement strand
ATTATTTTCTCTATTTCTACTGTTTTCGTTTTTGGCATTCGGAGCAGTAGCACAGGATACTGAAACTCAAGAGGAAGCTCCTTCTAACACGCTTTCCGATCAGTTTCAGGAAATGAAAAGCTCATCTAATTCCTACCAGGACTATAAGGTAGTTAAGATCAGTAAACTAAATGAGTTTTTCAGAAATGTGCAGGATTCCCTCAGCCAGAATGATGATCTGTTGCTGGAGCTAAGGCAAACTATAGAAGACCAGGAAACCCGCATAAATGAACTGCAAGAGCAGCTTTCTAGCGAGCAAGAAATGGTTCAGGCAAGTGAATATGATACCAAACATATTAAAGTGGCTGGTATAGACCTTGAAAAAGGCACTTATATTACTACGAACCTTGTTATTATATTAGTACTTGTTATCATTCTTCTGTTCTTCTTTTACAAATTCAAAGAGAGCCGTAAGGTGGCTGTACAGAAGAAAACAGAGTATGGAACCCTGGAAGAGGAGTTCAATGACTTTAAGCAGAAGTCTCGTGAAAAAGAAATTAAGCTTAAGAGAGAACTTCAAACTGAGCTCAACCGAAATGAAGAGCTGAACCAGAAGCTGGCAAGTAAAAAATAGCCACGTCCTCGAAAGAAGTTTATCCAAGGAGAGCACCAGGCTCTCCTTTTTTTATGTCAAATTTTGCTGAGAATGATTTTTTGCCATTTTTCATTAAATTATAGGTGAATCTATCAGGCATAATGGTCTTTTTAAAGCGAATAGGATTCTTCTGTGCGTTTATCATTCCTGCAGTTACAGTGTCAGGATATCTGATCGGTGGCCTATTGAATTGGGCTACCGTAGTATTTGTATTTGCCCTCATCCCTATACTTGACCAGATAGTAGGCAAAGACCCTTATAACATTCCGGATACCGAAATAAGGACGGAAGGGCGTAAACGTTACTATCGGTTTATCCTCTTTACCTGGGTATATGTACAGTACGCACTTATCATTTGGGGAGCCTGGGTCGTTTTCTCAGGACAGTTAAGCAACTGGGCCGCCTATGCAGGCTTCACCATAAGTATCGGTCTCAGCACCGGAGGTGTAGGCATTACCGTAGCCCATGAACTTGGCCACAAGCACGGTAAGCTCGAAAAGCTTTATGCTAAACTACTCCTGATGTCTGTATGCTACATGCACTTTTATATAGAGCACAACAGGGGCCATCATGTACATGTAGCTACCCCGCAAGACGCAGCAACTGCCAGACATGGTGAACCACTTTATGCCTTTTGGCTTCGTTCGGTAACCGGATGCTACCGCCACGCCTGGAAACTTGAAAACCATCGTCTCAGAAAAAAAGGGCGCCATATTCTCCATATCCAAAATGAGATGATCTGGTTTACGCTTTTACCTATCCTGCTGTGCTTCCTTTTGACTACTGGCATAAGCTTGCTGGCAGGGCGATTCACCTGGGAGGTAATCCCCTACTTTTTTACACAGAGCCTGGTGGCTTTTACGTTGCTTGAGGCAGTCAATTATATAGAGCACTACGGTCTGGAAAGGCGCGAAACCGAAACGGGCCGGTTCGAAAGGGTTCAGAATATTCACTCCTGGAACGCCAACCATCTTATCAGTAATTTTTTCCTTTTTCAACTACAGCGCCACTCTGACCATCATGTGCATGCTACGCGTCCCTATCAGGTTCTGCAACACTTCGATGAGAGCCCGCAATTACCTACCGGATATGCTGGCATGATCGTGTTAGCCTTTTTTCCTCCGCTTTGGTTTAGTCTAATGAACAAACGGCTAAACACATGGAAAGAACAGCGGTTACAAAGAGGGAACGTATCCCGTGCATAAGCCTGCATAAGCTATTTTTTATGGCATGCAAGCGTTTGCATTAATCGGCATACCGATTTTTTATTTGGGTACCTTTTCCGTAAATTCGCTAGCGATTTACCTGAGCCCTGTAGTAACACATAAATCTTCAACTCAACATGTCAAACGTTGCAGAATTAAAAGTAGACGGTAAGAGTTACGAGCTACCAATTATCGAAGGTTCTGAAAAAGAGCGTGCCATCGATATCAGTAAGCTTCGTGCACAGTCCGGCCTGATCACAATTGACCCCGGATTTAAGAACACTGGTAGCACTACCAGTTCAATCACTTTTTTGGACGGTGAGCAGGGCATCCTGCGGTACCGCGGTTATAGCATCGAAGATTTGGCTGAAAAGTCTTCTTTCCTTGAGGTGGCTTATCTCCTTATATATGGAGTGCTTCCTAAAAAGGATGAGTTCGATACTTTTAAGCGTGATATCACCACGCACACCCTCGTACATGAGGATATCAAGAAAATACTTGATGGCTTTCCCAGCAACTCGCATCCTATGGGAACACTGTCATCGTTAGTATGCTCACTTACAGCTTTCTACCCTGAATCCTTGGATCCTAACCGTTCATGGGAAGCTACTAATATGAGCATTATCCGCATCTTGGCTAAGATGCCTACCTTCGCTGCATGGGCATACAAAAACGAGGTAGGTCATCCGGTGAATTACCCTGACAACAGCCTGGACTACTGCTCTAACTTCCTGAAGATGATGTTTGCTCTTCCTGCAGAGCAGTATGATGTGGACCCTGTGGTAGCCGATGCACTGGACAAGCTCCTAATCCTACACGCTGATCATGAGCAAAACTGTTCTGCCTCTACCGTACGCATTGTAGGTAGCTCTAAGGCAAGCCTGTATGCTTCTGTCTCTGCCGGTATTAATGCACTATGGGGCCCGCTCCACGGTGGCGCTAACCAGGCCGTGATTGAGATGCTTGAAAACATCAAAGCTGATGGCGGTGATGTGAAGAAGTACATCGACAAAGCAAAAGACAAGGACGATAGCTTCCGTCTGATGGGCTTTGGTCACAGGGTATACAAGAACTTTGATCCAAGGGCCAGAATTATCAAAAAAGCAGCAGATGATGTACTAAGTAAACTGGGCGTTCAGGATCCTGTACTTGACATTGCTAAGGGGCTGGAAGAAGCCGCACTGAATGATGATTACTTTGTAGAAAGAAAACTTTACCCTAACGTAGACTTCTACAGTGGTATTATCTACAGAGCCATGGGCATTCCTACTGAAATGTTCACAGTAATGTTTGCTCTTGGTCGCCTCCCCGGCTGGATTGCACAGTGGAAAGAAATGCGTGAGAACAATGAGCCTATCGGCCGTCCTCGCCAGATTTACGTTGGCAGCAATCAGCGGACCTATCCTTCTATAGACGAGAGATAAGAATACCGAAATATTAACAAAGCTGTTTCGGGCTCACCGAAACAGCTTTTTTTATTTTATCTGATCAAAACATGGAATTACAAGAGTCATTTGATAAGGCCGTTAGCCACTCTAGAGAGCTAGCCGAGCGACCTTCTAATGAAGAGCTGCTAAAGTTATATGCTTTATATAAGCAGGCCACCGAAGGTGATGTGACCGGAGACAGGCCTGGAGGTTTTGACTTCAAAGGTATCGCTAAATATGATGCATGGGCCATGTTAAAAGGCACACCTAAAGATGAAGCAAAAAAGGAATATATCCTTTTTGTAGAAAGTCTTCATCAGAAAAGCTAACGAACTAAGGTTTCCTTTTCACAGAAAAGGAATATATTTCTTCCGGCTATACGTACTATACTAACTATCAATCCACAACAATATTAAATGGATTTATATTTCCATACAGATCTGGAGCCGGATGTAACCAACCTTGAAGAAGAAGAAAGCAGACATCTCATTAAGGTTCTCCGGAAAAAGGAAGGAGATACATTCCGCCTTACCAATGGAAAGGGAATGATCTGCAAGGCCACTATCCTTACTGCTAACCCTAAGCGATGTGAGGTCGCCCTTTCTGAGCGCGAAACACAGCAGGCTCCTCCCCCTATGGCCCTGGCCATTGCTCCCACTAAAAACATGGACCGAATCGAATGGCTCACAGAAAAAGCCGTTGAAATAGGCGTGGAAGCTCTTTACTTTTTTGACAGTGAACATTCCGAAAGAAGGGTACTGAAGACTGACCGGCTGGAAAGAAAGGCGTTGAGTGCTATGAAGCAATCACTTACCGCATTTTTGCCTCGAATAGAGGGACTTATGTCTTATGAGGAAATGTTGGAAAAAGCAGCCTCATACAAAGGAAAATATATTGCCTGGATAGATGAGGACGTGCATGATCACTTATTTGATATTGCCGACTTTGAGCACTCTTGCATCGTACTCATAGGCCCGGAGGGAGATTTCACCCCGGAAGAAGTAGAAAAAGCAAAAGGAGCTGGTATTACCCCTGTAAGCCTGGGAAACAAAAGGCTGCGTACAGAAACCGCTGCTCTGGCAGCACTGCACACCTTGTCATTACTTAATCGTTAGTAATAAGAAACTGGATAATCCGGGCCGGACTCCGGCTCGTTTCTCCATCCTGCTGGAGGAGTTCCCATTCCATTTCATCACTGGTGAGGCGCCTTACCCGAACATACACATTTCCGCTATCCGTACCCACCAGAAGTCTGGGTTCTGCTACCGCAAACCCTTCATCTTCCTCCCTTTCAGAGGGTGTCCAATAGAAAGCAATCGTATCTGCCTGGCAGGTTAAAGTAGGGTCTGTCCTTAAATAAACAGTTAGCGAATCATTAGCCTCTATATTTGTAAAGAAATATCGATATCTGTAATAGCAACTGTCAGCTCCGCCGGGGGGCACCATCTCATTACCTGTATTTACTGACCCGATTTCCCAGGCCTTCAGGGTATCGGCAGTAATGAGCTGTACTACCTGGGGGCTCGTATAGCCGGCAAATTCTGTTTCTTCACTCAAGCAGGAAAAGAATACTATAATCAGGGGTATAAAGGGGAAGAGTTTCTTCATGAAAGCAAAAATGACAAAAGAAAAGGGATGGATCAATACGATCGCACCCCTTTCGTCCGTTAGGACTCGAAATTAGCGGATGTTAGTCGTTTTACTGTTTGTTCTATTCACCCCTTAATGACCTACTGGCAAGTACTTTCCGCTACCCGTACTTTCCATCGCAAAATCTCCCATTTGGAATGGCTTAAAAGGTTAATACAATTAAGTAAAGTAAAGTGAAAGTATGAAAAAAACTCATCTTACTGAGGCACAACTGGATGTAAGAGTTAGCCTTGGCAGCAGTTTTAATGAATCAGTTTAGATTATTTTGGTATTTATCACATTGTGATTATGTAAAATCATACCTGTCCACATAACGCTGGGGCTATTTTAGATGCTGTATTTCAATCAGTTACACATTACTATCAGATAAATCCATCCTCAAAGGGCCATGAATTAATGTATTTTTTTCATATTTATCATTTCCGACAGTCTACGCAGTAATAACATCAGCCACTAAAACCAAGTCTTCATCTGTATGGTGCTAAACTACCTCTGGATAGCCTTTTTCCTAATTGCTTTCGTTGTAGCACTAATTAAGCTCCTGGTGGTGGGAGACACAACTGTATTTCCATCTATCGTCAATGCTATCTTTGGAGCAGCCAGAAACGGCTTCGAGATATCCCTTTTTCTAACAGGCATACTGGCTTTTTGGATGGGAATTATGCGTATAGGTGAGAAAGGAGGAATCGTGAAGGTATTAAGTGTGGTGGTAGGCCCTCTCTTTCGCAGATTATTCCCTGCCATACCTCGTGATCACCCGGTCATGACCCCTATTGTAATGAACTTCAGTGCTAACCTGCTGGGACTTGACAATGCTGCCACTCCTATGGGTCTAAAGGCAATGGAAGGCCTTCAGGAACTCAACCCGAATAAGAAAAAAGCGTCGGATGCTCAAATCATGTTTTTAGTGCTTAATACTTCCGGCCTTACCCTTATTCCTATTAATATCATGGTCTATAGGGCAGAAGCAGGAGCGGCTGACCCTGCAGATATCTTCCTGCCAATACTCCTTGCCACAGCCTGTTCCACGCTGGTCGGGTTAATCGCCGTGGGGTTACGCCAGCGCCTGAACTTTTTCGATCCTGTAATTATAGGGTACCTGGTATCTATTGCGGCCGTATTGGGAGGAGGTATGTGGTACCTGCAAACGCTGGATCAGGATACCATGCAAGTGGTATCTGCCAATATTGCTCACGTGACGCTGTTCAGCATCATCATCGGGTTTATCTTATTAGGATGGAAAAAGCGGATCAATGTGTATGAATCCTTCGTAAGCGGTGCAAAAGAAGGCTTTCAGATAGCTGTAAAGATTATTCCCTACCTGGTAGCCATTCTTACGGCCATAGCGGCTTTCAGAGCATCCGGAACGTTAGAACTGATAAACCAATCCATAGCGAGCATGATAGCCGATTTCGGAGGGGACACACGCTTTATCCCCTCATTACCGGTTGCCTTTATGAAACCGCTCAGCGGCTCAGGCGCACGGGGCATGATGCTGGATATTATGGAAGCTGAAGGGGTCGATAGTTTTGCAGGACGGTTAGCAAGTGTAATGCAAGGCAGTACGGAAACCACATTTTATGTGCTGGCGTTGTATTTTGGGTCGGTAAACATTAAGAACAGCCGGTATGCCGTGACTTATGGCCTGCTTGCAGACTTTGCAGGTATCATCGCAAGCGTCGCTATTGCCTACTTCTTTTTTGGATAATAGCCAAAATTCAGGAGTTCACAGTAGCCATTTCGTGGTGCATAGCCTTTGGAAGGGAGACAGTGAAGACGGTACCTTTTCCTTCTTCGCTTTCGATCGAAATATCACCCCCATTCTTCACGGCAAATTCCCTGCAAAGAATAAGCCCCAGGCCGGTACCTTTTTCCTGCTGCGTTCCGGCAGTAGTAAATGAGGTTTCAAGTCTGAATAGCTTATTGATATTCTCCTCTGGAATACCTATTCCGTTATCCGACACCTGAACCATGTAATACCCATTTTTATCGAATATATTGACTTTGACCTTACCCCCGGTAGGGGTAAACTTAATCGCATTACTTACCAGGTTACGGATAATGAAAGTTATCATATTCCGGTCAGCAAACACGTTGCCTTTATCTATCACATTAAGCATCAGGCTAATCTTCTTATGATCAGCTTCCGGTTTCAATAATCTGACAGTTTCAGAGATAGGTTCGGCAATCTGAATGGTTGAAGGCTGGTAAGATACATTTCCCATTTGCGTCATGGACCATTGTAACAGGTTATCCAGGAGAATGGAGAGGTTACTTACGCTATGATCCAGCTTACTGGTCAGCGCCATAATCTCTTCGCGGCTAAGCTTATCTGCATGGTCAATAAGGATTCTGAAGAGTCCTGACAGGGAGCGTAAGGGACTCTTTAGGTCATGAGAGATAATGCTGAAGAATTTATCCTTAGTGCCATTGAGCTCCTTTAGCCGGGTTTTACTTTGTTTCAGCTTCTGATTGGTATCCTTCAGTTCCTTACTGCGCTGATCAATCAGTGTATTATTATCTTCCAGCTGATTCTTAGTCTTCAGCTTGATACGGAAACGGCTATAAAGAATGGCCATGATCACTAGTACCAGCAACGCAAGCCCTGTACCTATTGCGAGCTTGATGTTACGGTCACGAATAATGTTTTCGTCGATCTCCTGCTGAATTTCAAGGTATTCTATCTCCTTATCTTTCTGATCCAGCTCAAATCTGGTCTGCACCTGCGCCATTTCCTTCTGTACATCATCGTTTAGCAGACTGTCTTTAAGCGCCAGATAGGCCTTATAATACTCGAGGGCGACTTTTTGGTCACCGGTAATCTTATAATTTTCGGATAAAGCCTTATAAGTTGATTGCAGGATAGGCCGGATTTTCATTTTTCGGGCTACTTCCAGCCCTCTTTCATAGTTGGCCTGTGCCTGCTCGTACATACCTGCATCCTGATATACACGGCCCAGCTCCTGATAGTCCTCGGCCACCCCGCCCATATCATTGTTTTTATTATCTATCTCCAGTGCCTCATTAAGATACTTAATAGCTCTTTCGTATTCACCAAGTTCTTTGTATACGCGGCCAATATTATGTAATGGAACAGCGGCTTCCAGTTCCATTTCCAGATCACGGTAAACTTCAAGCGTTTTTATGTAGTACGCGAGGGCCGTGGAATAGTCTTCATCCTCAAAATACATTTCACCGTAGTTATTAAGGATAGTGGCTTCTCCGTACTGATCTCCGAGGCTACTGAATATCTCGTAGGCCTGGTCATAATACTCCAGTGCCTTTTCATTGTCTCCAATATCATGATATACCACTCCTAGCCCATTGAGTATATCAGCACGGGTGATAGTATCTTTATCATTCTTAAAAAACTCATAGGCACTTAGATACAGATCAAGAGCGAGCTGGTAGTTTCCAAGTTTACTTTCAATATAGCCTCCCTGCATCTTCAGATAAGCCAAATTGACGGTGTCATTATACTTTTTGGCCATCAACTCCGCCTCTCTTAGAATAGGCAGTGACTTGGCCGGAGAAACCTGACCTACTTCATAGATTTTATAGAAAAGCGAATCCAGTTGCTTAAAGTAGACTGAATCTCTTTCCAACTCCTGCCCGCTGACAGAGTAACCGGAAATCACCAGAAAAGAAAAAACGAAAGCGGTGATTACCCGGCCAATGGATGATATGTGTAAGCTTATGCTCATCAATTATCGTGAACCAAGGTTTTTTTATCGGGCTCCTTGATTGGAAACCTGAATTTGAAAAAAGTCGTATCGCCTTCCTGGTACACCTGGTAGAATGCTCTGTTTCGTTTAAGAAACCACCCTGACATGATTACGCCAAGGTTACTGCTCTTCTCATAAAAAGTTTTTTGTAGCTGCTCCTGCTCATGCGCCTCTTCCAATAGCGTCTGCACTTCTTGGTACCGTTGAAAGCTCTTTGCTTTAAACATAAGCTCCACCGTATGGTCATCTGCGACAGAACTAATATCTAAAACAGTGCCTGACTCGCTGTAGGTTATGGTCTGGGTAAATATGTTCTTAAGAATGAACGAAATAGTATTTTCATCTGCATAAACCAAAGTATCGTCAAGGTCAAATTTAAAGGATACCCCCTGATAGGTGGCCTGCATCCGCATTTGGTCAGCCACCTCATGAATGAGCTGGCTAAGAGAGAACTTTTCAGGTATCAGCCTGGTGGAGTCCATTTGTTCACGTGACCAAAAGAGCAGGTTTTCGATAAGGACAATCAGAAAATCCACATTACTATTGATCCTGAGAGCTTTATTGCTAAGCTCTTGCTCAGACATAGTGCCTGCGGCTTTCATCAGTTCATTGAGCTCTACTCTAAGATCACTGAAGGGATTCTTAAGATCTTTTGAGATGGTCCCGAAAAATTTAGCCTTTTGCTTATTGAGGTAACGAAACTGTTCTTCTGACTCCGTAAGCCTTCGGTTAAGAATTTCTAATTCTGCAAATTGTTCCTGAAGCAGGTCATTCTGGATACTTATCTTTTTGAGAGCATTCTGAGTAATACGATATCTGCTCAACAGGGCAATCAGCGAAACAATAATGAGGCAGGAAATTGCCGCCAGGCCAAAGAAAAAAAGATTGCGCTGAGTAAGTTTTTGGCCGTTTTTTTCCTTTTGTGCTTTTAGTATTTCGAGGTCTCTTGACTGTTTTTCAGACTCATAGCTATCATATATCCTGGAAATCTGCTTACGCCTGGTTTCCTGTGCTACTGAATCCCTTAAAACCGATACATTTTCAAGCTTCTCAAGGCTCTTTTCATACTGGCCAAGTCTGTCAAAAAGTCCTGCCTGAAGCTCTAGAATACGCATCATCCCTCTGTTATCTGACAAACTATCAGCGAGGGAATAAGCTACATCAAGGCTTTGTACTGCTTCGGCAGGTGAGTTTTTTGCCTGATCACTTGCCAGGTCCATCAGAATTATGACTTTCTCCCTCGCAGAGGCTTGAGCATAGTAAGAAGGCAGACCATCGATCGCAAGACTTTCAGTCAGAAAAAATACTGATATACAGACAGTTAAAAATATGTAGCGTGTTTTTGTCAAGACTACGATTTCGGTATCCGACACCTTTATATGCAACTCCGGATCATAAATATACCCAACCTAATGGAAATAATTTTTGCCTCACTTGTAACAATCTTAAATAAAATTCAGGTATATGATAGTTTTTTGAAAGAATTGAATTGGCTGGGGAAATTTAGCACATTAATTTTGAAGGGTTGAATAAGGTCTATTGTGTGATTTTGTGATGAATTGACTTGCTATTATCACATAGTCAAGGGTTTGTATTAGTAAAAAGATATATTTGCAGAGGATGACATTAGAAAAGAAGAAGGTGCTCGATAAGACTATCTACGACAACGCGAAAAATCACTTTTTAGGCAACTTTCCGGATTCACTTCCTATAGAACAGGCCTATCTCCATATCGGTATGTATCTGGGATGGATAATAGAAAAGGAACTCTACAGCGAGTTTTTTGAAGATGAGGCAGGAACGGAAATTTTCCGGTTTAAAAGACGCCAGATAGGCCCTACCATTCTAAGTGAGATCTGGGATGGATATCTGGGCTACGAGTTATTTAACCGCGAAGGCAATATGTTTACGTATTTTTACTACGCAGGCGGGGTATTCAAAAAGGATTATCAGAAGCTTTTGGCGGGTGACCTTCCGAGCTTATATCATGTAACTGATACCTGGGAGAATTACGAACTGATTAAGACCAAGATCAACGAAAGATACGAAGAGTGGAAAAAGCTCATTTCCTGACAGAGCTTTTCATAACTGAACTTTCTTCTTTTTACGTGCTATTATTTAGCATTTTTCTCACTCACGTAAGAAATTTAAGGGTTTAAGTAATATTTTAAAAAGACGGCCGCTACTCTTTGCAGTAGCGGCCGTCTTTTTATCTACCTTCCAAACTTATTTTTCAATGCCATAAGTTTAGACTGCAGATCACCCTGAGGCTCATCTTGTTGCTTACGGCCCCTGCTGCCTTTAGGCTTACTGTCTTTATTCCCGGTAGCAAAAGGATCTTTTTTTAAGGAAAGAGAGATACGCTTGCGCGCAGCGTCCACCTCCAGCACAGTCACTTCTACTTTCTGGTGCACAGCCACTACATCCGAAGGGTTGCTTACAAAGCGGTCAGCAAGGTGGCTGATGTGCACAAGGCCATCCTGGTGTACTCCAACATCAACAAAAGCACCAAAAGCGGTAATATTGGTAACTATGCCTGGTAACTTCATACCAACCTGCAAATCACTGATTTTCTCCACACCTTCCATGAAACTGAATGCCTCGAAGCTATCCCGAGGGTCACGGCCAGGCTTGTCAAGCTCCTGTAAAATATCAGTAAGCGTCGGAAGTCCCACAGTGTCTGAAACGTATTTTTTGAGATTTATCTGCTTGCGTAGCTCCTGCCGCTTGATCAGCTCGTCGACAGTGCAGTCAAGGTCAGCCGCCATTTGGCGAACGATCTCATAACTTTCCGGGTGAACCGCACTGGTGTCAAGGGGATTGTCCGAACCAAGCACACGAAGAAAGCCCGCAGATTGCTCAAAAGCCTTGTCTCCCATTCGTGGTACCTTCATCAGAGCCGACCGGTTTTTGAAAGGTCCGTTCTCGTTCCGGTAGGTAACAATATTACCAGCAAGCTGTGGGCCTAAGCCGGATACGTATGTTAGTAATTGCTTACTGGCTGTATTAACCTCCACTCCAACGGCATTCACGGCAGACATAACCACCTCGTCCAGAGCCTGTTTAAGTGAGTTTTGATCAACATCATGCTGATATTGACCAACCCCGATAGATTTAGGTTCTATTTTAACCAGTTCAGCTAGAGGGTCAGTCAATCGGCGACCAATAGAGACAGAACCACGCACAGTCACATCCTGGTCTGGAAACTCATCGCGGGCCACTTCTGAAGCAGAATACACAGAGGCACCAGCTTCGTTAACCATTACGACTAGGATATTTGCAGGCAGTCCCAGGCCCCTTACGAAGGATTCGGTTTCCCGGCTCGCCGTACCATTACCAATGGCAATAGCCTCTATGCCATGCTTCTCTACAAGATGCTTTATCATGGCCCCTGATTCGGTGGTTTTACGTTGAGGCTCATTAGGGAATATAGCTGTATGATCCAGCAGCTTACCCTGGCGATCCAGGCAAACAACCTTACACCCGGTTCTGAAGCCAGGGTCAATAGCCATTACAATCTTCTGGCCCAATGGAGGAGCTAACAGCAATTGTTTCAGGTTCTCTGCGAATACTTTAATCGCCTCTTCATCAGCCCGTTTTTTAGTAAAGAGCCTAACCTCTGTTTCCATTGAGGGCTTAAGTAAGCGTTTATAGCTATCTTTAATAGCTTTTTTAACCTCTTCCGATGCCTTATTACTACCTGTTACAAAATGATTTTCCAGTAGTGAAATAGCGGCTTCTTCCTCCGGCTGGCAGTCAAGCATAAGCATAAGCTCTTTCTCTCCCCTACGCATGGCAAGCACTCTATGCGAAGGCGCATCTTTTACTGATTCTTCCCACTCGAAGTAGTCTTTGTATTTCTGACCTTCGTTTTCTTTGCCAGTCATGACACGACTTACGAAACGCCCTTCTTCAATAAAGAGCTTACGCATTTTTTCGCGTACGTCGGCATTCTCATTTACCCACTCAGCAATGATATCACGTGCCCCCTGCAAAGCAGTTTCTGCATCAACTACTTCCTTTTCTTCGCTGACATAAGCAGCGGCCTCTTTCTCAGGGTTTGTACCGCTCTCCTGCTCAAACAGTAGGGTGGCAAGTGGCTCAAGGCCTTTTTCTCTGGCAATAGTTGCTTTCGTACGTCTTTTTGGCTTATAGGGCAGATAAATATCTTCAAGACGAGCCAGCGTTTCAGCTTCCTCCACCTGCTCCTTTAACTCAGGGGTAAGTTTTTCCTGCTCAGTCAGGCTCTTAAGTATTGCCTCCCTACGCTTATCCAAGTCACGTAATTGCTGAACTCTGTCACGGATGGCAATAATAGCCACTTCATCGAGGCTTCCCGTCATCTCCTTCCGGTACCGTGCTATAAAAGGCACGGTAGCCCCTTCATCCAGCAACCTGACTGTTGCTTCTACCTGCCGGGATTGTACATTCATTTCACCGGCAACTTTACTGATATGCTCGACGCTCATCTGATTAAATTTTTCTAAAAAAGGACGACAAAAATAGAAAGGCAGGACTAGTGTCAAAAATAATATTCACCTAATCGCATTTATCACTTAAGATTTTGAAGGATCTTATTGCCTGGATAGGTAAGCAACCACTTCTTTCACCGTTTTGCGGGCGCTTCTACCTACCCCAATTAAGGTAGCTGATGCAAACCCCGTCCAGTTTCCGTACCCCACAAACCACATGCCCGCCACTTTTGCTGACATATTACCTTTAAGTTCCGGTTTATCTCCCACAGATATGCCTACACCGGTAAGATGGCCTAGTGCAGGTTTAAATCCGGTACACCATATAATAGCATCTATAGCCTGCCTGGTTCCATCCTTCCAAACTACTGCATGGGGTTGAACCTCGGCAAGGCCTTCCCGAAAAGAGAGTCTTCCCTCGTCCCTTGCTTCCTTAACTGAAGGCACTACTACTATATCTCCGAGTGAAGCAGGCTTAAACTCCTCACCACGTTGCTTTGCTTTGTACATAAATGTAGCCTGGTTAAACAAGTACGCTCCATCTATATGGTCAGGGAGAAAAACGGGAACCCGCGTTGTAGCCCATGTGGCTTCTGCTACTTTACTAAGCTCTGACATTATCTGGGCACCGCTGTTTCCCTCTCCCACTATCAATACTTTTTTTCCTGTGAAGAGCTCCGGGTTCTTGTAGGCAGAAGAATGTATACTTATACCAGAAAAGGACTCCAGGCCGGGAATATCTGGTATGTTGGGCTTGCTCCAGGTACCTGTAGCGTTGATGATTGTTTTGGCAGTGAACTCACCCTTATTTGTGGTTATTTCAAAATCCTCCTCTTTTCTCCTGACATCATTTACCCGAACGGCCCTTTTAACAGGTAGATGATAGCGTGACTCGTACATTTGAAGGTAATTTATGACCTCGTCCCGGTGTGGGTAATCAGACCCTCCCGGAAACATAACTCCTGGCAAAGAGCTGGACTGAGCCTGTGAAAACAGGGTAAGACTATCCCAGGCATGCTGCCACGCGCCGCCTGGCTTTTCCTGAGCATCCAGGATCAGGTAGCTTAGTTTTTCCCTTCTCAGGTAATAACCGACTGCCAGACCACTCTGGCCGCCACCGATTACTATGACATCGTAGGTCATATCGTACTTTGGTCTAATAAAACAAGCAGATTTCCAGCCTGGCAGGCTGTTCTGCGTAGATCTTCTGTGGTTTGGCTAAGAGCCACTTCCAAAGAGGCAGGCCTCCTTCCGATAGGGAGTATTACGTCAAACCAGCGCGATAGTTCAGCATTTTCTTTTGAAGGTGCTGCCCCCGTCAGCGCAATGACAGGAAGGTTCTTTTCTTTCGCCATTCTGGCAACTTCATAAGGAGCTTTTCCTTCCAGCGTTTGTATATCAAGTTGTCCTTCAGCAGTTATCACGCAGGCGACATCGCCAAGTATATCCGCAAATTTCATCAACTCCAGCATCCGTCGCCCCCCTTTTGAAAGCGTGGCTCCTAATATCAAGCTACCGGCGGCTGCACCTCCTGCAGCACCTCCACCGGCTACCCCATCTATTCTGTTTCCGGTAAGTTGTTCTGCTATCTGTGCAAATTTGGTCAACCCCGCTTCCAGTTGTTCGACAGCCTTATGATCCGCACCTTTCTGCGGCCCAAACACCCGCGCAGCACCCTCAGGTCCTAATAAGGGGTTCTTTACATCGCAAAACACCTCCAGTCTCACCTGCTCCAGGATATTATTTTCAGGAGGCATTATTTTGTCCATCTGAATCAGGGATCCCCCACCCTCACTGATCTCATCACTATTTTTATTCAAAAATGAAAAACCAAGAGCCTTAAGCATACCAGTGCCTCCATCAACTGTGGCACTACCTCCCACACCGAGAATTATATGCCGTATACCCGCCTTAACTGCCTTAGCAATTAATTGCCCCGTGCCGTAAGAAGTTGTATGAAGTGGGGTCAATTCTTCCGCCTTCAACCTCCTCATACCCGAGGCTTCCGCCAGTTCCACTACTGCAGTCTTGTTACCATAGATATCCACAATACCATACCGGGCACTAATGGAACGCCCCAAAGGGTCTGATATATCGGAACAGGTGACAAAGTAACCGCTAAAGTAATCTACTAAAACTTCCATTGTATGGTCGCCACCATCAGCCACTGGCACACAGCGAATACCACCTTCCCAATGACTATCTATTAAACCTGCCTCTATCGCCTTAGAAGCTTGTATGGAGGATAGAGCATTTTTAAATGCATTAGGTGCGATAACGATATTGAGTGGCATATTTGTAAAAATGAAAATCAGAAATGCTAAGGCGAAACGTTACGTATAAATGGAAAATGCCGAATTAAAAACCTTTCCCTGGTAATAATTAAATAATTGAAATTATTGCCTTAAAAAACCATCTCCTGAATTGAATCAAACTTTTCCATCTACATATGGAAAAAGTCATAATAATAAGCGTAATTATTTAAATAGTTCAAAACTATCCTCGATGCATCTATTGAACTATTCTAACATGGGTTACTGAGCTTAATTTAATAAAAACCAGATGGTATCCTCATCAAATACCTGAGCTATGGGATGATATGGTTTTAAGGCTTCTTATAGTACATGTTTTCTTACACAGAGATTATTTTGTGCGATTACAGCTTATGGCCTACCTCTTTATTGATGAATATCTTCGAATCGAGCTAAACAAATATCCAGGAAATAAACGGGGGAGAATGAAGATGAATAGAAGAAGATTACCAGGAGCGTTCATTCACATGATATTGATGGTAAGCCTTGCGTCTTGTGAGATTACTGAAGAAGTGCTTCCTGATAAAGAGCCAGAGCCGGTATTACCGACCGTGAAGGACAAAGGTGAAAGAGGGTTATCAGTAGTCGGAAGTACGTTTACCCTGCCCGATGAGCAGGAGTTGGAAGAGTCTCTTCTTGCTGGTTCAAATGAGGGCCAGATTGTAATTGATTGGGAAAAGGTAGATAGTTCCGGAATTCTGTCATTTGAACAACTGGACCCGGTGATGGAAAAATGTGCAGAAGGGAACCTTCCTGTTACGCTTGTATATAATCCCATTAGCCGTAATAAAGTAAGCATACCGCATGACCTGGGGGGGAGAGACTGGAGTGATACAGAATTGCGGGAACGCTTTGCTGACCTCTTATATCAGGTATACTACCGGTATCCTACTGTAGATGTAAACAGGGTTATATTAGGCGAAGAGGTAGATATCCTATTGAAAGAAAATCAAATTGAATGGGCTTCCTACACCGACTTTTTTGCCTATTCACGTGAAATTATCAAATCCTACTATGGAAGTGCATTAGTCGTGGGAGCCTCCACCTCATTCTCAGGAATAAATTTACTGGAAACGAAAGATCTGGCACTCGCACTGCATGATGAAGCAGACATTGTTTCTATCAGCTATTTTCCAAGAAATCGTGACTACACGTTTAGAAGTGTGCTACACGTAACCCGTGACATGGAGTACCTCGCTGCTATTTCTGGCAGCAAAAAGGTATTTTTTCAGGAGTGTGGCTACCCAAGTGCGGTAAGCTGTAACAGCTCAGAGGAAATGCAACGACAATTTGTCGCGGAAGTATTCAGAGGCTGGGACCTTTACGATGATGCTATCCAGGGTATTCATTTTACCTGGCTTAAGGATAAAAGTAATACTGAGGCAGTTAAAATACTTGAAGAGAGTGGTATGTCGGAATCTATATACGTCAGCCGCTTTGTTGATTTTCTTAAATCATCCGGCCTGCAGGATAATCAATCAGAAAAACCTGCCATGCAGCAGCTTAAACTGGAAGCTGGAGCAAGAGGATGGTAGGCTTGCTGCTGGAGCAATTGTGTATTAAAGCTTTTGTTAATACTAAAAAAAACCCCGGCGGGAATTCCCACCGGGGTTTTTGTATGCCTTTTAATGATGATTCTTTATCTCAGGAAAAGCATCTCGCGGTATTTAACCAGCGGCCAATCTTCATCATCCACGATCAATTCCAGCTTGTCTACTGCATAACGGATGTCGTCAAAGTACTTCATTTTAACGTCATCACAGTATCCGATTGCCTTCTCGCGCAGATCCTCGATCTTATTAAGACGCTTTCGCTCTTCCAGCATATTGTCTACTCCTTTCTTAGCCTCATTGATGAACCGTGAAAGCTCTTCAATGGTGCGCTTTACACCAGAGTTGTCTACACCAATCTCTGCAAGGCCTTTTGCGTTAGTCAGTAGCTTGTTCTGGTAGGCTATCGCCGTAGGAATAATATGATTATTTACCAGATCACCCATTACGCGGGATTCAATCTGAATATTCATCACATAATTTTCCAGAAGAATTTCATGTCTCGCCTCGATCTCAACCTTAGTCAGAACGTCATTTCGCTCGTACATTTTAACTACCTCATCAGTGAGGTAAGCATCTAATGCACGAGGAGTGTCTTTAACATTGCTGAGGCCACGCTTTTCGGCTTCCTTAACCCACTCATCAGAGTAGCCGTCGCCTTCAAAACGTACAGACTTAGAGTCTTTAATGTAGCTGCGAAGTACATTGATAATAGCCAGGCGCTTTTCAGTACCTTTCTTAGTCTCCTTTTCTACATCTGAGGTAAATTTATTGAGCTGGTCAGCTACGATCAGGTTCAGTACCGACATAGGAACTCCTACGTTTGCCTGTCCCCCTACGGCCCGGAACTCAAACTTATTACCAGTAAAGGCAAATGGACTGGTACGGTTACGATCAGTATTATCCAGTATGATGGAAGGAATCTTATCGATACCTAACTTCATATAAAGGTTTTCACCTTTTTCCACCTGTACATTACCGTTCTTTTCAAGCTCATCGAGCACGGCGGTAAGCTGTGAACCGATAAATACTGAAATGATGGCAGGAGGAGCCTCATTAGCTCCGAGACGGTGGTCATTACCGGCAGAGGCAATAGATGCCCTGAGCAGATCTGCATTGTCGTACACTGCCTTGATTGTATTCACAAAGAAGGTAAGGAAGAGAAGGTTTTCTCTGGCACTTGTGCGTGGCTGAAACAGGTTAACCCCTGTATCTGTGATAAGTGACCAGTTATTATGCTTACCGGTTCCGTTAAGTCCTGCAAATGGCTTCTCGTGGAAAAGCACTGCCAGGTCATGTTTTGCTGCCACTCTGTCCATCACATCCATCATAAGCTGGTTGTGATCGTTGGCAACGTTAATTTCTTCAAAGATCGGCGCTACCTCAAACTGGCTCGGTGCTACCTCATTGTGACGGGTAGAAACCGGAATACCGAGTCTCAGACATTCGATCTCAAACTCACGCATGAAGTTATACACCCGGGTCGGGATAGAACCAAAGTAATGGTCATCCAACTGCTGGCCACGGGCCGGGCTATGACCGAAGAGAGTACGGTTAGACATAACCAGGTCAGGACGGGCCTTAAACAGAGCGCGGTCAATGACGAAGTACTCCTGTTCGCAGCCAAGGGAGGCCGTTACGCGACTCACATTCCGGTCGAACAGTTTACATACTTTTACAGATGCTTTGTCCACTGCTTCCATTGCTCTCAGTAGTGGCGACTTATTATCAAGAGCCTCACCTGTATAGCTAATAAAAATAGTGGGAATACAGAGCGTGCCTCCCATTATAAACATAGGGCTGCTGGGATCCCAGGCTGTATACCCTCTCGCCTCAAAGGTACTTCTGATTCCTCCGTTAGGGAAAGAAGATGCGTCAGGCTCCTGCTGGATCAGGGCTGATCCTTTAAATTCCTCGATACCTTTTTGGGGATTAAAGAAAGCATCGTGCTTTTCTGCCGTCCCGCCGGTCAGAGGCTGAAACCAGTGCGTGTAATGCGTAATGCCTTTGGACATTGCCCAGGACTTTGCCGCCACCGCAATGGCATCTGCCATTTCCTTATCTATTTTTTTACCCTTCCTGATATTCTCTTCTACTTTTTTAAATGTTTCAGGAGCCAGGGCAGTCTTCATCTTATCAAGACCAAAGGAAAGCTCGCCAAAATATTCGCTGATAGCAGCAGCAGGAGGAGTAGGAGTTTTAAATGTGCGGGTATTGAGTTCTTTTAGTGCGTTGAACCTAATATTTGCCATGAAAAATTAAAAAGAGTTGATTTACTACCCAAAAGTAATACAATTTACACTAAAATGATTGATCAGCCCCGTTTTTTAACCCCATTAATATAAAATTTGCAGTTTTAGCAAAAAAATAAGCCTCTTTAGAGAGTTTATCTAAACAATCCAATGACCTGGGGGTTAGAACTAGTTCGATCGCAAGCCTGTTGCTCCTTTCAGCTTCTCAATTCGAAAGAAAATACCTAATTTTGCAGGTCAAATGAGAAAGGTTGCATTTTATACACTCGGCTGTAAACTAAACTATTCAGAGACGTCCACGATTTCGAGAATGTTCGAAAGCAAGGGCTACCAGAAGGTGGAGTTTACCGACACTCCTGACATTTTCATCATCAACACATGTTCTGTAACAGAAAATGCAGATAAGAAATGTAAGAAGGTTGTAAAGGAAGCGCGTAAAATATCTCCCGATGCTTACATCACTATCATTGGGTGTTATGCACAGCTAAAGCCTAAGGAAATTGCCACCATTCCCGGAGTAGATGCTGTACTAGGAGCTGCTGAAAAATTCAGATTAGTAGAGTTACTTGACGGCTTTGTAAGAGAGCCTGAAACCAAGGTATTGGCATCTGAGGTGGAAAATGCGACAACTTTTCACACCGCCTTCTCCATGCACGACCGTACCCGTACCTTTCTCAAGGTACAGGACGGCTGTAACTATCATTGCACATTTTGCACCATTCCCCTGGCCAGGGGCAAGAGCCGGAGTGACAGTATAGAAAATATTGTAGCTGAAGCTAATAAGATAGCAGATACAGATGTAAGAGAGGTGGTTCTGACAGGAGTTAACATCGGGGACTTTGGTATTCAGGATGGCCGTAGAAAAGAGCGATTTGCAGAATTGGTAAAAGCCCTGGATCAGGTAGAGGGTATAGACCGGCTACGTATTTCCTCCATTGAGCCCAACCTCCTCACCAATGAAATCATTGAGTTCGTAAGCCAGAGCAAGCGGTTCGTTCCGCACTTTCACGTCCCACTTCAAAGCGGAAGCAACAAAATACTGCGCAAGATGAGGCGCCGGTATCTGAGGGAGCTATATGTGGACAGGGTAGATAAGATCAAACAACTCATGCCAGATTGCTGCATAGGTGTGGATGTGATCGTAGGCTTTCCCGGCGAAACTGAAGCAGACTTTCTGGAAACGTATGAATTCCTGAACAAGCTCGATATAAGCTACCTGCACGTATTCACGTACTCCGAACGTGTTAATACACCCGCTGCAGAAATGGACGAGGTGGTACCGGACAAAGAGAGACAGCGCCGAAGTAAAATGTTAAGAATACTCAGCGATAAGAAGCGCAGGCACTTCTATGAAAAGCAAGCTGGCAAAACCGCCACTGTACTCTTTGAAGACGATGTGGCAGATGGCATGATGCACGGATTTACCGAAAACTATGTGCGTGTTTCGGCTAAATACGATCCCGTCCTAATCAATGAACTGAAGACGGTAAAGCTAACTACTATTGATACTAAAGGCCACATGCTTGCTGATGAGTTTGTTCCTGAAGAGATAGAAACAATGCATGGTCGTGCCGTGGCTATTTCTTAAAAAACTTCTCCTGCCGGTTTTCAATATAAAGGTAATAAACCCCTGTTCTTAAATGCTGCAAGGGTATTTCTTTACCTTTTCCCTTAGCGAGGGGCGTACCGTTTACGCTCGTGACCTTATAATCGGTTGGCTTGCTTAGGACAATTTTTTCGGCTACTCTGAGGGGGTAGAAAGTGACGGGATCTTCATTGCTTTCAAAAGCCTGCTCCTCGCTGTAAAAAATGATGCCGTCATTCTGCAAATGCTTTATCCTGAACCTGTTATTTCCGGAAAAACAATCTATGCGGAGGGCATAAACCGCCGCCTCTCCTTTACCATCAATGGTATGACGAATCACCCATTCGTTATTCACCCACTGCTCTACAAAAAACTTACCCCCGGGCCTTTCACCCTTGGTTTGCCAGGTAATGTTGTGCTTGCCCAAATGAATGTCTGAAAAGGCGAACCTGCCTGGGCTGCGTACCACCTGGGGGTTGATTATCTTAGGCTCACAGCTATTTTTATGCTCTATCTTGATATTAACCTCTTCTCCTATCTGCAAAAAAGACAGATCGATCTCGAAAGCTGATGTATTAGGCTGCTCGATAAGTAATCGCCCGTTTACTATAACCCCACGGGTACAAAAAGTCCTGTTATCTTCTGAAAGAGGGTTTTGAATATAGATGTTTTTGCCCTGATATACCCCTTGCAGTGTCACCTGTCCGAGTACAGCCAGTGGAAGGTGAAGCGCGCAAAAAGTGAGAAAAAGGAGGAAGGTTCTTGCCTTCATAGGGCCAATGAGAAAAAAAATATTTGCTACAATATGAGTAATATGTACCCAATTTTCAAGCAAAACTTATTCGTAGCGCAGCGAGTCTATCGGATCAAGGCGAGCAGCACGTATTGCAGGTATAAGCCCGGAAAGAAGCCCTACCAATACACATAGTGTCAGGCCAACAAATATCCACACCCAGGGCATGACAAATGTGTCCAGCTTCAGAAGTATGGAGACGCCATTGCCAAACATGATACCGAATAATACGCCTAATGCCCCTCCTAAGAGGCAAATAACGATAGCCTCGACCAGAAACTGTCTCCTGATTCGCTTGGGGGTGGCTCCTACCGCCTTACGAAGACCTATCTCACGGGTGCGTTCGGTCACTGATACCATCATAATGTTCATAAGCGCAATGGAACACCCAAACAGGGTAACCAGCGAAACGACAAAGGCCGCCACGCGCATGATACCGATGGTCTCATTAAAATTCTTCAGTGCTTCCTCACTTCGTTCTACCACAAAATCGTTTTCCTGTCCGGGCTGCAGGTTTCTCAAACGCCTCATAATCCCGGTGGCTTCGGCAATGGCCGGATCCAGCTCATCAGGATTATTTACATTGACTGTGATCTCAAAAGCAGGCTCACGGTTACGGATCATTAGCACAGCGCTGGCAAGTGGCAGGAGCACCTGACGGTCTGCACCACCTCCCTGCATACCTCCCTCCTTTTCCAGTACGCCTACTACCTGAAAGCGATTTCCGGAAATACCAATCTCCTTATCAAGCGGATTTATATTTTCACCAAAAAGGGTGGTGGCCACACTTTTACCGATAAGGGCTACCTTACTACCCTGCTGGGCTTCATATGAAGAGATGTTCCTACCCAGAGATACTTCTATGCCTTCATTTACCAGGTAATTTTCATCAATGCCGGTAACACGAATGTTAGGGTTAGTTTTTTTACTGCCATACTTCACCTCAGCAATACCGGTAATGCTTGAAATTATGCTTACGGTGGCGGGATAATTAAAACGCTGTTTGAAAGAACGAGCCTGATTTAGTTTAATAGGCGTTTGCTCCTTTCGTTCTCTTCCGCCCTGTCTTCCCCCGCGATTATCTATCGTAACGGTAAAAGTATTAGTGCCGATACCGGAAAACCCTTCTGTCACTGAACTCTTGATTCCTTCTACAGCTGTTAGAATACCCACCAGAGCCGTTATGCCTATAGAAACAATAAGGGCCGTAAGCACACTTCTAAGCATGTTCGCTTTGATAGACCGCAGACTTTCTTTAATATCTTCCTTAATGTTAACCATAATGCATGTGTTCTGGGATGGAACGATCTTGCTGGATTTCGTATTCCAATATTAATAAATTGCATGAATAAATCGTTGCTTACTTATACTATCGGTCAAAGACTCCGTCGAATGAGGAAATTTTTAATTTGGATGCTTCTTGCTATAGCACTTCCTGCGCAGGCTATGGCCTCCTACATTCTCATCCCTATGGATGAGGCACAGAAGAACCACCTGAAGGCATACGGTATTGCATACTGGATACTGGATGGCGATGTGGAGGTAGACTGGCTACTTAATTACCGTGGTGGAAGTTTTATGGTAAAACACTACCAGCAGTTTGAAAATGAACTAATCATCAGAGGCGTTTCTTACGAGGTGATTTCTGATGCCGCTTCTAACCAGATCATAAAGGAAATAGCCAGTCCAAGCACCAACCAGGATGTAATGAGGCTTGAGAAAACGCCTAAAATAGCGGTGTACTCTCCCAAAAGTAAACAACCCTGGGACGATGCCGTCACACTGGTTCTTACTTATGCTGAAATCCCCTATGATGTCATCTTTGATGACGAGGTGATGAACGGCAAACTACCAGAATATGACTGGCTGCACCTGCACCATGAAGATTTTACAGGCCAGTATGGTAAATTTTACCGAAGCTTCGGGCACGAGGCCTGGTATATAGAGCAACAGCAGGAGTACGAAGCTATGGCGCGCAAACATGGCTTTGCCAAGGTATCGCACCTTAAACTGGCCGTGGTAAAAAAGATACGTGAATTTGTGACCGGCGGCGGCTTTCTTTTTGCAATGTGCTCAGCCACAGATACGTATGACATTGCTCTCTCGGCAGAAAACACAGACATATGTCACCAGGTGTATGACGGTGATCCCGCAGACCCGGCTATGCAAAGAAAGCTGGACTTCACGAATACCTTCGCCTTTGAGAATTTTGTAGTGGAGCGCAATCCATTTACCTATGAGTATGCAAACATTGATAATCAGGTAAATGAGCGTGGCCTGACGGAGGGGAATGACTATTTTACCCTGTTTGAATTTTCAGCCAAATGGGACCCAATACCCACCATGCTCACGCAAAATCACACGCGGCTGATCAATGGATTTATGGGTCAGACGACGGCTTATAAGAAAAAGCTCATCAAACCGGATGTGGTAATCATGGGAGAAACGAAATCCATCTCTGAGGCGAGGTATATCCATGGGGTATATGGAAAGGGCTTCTGGACTTTTTACGGAGGGCATGACCCCGAAGATTACCAGCACTTTGTAGGGGAAGAACCTACAGACCTGAACTTGCACCCGCAATCACCGGGCTACAGGCTTATATTGAATAATATTCTGTTTCCGGCAGCCAAGAAGAAAAAGCAAAAGACCTGAGTCTTTCGCCCGAAGAATTTCCAGTGTAACCCTGTCCGGATCAATGCATACGATCCTGGCGGGGTTTCATACTTTTCATGATTTCCGCCTCAGCACGAAGCAGTTCCTTCCACCGGTCCATCACCACCTCTTCCGGCTGGTACTCTTTGGCCAGATCGAGAAAATTATGATAGTGACCCGCTTCGGAAACCATGAGCTCGTAATAAAACTTCTGCAGCTCTTCATCCCCAATATTCTTCCAGAGAATTTTAAAGCGTTCACAGCTTCTCGCCTCTATCAGCGCATTTACCAGCAGCTTATCCATTAGCTGCAATTCACGGTCGCCTCCTTTTCGAATGAGCTTCATAAGCTGCACGACATATTCATCCGTACGAGGCCTTCCCAAACCATGCCCCCTTTTAGTAAGCTGCTCCACCACACGTTCAAAGTGGCTCCACTCCTCTGCCACCACAGGGGTGAGCATCTCTACCAGCCTGGCGCGTTCAGGGTACTGTACTATAAGTGAAATACAACTCGAGGCTGCCTTCTGCTCGCAGTACGCATGGTCTACCAGTATGTCAGCAATATTTTTCTCCGCTACGTTGGCCCACCTCGGATCAGTAGGTAACTCGAGCCCGAGGGTGCTTTTAGTAAAATCAGTCTCTATCACTCCTATCAATCGAAAAACTGCCAGTTAATACCTAAATCTATCTGCCTGCCCACCCCGGTATAGTTAGGTGTGGTAAAATACCCCTGGTAGGGGAAGCCCTCGTTCACCTGGGTAACCTTAATGAAGAGCATGGCCCGCTTGATCTTAAAGTTAAAGAAAAAGTCGGCGACAAGAGCCTGAGGCACCCTGAACTCATTTTGAAGATGGTATTGCTGCATGCCCGGCGCGTAAGCATCAGCCAGGTATGATGTCCTATAGTGTACATCCAAACCAATACGTGCCTCCATACGATCATTCAGGATATTGTCATGAAAATACAGCCGTGCATTTGCAAACCAGTCCGGTATCCGGAACACATCCGCCACCTCTCCCTCTTTAAACGTATGAATTACCTCTGCTTCTAAAAAGACATTACGGGCCAGCCCCACCTCCAACTCTATCTCAGGGGAGTACACCCTGGCCGTACCACTTTGTTGCTCAGACTGCTGTTCAGCGTTGAAGAATATTGGGTCAGTCACCTGGGTTATAGTAGCTCCGGGTCTGAGGGTGATTCTTTCGCCTATCCGGGCGATTATGTTACCCTCGAGCTGATCTGTGCTTTCGGTAGAAAAATCATTGTTCCATGAATAATGATTACCGAAAAAGCGCTCTTCAATGTAGGCAGGCTTTCGAAGCATTCGCCTGAGGCCAACCACGGCCCATGGGCTGTAGATGGTAGCCCCGGCACGGTAATTTCCCCCTTCAAGGTATTCGGCCTCTGCAGCAAGGTATGTTCGCTCATTGAGATCTGTTCTCAGCTTACCCCCTATATAGTGCTCAGTATCATAAGGATCGTCCTGCAGGTACTTGTAAATAAAATTGACGTCTCTGCGCTTATAATAGAAAGCATAGAAAAGAGCCTCTTCTACTTTCCCTTTTATCCCCACCTCATTTTTAAACTCCCTGAACTTGAACCGGTCGGTGGTAGTATCCGTACGGATAAATGTATTAGGGTAATAGGAAAAATCATCCTGTGACAAAGGGTCCCGGTAGCTGTTGAGCTGATTCTGACGGTCCAGCCTATGGTATACCTGCAGTATAGGCGTAAGCACGTACTGGTGATAGAGATGGTAATCCTGCCGGAGCTCTTCTGCATCGGCCCCGCTAAGTTCAATAGCTACGTTGTCTGTATCATAATAGTCTGTGATAACGCCAGTGGTGGGTGGCACTATGCCTCCCAGCTCTTCCACATCATGTTTCATACGGACAAAACTCGCCAGTAAGGCATATTTACCGTTCTCTGAGCGGTATGAAGTATTGAACCCGTACCGGTTCAGTACAGCATTACGGTCGTCACGCCTGGCGCTGGCGCCTACCTGCTTATCAGTGATAATGCGATACATATGCCCCGCAATGTTCCACCTCGGGTTAATATTTCGCGCATAAGCCAAGTCAACAAGGTTACGGTTATTACCCCCGAATACAAGGTGTAGCTTCGTATAGGGACTCTTGGTGTCGTAGTATCTTATCGAATCCGCTTCAAGGGAGTAAGGATTATATACATCAAATCCTGAAGTACGGCCGATGGTCGCAGGTAATACAGGAAAGATTGGGTTGAGGGCAGTGCCGTTAGCTCCCAGGTGCTGATATTTCTGCTCAAGCTTCTCTATCACCTCAAACCTGTGCAGGTTATTCAGCGTGGTATCTATGTAGTGCACCGTGCTATCGCCTCTGAAGAATTCATCCTCAGTGAAAAACCGCGTAGTCGTAGGACCATATGGGCTTTTTGGCTCTTTCTCTCCTCCCAAAATTCTTCCTGTACGCCTATTGGATGCAGTATCCTGCTCATTAAGCAGTTCAGGATTGTTACTATTAAACGGATCGTTCTGATTAAAGGGGTCATTGCTCCCCTCCTCCTGCTCTATCTGAGCTAGCAGCGGCTGAACGAAGCACAGTAAACAACACGTTATGATGATTCTCCTCAAAAACACGCCCAAAAATACATTTTTATTTTCAACGCCCTAGTTCCTTCGACACTGCATCAAAAACCATGCTGCGAAATACCTCTTCGTCTCGCAAAAACACGGGCCGGATCGGGATGTAACTTACCGGTAAACCGGATAAAGGATGCTTAGCCCCCAGGCTTCGTAATCTCGCAGCGTCTTTTTCTGTAGTCACCAGGCTGGTCTGTTCAGAGGTAGCGCCGTGAGCCATAAAGCGGGCCTTGATGCGCTCCAGGTCACTTTCAGAGTAGGCATGATGATCGGGAAAATCCATGTGGTCTGAAAGGGCATATGTTTTGGCCAGGTAGTTTATGAATGGCTCCGAACGGGCTATCCCTGAAAAGGCCACTACATTTTCGCCTCTGGCAGGGGATGTATGACCATACAGTGATATAGGTTGCCCATAACTAATAGTGGTAAAAAACACCGGTGTACCAGCCCTGGTATATTTTTCTATCTGTGCCTTTACCAGCTCCATTGCTTTTTCGTCTAATGAACCGGGGCATTTTGTAACGATGACGGCATGGGCCCTCCTGGCTCCGTACCTGCTTTCGCGTAGTCTACCTGCAGGCAGCACCATATCCTTATAAAAAGGGCGGTTGTAATCGCTAAGCAAAATATTGAAATGAGGCACCACGGCACGGTGCTGGAAGGCATCATCCAGCAGAATTACGTTTGTTTCCGGTCTTTCCAGTAAAATGGATGGAATGGCCAGAGCTCGCTCCTCCCCCACGGCTACAGTAACATTATCACCCGCTTTTTGGTAAAACTGATAGGGTTCGTCCCCCAGTGTAGTGGCATCATCCCCCTCGCCAGCCAGCCGGAAACCTTTCGTACGTCTGCCATATCCGCGGGAAAGAATGGCCACCTGATAGCTTTCACTAAGCATGGCCCCCAGGTATTCGATCATAGGACTCTTACCTGTACCGCCCACTGTGAGGTTTCCTACATTGATTACAGGAACAGTAAAGAGGGTAGAATGCCTTCTGCCCTGGTCGTAAAGGAAATTACGCACATCCGTAACTACTTTGTACAAGGCAGAAAATGGTGAAAGTACAATCCGAGATAGGCCCATTATTGCCGCGAGGTAATATTTATTAACTTGCCACGTCTGAAAATAAGGATGCAAATATGCCGAAAATAAAAGACATTACAGCCTACCTGGACCGCATAGCCCCCCCGGCTTACCAGGAAAACTATGATAATTCAGGCCTCATTGCAGGGGAGCCGCACAAGGAGATAACGGGTGTGCTGGTAACACTCGATGTTACCGAAGACGTGGTGGAGGAAGCCTCTAAACGCTCCTGCAACCTCATCGTGGCCCATCACCCTATTATTTTCAAAGGCCTTAAAAGGCTGACTGGCAGTAACTACGTAGAGCGTACGGTAATGATGGCGCTGCGCAATGACATCGCCATATATGCCATACATACCAACCTGGATAATGTACACACAGGGGTAAATCGTAAAATCTGCGAAATGATAGGCCTGGAGAAAACAAAAATCCTGGCTCCTAAAAAGAACCTGCTGAAAAAACTGGAGTTTTTTGTGCCGGAAGAGAATACAAAAGAGGTGCTCAATGCTCTGCACCGTGCCGGCGCCGGGGAGGTGGGTAACTATGATCACTGTAGCTTCCGTAGTAGCGGCACAGGTAGTTTCAGGCCAGGCGAAGGCACCAAACCTCATATTGGTGCGCAGGATGTGCAGGAAGAAGTGAAAGAGCATAAAGCAGAGGTTTTATTGCCTGCCCATAAGGAACATGCTGTGCTTCAGGCCCTTTTTGCTGCTCATCCTTATGAAGAAGTGGCCTATTACCTGTTTCTGCTGGAAAACGAAAATCAGGAGGTAGGCTCCGGCATGGTCGGAGAACTTCCGCAACCTATGCAGGCGATGGAATTTTTACGTCATCTGAAACGTAGTATGAACCTGAACATGATACGATATACAAAGCCTACTGGCCGTGAGATACGGCGAGTGGCTGTGTGCGGAGGAGCCGGCAGTTTTTTGCTTGGTCAGGCAAAACGCAGTCAGGCAGATGTATTTATCACCGCGGACTTTAAATATCATGAGTTTTTCGACGCCGAAGACAGTATCATGATTGCCGATATTGGCCATTATGAGAGTGAAGTCTATACAAAAGACCTTCTGGTGGAGATATTGAATAAAAAATTTGCTAATATTGCATCCTATTTGTCCGAAGTAGTGACAAACCCGATAGCTTACCTTTAAAATTAATTCATGGAAAGGACGGTAGCACAAAAGCTTGACGCACTAACCAAATTACAAGAAATAGATTCCCAACTTGACGAACTGAAAAAAGTACGTGGGGCACTTCCCGAGGAAGTTGGTGATCTGGAAGACGAAATTGCCGGTTACCAGACCAGAATTGATAAGTTCAATGAAGATCTGAAAGGCCTCGAGCAGGATATCTCCGAAAGTAAGCAGGCTATTAAAGATTCTGAAAAGCTTATAAAGCGTTACGAAGAGCAGCAGATGAACGTCCGGAACAACCGGGAGTACGATGCTATCTCTAAAGAGATCGAACTGCAAAAGCTTGAAATTCAGATACGCGAAAAGCGCATCAAGGAATCTCACCGCAAAATAGAGTTGAAGAAAGAGGAAATTGACGCCACCAATGCTATTGCCAGTGAGCGCCAGAAAGACCTCGACAGCAAGAAAAAGGAACTTGACAGCATTCTTAACGAAAGCCAGGAGGACGAAAGGGAACTTGAGGATGGCAGAAACGAAGCTGTTAAGGATATAGAAGAAAGACTCTACAAGTCTTACCAGCGTATTCGCACCAATGCCCGTAACGGGCTGGCTGTAGTACCTGTGAAAAGAGACGCTTGCGGAGGCTGCTTTAATATCGTGCCCCCTCAACGCCAGGCAGACATTCGCGACAGAAAGAAACTCATCGTATGTGAGCACTGTGGCCGTATTCTGGCTGACGTAGAAGATGAAATAGTGGTAGAAGAGCCACCTAAGAAGAAAAGAAAGACTACGAAAAAGAAGAGTTCTTGATCAAAGGTCTTTTACATACATTATTTAAAAAAGGGGAATACATCGTTCCCCTTTTTTTGTGTGTCTGGCTGATAGGTTCGCCTCCCCTGCTGGGAAGACAAAGCGAACAGGTGGTTTGGAATAACCTTTACAGCCTTGACCTCCAGCACCCTCTACCTGCAAATGCTCAACACCTTCCTGCTAATACCCTTCATGCCCTCACCACTTACGGGCTGGTGAAAACACTGCTCTATCAGGGCAAAGATGAACCCACGGCTATCGATAATTACCTGTCCTTTTGCGAAGTAGCCATAGAGTCTCTTGAAAGGTTACCGGCGTATGACCCCCGCCAATACCACTATACCGCCGAAGTGTATCTTTCACGGGCTCTGGTACATATTCGCAGCGGCAACACGCTGAAGGGCGGGTGGCAGGTCCGTAAAGCCGTACGTTTACTCTCTGACATATCAGAGGGCTATCCGGACTACTACGATCACCTACCCTTGTACGGGCTCCTTCAGGGCACCCTGGAAGCGGTCCCTGAAGAATACCAGTGGACACTGCCCACCCTCGGCATCACGGTAGAGGAAGAAAATGGCCGTGCCATTATTAAAAAGGGAATAAGTAAGGCAAGTGGTGTGCAAAAAACCAAAGGCCAGTATTTGCTGGCACTGGGAGACATGTATTTGTTTGAAAACCCTGCCTTGAGTACTCAACAGCTGGAAGAGTTAACTGAAAATAAGCCACAGCACCAGCTTGCCCACCATCTGCTTACTATGCTGTATCTGAAAGACTTTAAGGCTGAAAAGGCACTGTCACACCTCGCGTATTTAGACAAGGATTCTTTACTGCTCACCACCCTTCCATCCATTTCTTATATGAAGGGTGAGGCCCTGCTACGAAAAGGGGAATACCATACGGCTATCGAATCCTTTGGCTCATTTTTGAGATTGAACAAAGGTGATCACCTGGTGAAGGATGCCTACTTTAAACAAGGCATTGCCTGGTATATTCTGGGGAATAATGAAAAAATGAAAGCCGCATTTAAGCGCGCAGTAAAAGAAGGAGAAGCAGAAACAGGCACAGACAGGTATGCACTTAAAATATCCGGAGGGGAGGAGCCCCTACCGATCCCGGCGCTGTATGAAGCCAGGTTGAGAATGGACGGCGGCTACCTTAATGAAGCAGAGGCTGTTCTGAATCGGCTTAATCGGACGCAAAGAAACCAGCTATCACATGATGAGAGAGTGGAGTGGTTATACCGCACAGCGCGAGTAGCGCATCTGAACAGGGACACCACCTCAGCCATAACTTATTACTATCATACCATAGAGGCACAGAAAAAAGATCATTATTTTGCTCCGAATGCATGCCTGCAACTTGGCTATTTACTTAAAGAAAAAGACCCGGGTGCGTCCAGGTACTATCTGAAAAAAGCCATAGACTATCAAGGCCATCCCTACGAAGCCAGTATTGAGCAAAAAGCAAAGGCAGCCCTTAAAGAGCTGCCCTAGTGGTTATCTGTTAAACCTTAAGCGAATTCGCTCAGGTCTTAAAATCATTAGTTCCGCCGCTGGGGTCGAGGTCCAATACATTTGAGGGTGTAGCAATAAACTTCCCTTTACCTCCCTTAAAGACGATAGGCGTTTGTATAAGCTCTGGATTTTGCTTTAGTATTTTGAGCCATTCTTCCTCTGAGAAAGACGCCTTCTCATATTTTTCCCTATACAGATCAGAGTCTTTTTCGATCATATCATCTACTGTTGCATCCAGCATCTGCATGATTTCTTTCAATTGTCTTTCCGTAGGTGGGTTCTGCGTAACATCCCACTCATTAATATGCTCGCTCATGGTCTTAGCCATGGCCAGCGTATTTCGGCTCTTTTTACTAGCCGGATTATAAAACAGGGTTATTTCTCTATCGTTAAGCTCCATACAAATTATACAGGTTTTTCAAAGGTATAACCTGCTACCCCCCCTGTTTTGTTTAGGCTTTTACCTCCTCAGGAGTTACCAGGTGCCTGCGGTCGTTAAAATGCTCCAACTGAAACAAGCTGCCGGTATATACGAGTTTGTAAAGGCATAAATTATCATGCTCAAACATATCCATGTGGCACAGGTCATAATTAAGCATCAGGCAGAGAAAAACCCTCATGGCCCTACCATGCATGCAAATGAGAATTTTTTCCTCGTTCTCATTAGCAAGGATGTGCTCCAGGGCATCATTCAGCCGTTCACGCACCTGTGTAGGACTTTCCCCCCCTTCTATACAAGCCTCATAATCACCGTTACGCCAGCAATCGACAATGCGCAGGTACTCATCATGATCATCCGGTGTAAAGGGCTTTCCTTCCTTACTACCCCAATGAATTTCATTGAGTCCGGCAAGCTTTTCGTGGGGTAGTCCATCTTCCAGAAAGCCACTCACACTCTCCATGGTCCGTCTCAAGTAGGAAGTGTATACTTTATCGAAAGGAACACCACTGTAGGCTTGATAAAATCGCCGTGCCTGTTCTTTACCCGTATCGTTAAGGGGGGCATCAATCCCTGATCCCTGTACGATACCCTTGCGGTTGTATTCAGTTTGTCCGTGTCGGACAAGGTATATTTTTTTGCTTTTCAACTTTCTCCTAATTTTGCACGGCAATAAAATTATCATTTTTCAGCGACAAACCATGATCCCCGCAGACGTAACCACAGAAAAGCTCAATGCGATGAGCAAAAAAACGATGGTGGAACACCTGGGTATAGAGTTTTCCGAAGTAGGTAAGGACTACCTGAAAGCACGCATGCCTGTGGATAATCGTACGGTACAACCATTCAGGCTATTGCACGGGGGTGCCTCAGTGGCACTGGCAGAAACCCTGGGAAGTGTGGGAGCACATTGTCTGGTGAACCCTGAAACGCACAATTGCGTTGGATTGGAGATAAACGCTAACCATATACGTGCCGCACGGAATGGTTGGGTTATTGGTACGGCCCGTCCCCTTCACATAGGAAGAACCACCCAGGTATGGGAAATAAAAATAGAAGACGAAGAGGGTAAATTAGTATGCATAAGCCGTATCACAATGGCAATCCTGGAAAGGAAATAGCATGAATAAAGACAGGGAAAGCAAACCAGCTTTTGATATTGATCTGCCAGCAGGGTCAGATTTCGGCTCATATTTTGAAGCCAGTAAAAAGACGGAACTACCTGCAGCTTTGTGGCGGCTACCCGGCCAGTCCACCGTTCATTTCATCACTGATTTTAGCGGCGCAGCCTGTACGTTAAAGCCGGATCTGGATGAGATGAAAAAAGGGTTTGTGATGGCCCCGTTTGAACAGGAAGAAGGTGGCATATGCCGGCACATCCAGGCAAGTCTTTACCTGAATTCGGAAACCCCACATCCCGGCCTGGAACCCACCTTTCCCAATAACCGACAGGAGTCTGATAACTTTGAAGCATACAAGAATGCATTGACCCATTCAGGACATGCATCTTCTCCAACCAGTAAGGACTCCAAAGCGCTAGAACCCGACATTTTGCCGGAGGGTGAAAGCGAGCATCAGCGTTTTGTAAGGCTGGTGGAAGAAGGTGTGGAAGCCATCAAACGCGGGGAGATGCTGAAGGTGGTGCCTTCACGTATAAAAAGGACACCTCTGCCCGAAGATTTTGACGCCACAGAAACCTTCCACTGGTTGTGTGAAGCCTACCCTAATGCTTTCGTATCCTACGTATACCTGCCTGATGAGGGCAGTTTCCTGGGCGCCACCCCGGAGCTGCTATTAAGCACTGAAGGCAACACGTTCCGTACCGTGGCCCTGGCCGGTACGCAGCCTTACAATGATGATACACCGCTGTGTGACGTGCTGTGGAGCCAGAAGGAAATAGAGGAGCAAGCCCTCGTAAGCCGCTACATCATTAACTGCTTCAAGAAAATACGCCTGAGGGAATTTCAGGAAAAAGGACCGCGTACAAGCCGTGCAGGAAACCTCATCCATCTGAAAACAGAGTTTTTAGTAGATATGAACGCCACTAACTTCCCTCAGCTTGGTACGGTGATGCTGGAGCTGCTTCATCCAACCAGCGCGGTGTGTGGCATGCCCAAAGAGCAGGCCATGCAGTTTATCCAAAGCAAGGAACAACACTCACGCGGATACTTCAGTGGCTACCTGGGACCGGTGAACATGCCATCCGGATCTAACCTGTATGTAAACCTGCGCTGCATGAGACTGCTTAATGGTGAGGCAATACTGTATGCAGGAGCGGGGGTTACGGAAGACTCTCAGCCAGAAAAAGAATGGCAGGAAACTGAGCACAAAACCCGTACTTTACTGGATGTAATCCTAAAAGAAAAAGGGAAAAGCGAATAAGGGGCGGCAGAATAGCAACAAATTACTATTTTTAGCCCCATAGCTTTAGTCCATGATCATCCAATCTATAAACGACATAGCCGAGATATGCACCCGTCTTGGCGTAAAAGAGGCAGTTTTATCTCCCGGATCACGCAGTGCGCCCCTTACCCTGGCATTTGCCCGCCACCCCGGTATCAGCTGCCGGGTCATTGGCGATGAACGCTCTGCTGCCTTCGTAGCGCTGGGTATGGCCCAGACATCCAACCGCCCGGTTGCCATAGTATGCACCAGTGGTTCTGCTGCTTATAACTATGCGCCGGCTATAGCAGAAGCCTTTTTCAACCAAGTACCCCTATTAGTTTTTACTGCTGACCGCCCCCCTGAGTGGATAGATCAACTGGACGGCCAGACGATACGGCAAAACAACATTTACGGACAGCACATCAAAGCGTCCTTCACTTTTCCCGTAGATACTTCGCACGCTGATGCCACCTGGCATGCTCACAGACAAATAAGTGAAGCTGTAGGACAGGCTAATGCCTACCCTGCCGGGCCTGTACACGTGAACGTACCGGTACGGGAGCCCTTCTACCCAGGTGAGGGTGAGCACTATGGTTATGCCGAATCACTCCGGGTGACAGAGAGTCTGACGGGCACACCTATACTAAACGAGAGTCAAAAAGAAAAGCTGGCAGAGGAATGGGCAGGATATAGCCGCATCCTGGTAATAGCCGGCCAGCAGACCAAAGAGCCGGCCCTGGCAGCCACCCTTAGGGAAATGGCTGATAAAACAGGGGCGACTGTGATGGGAGATATCCTCAGCAATATTCACGGCCTGCCACAGGCTATACGCAGGCAAGACACTTTCCTGTCAGCACTGAGTGAAGAAGAGCTGGAACGGCTCAGACCTGATCTGCTGATAACAGTAGGGCGCTCAGTGATTGCCAAAAATCTGAAGCTGTTCTTGCGCAAATACCGGCCGGATGCTCACTGGCATATACAGCCCTCGGGGGTGGTGGCAGATACCTACCAGTCGCTAACCAAAGTCATCCACTCCGGGGAGGCTACAACCCTGGAATGGCTTGCCACCCTGGGAGCGGACAATGAGTTTACAGAAAGGAAAAGAGCCAATTACTCCCTCCTCTGGACCAGTCTGGAAAAGGCCGCCGAAAGAGGACTTCAAAAATGGGCAAAAGAAGACCGGGCCCTCGGGGAATTCGAAGCGGTATATGAGATAATAAAAACATTGCCTCAGAACACCCACCTGCACCTGGCCAACAGCATGCCGGTTCGTTATGCAAATATATGCGGGCTGGCTGCAGAACGTCATGATATCAGCGTATATGCCAATCGGGGCACGAGCGGAATAGACGGGTGCACGGGCACGGCTGTAGGCTGCGCCTTAGAAACAGAAGATCCTGTCGTATTGCTTACGGGGGATATGGCTTTTTTCTATGACCGCAACAGCCTGTGGCATGGCCACCTCCCGAAAAACCTCAGAATAGTTATCCTAAATAACCATGGAGGAGGTATTTTTCGTCTTATAAACGGCCCTTCATCCCAACCCGAACTGGAGACTTACTTTGAGACAGAACAACCACTGAAAGCAGAAAACACGGCGCGTGAATTGGGGCTGGACTATTATTTCTGCCGGGAAAAGAGTCGGTTATTTACCGCCCTTACGCTGTTTATGGAACCTTCTGATAAACCTGCGCTACTGGAGGTAGAAACAGAATCCGTCTACAATGCAGAAGTATTCAAAGTATATAAAGCTTTTATGAAAAAGCATCTGAACGAATCGGATAAACCTTCTTCACCCACTGCATAGGCAAGGCAGCTTATTCAATCCTGAGTAGCCGGTCTATGAACCAGCCATCCTCAGTGAAGCCGGTAATCCTCAGAAGTACCGGCTTTTCTTTCCACTGGGCAGGCAGGTTTAAATGCAAACTACCGGCGGTATCCGTACAGGCAGCGGCCTGCCACATGATATCGCTGCCTAGCAGATACCTCTGACAGGCGGTGTGTGGCTTAGTCCGCTGGAATTTACTTGCTGTCCATTGAGCCTTGCTTTTATGTACCAGAGTGAGGGTCCCAAAATGCAGGCTGGTGTGTGAGGGGTGGAGGCATTCATCATGCTCAACATGACTCAGGAACTGCCCCAGACGGTTCATAAATAACAATCTCCGGCTATCTTCCTTTGCGTTGAGAACATATTTCTGGTCAGGTAAGCTCAGGACCAGAGGCTCCTGCAGCCGGTAGGCCGGCAGCCTGATAAGGCCTTCACCGGAGGTGCGAAGAGACGATTGATGGTTGCCATCACCCAATACTATTTGCTTATCGCTCTGGGGACGCCCTTTTTTATCTGTGACTAGGAGGTCACACGTCTCAAAATCTTCAATACCAGTCAGGCTGCTGTTATCGGCCGATACAAGATCTTTCCAGAATGCGACCGGATTACCCATGCCTTCCTCCACATACAGCGACTCATAGGGCATCAGAGCTTCTTTAGCACTAGCGGTCAGGGAAAACCGTCCTTTCAACGCATTTCCTTCAGGAGTAGTAAGGGTTAGCAACCCTGAATCAGGGTCTGGTTTAAAGCCAATTACTTCATCAATATCACCTGAAAGGTTAATGTCTACTGCGGATAAAGGCGAACCTGTATCATCAAGTAAGGCCACGCGCAGCGGGGCATCAGAAAGTTCTTGCAATGGGATATCGAAAAGGCTCTGACGTGACCGGGGTACATCCTGGTGTATGAGCAGGCGGTTATTTTGGGCCGCTACCAGAAAGGTATTATCCGGAGGAGCCGGATGGCTGAAACGCACCGCCAGCCGGGCCACTGTATCGCCTCGCACCTCAAGTAAGCTAAGAGCAGCACCCCGGCTCCTTGTCAGGGGCAGCGAGTAAGCATATAACTCTCCTCTGTTACCGGTAAAGGATAGGGAAAAATTACTCTGGTAGGGACGGAGGATAAATTCACCTGTGCCTTTTTCATTTAACAATACCTCGGCAGCCTTTCTCCCCTTTTCATCATACACCACACCAGGCATACCTGCCTTAAGGCGTCCCGGATCAGGACAATATACCTCAATGGAAACCGGCAGCCCGGCTATTATATGACCGCCTTCTACCTCAAAATCAATTTGCGGGGGTGCTGTGGTGGTCACACCGATCTCAATCCGGCGGGTAGTTACCTGATCAGGCGACATACCCTGCTGGCGGGCCGTAAATGCTGAGAGGTAGTAACATCCATCTTTCAGGTCATTACCAAGAGTGAGATATCCTGAGGCCTGGCCGCCTTTCAGGTAAAATGCATCACCAGCCACTGCATGCCCATCTGCATCAAACAGGTAGGCATAAAGAGTGAGACTACGCTCAGTGGGGGCATTGTATTCCACATCTACCACATCAGCCGAAAAATACAGCGTATCGGCCCGGGAGAGCTTACTGTCAGGAAGGTTCAGATAAACCTTTTCGCGTGATCCCTGGTAGCGGATCAGCCTGTCGGCCAGCATGATGCTCAGGTCCTTTGCCGCCGGGCCGGACCGGGCGCCCCGGGGTGTGACGGACTCACCGGAAGTGGGTGAGCTAATCATGAGGCAAAGCGGTAGTAATATATGGTAGAGTACTGTAAGCATGTATTTTGGACAGTCATACACATGACAATCCAGGAAAGGATACCCCCACCGATAGCCAGGGGGAAATTATTTATCCGGCCTGTATTCTATAGGAATAAGTTCAGCCACGCGCTCCCAGGACCAGTATCCGTACACAGTTACTGCATCAGGATCATAGGTACCGTTACTATACAGCAGGGGGTTGTCAAGGTTATTAAGACGTAACCAACTGGTCTGATAGGTGGAAAAGTGCCTCTGGTGAGAGGCCCCGGAAGGATCGCCAACAGAAGCTTCGGCCCAGCTCATGTAGCGGGTATCCTGCACTTCATTGGTATAGATAATCTGGATGTACCCGGCATCCTTCAGACTTTTATAGTCGTTTAGAAATATCTCGCTGAGTTCGTTCCGGCTGCTTCTGCCGTCCGGTACGATGATTTTATAGGTCTTAAACCCTTCTTCCTTTAGTTGCCCCGTATTCATGCTGTAGAAGAAATGCCGCAGACTTCCATTATAAGCTTTACGCCGGTTTTTCTCCCATTTTCTCTGCTTCCACTTACTACGACTGGTGAGTTCGTCAAATTTAGGTTTGCCGGAATAGTAAATAAAGCCATCCCCCATCCGGAAATCTTCCAGCAGGTAACTGATTCGGTATCCCAGCGCCTGGTTTTCTATTTTAAGTAAATCCTGGGCAAAAGCCTCAAAGCTACCTGTCTCCTCGTCTACCTCAAACATCAGTACTTCCGGGTTCAGAATGCGGCATTTGCGGCTATTGTTTGTATGACCAAAAAACAGCTCGAGAAATTTGTCATAATGCGCCTGCCACACGTCTTCATCCATGCCCCTGATCACTACTTCATCCAGTTCGTAAATGAATGGATCAAGGCTTACAGGCAAGTAATTAGCCTCCCCCGGCAGCACCTTCATTTCGTGGTTAACGGCTTTGAATCCTATGGAACTGAACATCACTTCATACTTCCCAGGCTTAAGGCCGGGTATCTCAAAATACCCCTGTTCATTGGTATAAGTACCCCTCATGGTGCCGGCCAGGTTTACATGTATGTAAGACAATCCTTCGCCAGTCTCAGAGTCGGTAACTTTTCCACGTAACGAGAGAGTCACAGGCGGGGGCGGTAACCGCAGGGTATCCTTTTTAAGGATAATTTGGTCACTGACCACCTCATAGGAAACCGACTGGTCGGCCAGCACCTTTTCCAGGGCATCCTTTACAGTGGTCTTAGGGGATGAGATAGAAACGCGGTTCTCGACGGGAATAATGCCGGGGTTGTAGGAAAATTCGACCTCACCAGCCAGGCCTATCTGTCGCAGGGCTGAATCCACGCGTACGTTATTCAGCTCCACAGCCAGCGACTTATGGAGGGGACTCTCTTGTGCCAGAGATGGATTTACACTGGCTACCAGAACCACAAGCAGCAAAGTGGCGCCGATAATTGACAGGAGAGCAATGGCCAAAAAATTAAACAGCCTCCCGAACATATTTTTATTTTTCTGTTAGCAACCCTCGCCGGAGAGCAGATATCCCTTTGGGGTCTTTTCCACTGTTACATTCAGAGTGGAGCTGATGATCTGTAAGACTTCTTTAAGTGTCCTTTTATTAAATGTAGCGGAAAGTCGGCAGTTTTTCAACGCTTCCTCCGAAAGGTTCACATCCATATGATACGTTTCGGACAACTTTTCCACAACGGCACTAAGTTTTTCATCCTGAAAAGTAAAAGATTTTATTCTCCAAGCGATCAGTTCGTCTATATCCGTTCTGGATTTAGTAAGAGAGCCATCTTTTTCAGCAAGCTTACCCATATCACCAGGCTCCAGTTCAAGTCTCTCGTCACCAGCTTCTACCTCTACCCTGCCAGTAGCTACAACTACACTGGCTGCGCGGTCATCATAGGCATACACATCAAAGCTGGTACCTAAAACACGCACATCGAGCGACTCTGTATTAACAATAAACGGAAGTTGTTCATTCCTCACCACATCAAAAAAACCTTCCCCTTCCAGGGTAACACTGCGTGTCTTATCCCCGAAAGAGCGATCATAAAAAAGGGATGAACCTTCATTAAGCGTAACAAGCGTACCGTCAGGTAATTCCACCTCAATGATCTCAGAAGCTGCGGTGTTATAAGCAACCATACCTGTAGGGTAGCGATTGAACATGAAGTAGGCAATGGCCGAAATCATTACAAGTGCGATAACCGCTGCAGCCACGCGGGAAAGCCTTACAGGCATGGAAGCCATACGGCCTTTGGGGGCTACCGAACTAGCCAGGTCTGCATCCGAAAGGCGGGATGAAACCCGTTGCCACGCGGCATCCACATCGATTTGCCCGGCTTCGCTTACCTTCTCGCTATTCTTCCACACCCACCGGCTGTCTTGTACATAGCTGCGGAAAGATTCGTCACTTTCCATAAGGGACTCCACCTGCTTTATCTCCTCTTCACTGGCTTCTCCTGAAAGGTACCTACCTACCAGTTCCCATTGATTTTCTGACATCTGCTGCTTCATTTTCAGTTATGTGACAACGTATAGGGGACTCTCCCTAGCAGGAGGCTGATTTTTTTTACCATGTGCTGCAAAGTATTAATAAGGCCATGAGGTCTTTAAGCTCTACACGTAACAACCTTAGGGCTTTACCTATCTGATTTTCAACAGTTTTAATGCTCACCCCCAGGTGGTCTGCTATCTCTCTGTACTTAAGGCCTTCAAAGCGGCTCATCTTAAATATCTCCCTGCACTGCCTGGGCAGTTCGTCGATCGCCTTATAAACCCTGAGTTCAAAATCTGGTTCTACCATAGGGTCATGAAGGTGATGATTGCTTTCTTTGTACTCCCGCATTACATGCTGCTGGTACTTCTCTCTTACCTTCAGGTGCTTAAGGTAATTCAGGCAGGTGTTTTTAAGGCTGGTATAGAGGTAGGATTTCACAGAGGTATTAAACTCCATGGTTTCCCGTTTATCCCAAAGCCTTACGAAGAGATCCTGCACTAACTCTTCCCCCTTCTCCATGTCATTGGTGTATTTGCGGGCAAAGAGGCAAAGCTCGGTATAGTGCATACGGAAAAGTTCTTCAAACACTTTCCTGTCGCCAGCTTTTAACTTCTGAGTGATCTCTTTCGGGCTTAGGGACATTGAATTTTTCGCTCTTTCTTCTGCACAAATGCCATGAAAGTTATAACATGCATGGAAATAAAGAAAAAGGCAGGCTAAATATTTTCATATCAGAACCATGCCTAACAGATAATCAGTTCATTTAAATATAATAATCGTTTTTGACAGCGGAGAGTAGTTATTAGTATGGATAAATCATTTACAGGGGACCTTAACCAGGAATTTGAACTACAAATTGGGGAACGGTGGTACGATGCAGACGGGCTGGCTGAGCTCACCGGAAATGAATTCACAGAGCAGGAAAAACTGGCGCTGGACTTCTGCAGGAAGTGGATGATAGGTCAAGGTACCTTCACCGTGCAGACATCGGGCTCCACAGGCAATCCAAAGAAGATAAGCGTGAGCCGGGAACGCATGAAATATAGCGCAGCCATGACCCTGAGTGCCCTCAGGATAGAAGAAGGCAGTAGCGCACTGCTATGTATAAATGCCGCATACATTGGCGGCATAATGATGCTGGTACGGGCGATGGTGGGCGGCCTGAAACTGGCCGTAAGAACTCCCTCCTCCACCCCGCTTTCTGCTATGGAGGAGAATGTTACTTTTGCGGCTATTGTACCGATGCAACTGCAGGGAATACTAAACGGGCCGGAGGAAGATCGGGCCGTACTGGATAGAATGAAGGCGGTGATAGTGGGCGGCGCCCCCATGGATGAGAACCTGGAGAAGCAGACGGAAAATGTCACCGCACCTGTCTATGCTACCTTCGGCATGACGGAAACAGTATCGCACTTTGCACTGAGAAGGATTAATGGCCCGGGGGCAGCCCCCTATTTCACTGCCTTTGAAGAAATGGAACTCGCTACGGATGAGCGAGGCTGCCTGATGGTGAAGGGGCCGGTAACGGAAGAAAAGTGGGTGACCACGAATGACATAATAGACCTGCAGCCTCCGGGCCGTTTTCGCTGGATAGGCCGGGCTGATAATGTGATAAACTCCGGTGGAGTAAAGCTACACCCCGAGAAAATAGAACGGAAGCTAAATACGATTTGGGTGGAAATGGGGTTACAGGAGGCTTTTTTCACTATCGGTTTACCTGATGAGAGGCTGGGGGAAAAGCTGGCATTATTTATTGAAGGGAAGAAGCTTACGGCACAGATTTTGGACAAGCTGCGGAGTGAAATGCACCGGAGGCTTGATGCCTATGAGGTCCCGAGAAATATTAGTTTCGTGCCGGAATTCGCAAGAACAGAAACAGGAAAGGTTCGGCGAAAGGATACGGCTATGGCATTAACCGAATCAAGATGACATTTTTATCAATTATTCTTCTGTCCCTGTCTGCATTTATGACTACTAACATGGAGGCCAATCCACCTGAAAAAGGAAAAATAGACCTGATTGTAAGCAATCTGCGAAATGGTGACGGAAAAATCCGGGTAGTCGTGTTCAACTCAGAGGATGGATTTCCAGGCAAGCATGAAAAGGGCTATAAGGTCTTAAATATAGAGGCCACCTCGCCCGAAACGGTACTGGTGATCGACGATATACCCTACGGGGCCTATGCCATCGCTGTGCTACACGATGAAAATGATAACGGGAAAATGGATACCAATATGGTAGGCATGCCCAAGGAAGGCTATGGAGTGTCTAATAATGCCAGTGCATCCATGTTTGGCCCTCCCTCCTATGAGGATGCCGTTTTTCAATTAGACGCAACTACCAAGGCTTTGAGCATTAGCCTAGTGTATTAAAAGAGGTGTTGGCAAACTGCCTGAAAAGCGTAATTTTGCGGCAAAAAAGAATTTATGAGTTCAGTGCAGGAAGAGATCGTATTTTTTGAAGCCGTATATCATACAGGGTCTATCCCTCCTCCTTATAACTATGAGTACCGCATTCAGCTCTCTTTTGCCGGTAAAGGTGAGATAAAAACCAACTATGAACTGAACTACCGGTTTCGTGATGAACTGACGGAGCAGGAGATAACGGAAGAAGGCTTCACGGCTGACGATGATTTTGCGTGGAATGGCAAAATACCAGGCCTGTGGCGCAGGGAGGTACTTAATCTCCTTAGCAAAACCTCATGGCCGAAAGACCAGAAAACAGCCTCCCTTACCGAACCTTATATTCAGCTTTTTTACAAGACGAAAGACGGGGAAACCTTTAAGGCAGTACCTGCCGAAACGGAGCTATGGGACTATTTCCTTCAGGAACTGGTGCAGGGTGTCTACGAGCTGGCAGAGAAGGAACGCTACCTGGAGGTTCGCTACCTCGAGTTGGGCCCTGGAAAACAGAAGGAGGAAATACTCCTCCGGCCGATCTTTCATCTGCGTAAAGCACAGGTAGAAAAATACAAGGAAAATGCAGGAGGGAAGAAGGAAAATAAGAAATATGATATGTCTTGGGAAAACGTGAAGCCCGTGCTGCGCCAGGTGTATATTCCGGACTATGACTACGAAAAAGCCTCTCCTAAAACCCCCTCTAAGCCAGGTCAATACCTTCAGCCTGGTGATGGGTTTTGGTTTAAGCTGGGCCAGGGAGCTACTAACCCGGACCCGGAGCGGGACGCCATTAAGGACATGATAGAGACGCTCAAGAGCCTCTAAACATTTTGGCCGCCTTTTTGCTTAATGACAGGTAAACGCGCGATTGAAAGCGCTCGTGGTACTTTTAACTTAAATTATTTTGACCATGACTGTTAGGAAAAGAGTTCTTGCACTATCACTGTGCATGAGTATTATGATATTTCTGGGTAGCTGCTCTAACTGGAGCAAGACTGCCAAAGGTGGCGTATACGGCGCGGCCGGTGGAGCTGCCGCTGGTGCAGCCATTGGTAAAGCAGCAGGTAATACAGCAGCCGGTGCCATTCTGGGCGCTGCTATAGGTGGTGTAGCTGGTTCAGCCATCGGTGCTTACATGGACAAGCAAGCAGAAGAGCTGGAAGAGGACCTCGACGGTGCTACTGTGGAGCGTGTGGGTGAGGGTATTAAGATTACCTTCGATTCCGGTATTTTGTTCGACGTGGATAAATCAACCCTGACGCCGGAAGCTAAAGAGAATATCAGAGAGCTGGCCGAGACGCTTAAAAAGTATGAGGATACAAACATTCTCGTAGAGGGTCATACGGATGCTACGGGTAGCGATGACTACAATATGAGCCTGTCACAGCGCAGAGCAGAGTCTGTAGTAAACTATGCTACTTCACTGGGTGTAACTCCTGGTCGTTTCCAGATCAAAGGATACGGTGAAACTCAGCCAGTAGCGAGTAATGAATCCGCTGCCGGACGCCAGCAAAACCGCCGCGTAGAGGTAGCTATCTTTGCAAACGAAGAACTGAAAGAAGCTGCCCGTGACGGTGAGCTTGATGACTAATAAGTCGAAATAATCTGCCCTTAAAAATACAAAGGCCTCCCCTCCAAACGGACGAGAGGCTTTTTTTGTCGCATGCAATATGGCTTACCGGCAGAGCGGTACGGCCTTATCATGCCAACGCCTTTTATACAAAGGAAACGGTACTACCTCCACATTATTTCTTGAGGCGCATTACCTCCTGCTGGAGGTTCAGCACAATGTTGGTAAGCTTTTCTATACTCATGTCGGTTTCTTCCGGCTCAGGAAACTGAGAGGATATGAAGGCCCTGGCTTCCCAGAGTTCAATAACCTCGTCCAGGCCTACATCATAGGGATCATAGGAGCGGTTATCGCTCATGAGCCTGAGGGAAGAGTCCTCTTTGCCGCGGTCGTCACGCTGACGGTACACACGCTTGTACACGACGCCTTCACGCTGGGTAACGAGCACATAGGTTTTACCATCACGAATGGATGCCGGGCTCTCTACGTAACTACCTACTATGATGGTGCCTGGCATGAGCGGCAGCATACTGTCACCGCTTATCTCAAATGCGCGGTAGGTGGCTCCCCCAGGCAGGTTAGGAAGTCTGAAACGGGGTAGTTCTTCCAGGTACTCAGGATCAGCATAGCCATTGAGATAACCGGCGGCGGCTTTTTGCGGGACAAGCTCGATATTCTCCCGGTCCTCGCTATCGACAGTGATAGAGAGTACTCGGAAATTATCAGTGATACCGGTGCCTGTAGACGAGTGGGCTTTTAACTGATCTTCCGACATGCGGCTGACATCTTTTGTAAGGAGGGTATCTACAGAGACGTCAAACTGCCTTGCGATATTCAGCAGATTATTTAGCCTGGGGTCGGCCCTACCCTCTTCGTAAGCACCTAGCAACGAACGCTTTATACCAATTTTTTCAGCAAGCTGTTCCTGTGTGAGGCGCTCTTTCTTACGGAGCCATTTAATATTTTCGTTTACCAAACCCATAATTTAGTAGTAGCGTGTTGACATACACCAATTTGTTTAGCAATATTGCGTGTATTTTTGGCAAAAATCAACTGGTAAAGAGAATAAAATCGGTGTGCGGTGCAGATTTTCGCTGCAGATGGTAGAGATTATCATGATATAGCCGGTCTTTATCCTCTGCATCCCCCAGTTTTTGCTGTATCGCTTCCACTACTTCCTTGAGCGTAGCACCCGGCTCAGCCAGGTAATACCCATATGCCGCATTATATATAGGTGTCGCACCGCTTTTTCCGGTCTGCACTTCAAACCTCACCTGGCACCGTCCGGAAGAAAGCTTCTTAGGTTTTAGCTTAAGATTATAGCCGTCGGGCCTGTTCATTTCGCTTCTCATTTTGTCAATTTTTTTAGTATTACACCTTGGCTTGGCTACCATTTTTAGTATATTTGCTTATAAATTTAGTAAAAAGAACAACCAAAGGCAAATGCAGGGGTTTATTAGCATATAGAATTAGTAATGAGGGAGGAGAAGAATGATGAATGCAGAGGCTAACCGGTCGGTGATCCACATGGATTTGGATGCCTTTTTTGTATCAGTAGAATGCCTGAGAGATAATCGTCTGAAGCACAAGCCTCTTATTATAGGGGGTACGGGAGACCGGGGCGTGGTGGCTTCCTGCAGCTACGAGGCCCGGCACTTTGGTGTACATTCGGCCATGCCCGTAAAGATGGCTCTCCAGCTTTGCCCTGATGCCATCGTGATAAAGGGGGACATGGAAGCCTACAGCCGCTATTCTCACTTGATCACAGAGATCATCAGCGATAAGGCGCCTTTGTTTGAGAAATCGTCTATCGATGAGTTTTACCTGGACGTATCAGGCATGGACCGGTTCTTTGGCTGCTACAAATGGGGCACGGAGCTAAGGCAAACCATCATGAAAGAGAGCGGCCTTACCATCTCCATGGGGCTATCTGGCAATAAGATGGTCTCCAAGATCGCTACAGGTGAGTGCAAGCCAAACGGACAGCGGGAGATCGTACACGGTACGGAGGGGGACTTTCTGGCCCCGCTGCCGGTAAAAAAAATCCCGCTGATAGGTAAAAAAACAGCCCGGTTGCTGAATGAAATGGGCATAGTAAAAGTGGCAACGCTACGCGAAATGCCAGACGAGATGCTGCGGGCAGTATTTGGAAATATGGGACCTGTACTAAAAAAGAGGGCCCATGGTATAGACGACTCTCCGGTGGAGCCCTACAGCGAACGTAAGTCTATCTCTACTGAGCATACATTCAGTACGGATACCATAGACGTGCAAAAGCTGAAGGCCTCGCTTATCGGCATGGTGGAGAAGATAGGGTTTAAGATGCGGGAACAGAAAAAGCTGACCTCCTGTCTGACGGTAAAGCTTCGCTACAGCAATTTCGACACCGTCTCGAGGCAGCTTCGCATACCCTACACTTCTTCTGACGATCTGCTGATAGCTCATGCGCTGGAGCTATTTGATAAACTGTATAACCGCCGCATGCTAATACGGCTGCTGGGGGTAAGAGTAAGCAGCCTGGTACACGGGCAGCATCAGATACATCTGTTTGAAGAGACAGAAGAAAACATACGGTTGCACCAGGCACTGGACAGTATAAAGTACAGGTACGGCCCTGACGCAGTGTGCAGAGCCGTGACGGCGGAGGCGGGAAACCGCATGCGCTTTCAAACTCCGGTTTTTACCGGCGACGTGATTTAACGTACGTGCCAAAAAGAAAGAATGGAGCAGAAACTTTCATTTAAATCAAATGAAAATCCATATCTTGACTGTTTAAATCCGGCTATGCACGTAAATAAGCTGGAAAAAAACATATAATAAGCTAATAACCGGAAGCTAACCATCGATCTAAACGTATAATAAGCAACGGATTACAATGTCAGAGATCTTCAACAAGCTAAGGGCAATCAGGAAGATAATCGGTCTGAAACAAGTACAGATGGCCGAACAGACGGGTATAACGCAACGAGACGTAAGCCTGCTGGAAAATGGAAAGAAAACCTTTATCCCTATAAAGTACATTCGCTTTCTGAATGAGAAAGGAATAGACTTAAACTGGCTATTCGACGATAATGAGGAGGGCGACGGCTTTTACCTGGAACAGTATAAGTACCGGACCACTTCCGGTCAGTCACAGGCAATGGAAGACAAAATGTTTAAGCCGGATGCCGTACGCCCGGATAAAGACCACCAGGCCATACTGCTGGTAAATATGGATGCTATGAATGTGTATCCTAAACTGAGCGACCATGAAGATTTCCTGCATAAGCTCCCCCAGGTGAGCCTTCCGGAAGAAATCACGAGCATGGGCGAGCAGCGGATGTTCCAGGTGGAAGACGATAGCATGTCCGGCACACTGATGCCATTTGACTACGCCATGGGGCGCCGTTATGATACCTGGCCCCGGGCACTAAAGGAAGGTCATGTGCACATAGTAGTGACAGATGACGAAGTGCTTATACGACGCGTGCGGCTGCACCCGGACAAGCAGATACTCCTGCTTACGCCGGACAATGATAACTACCCTTCTAAAGAGGTCCCTTTCAAAGATGTGGCCGAAATGTGGCATCTCCGCATGAAGATAAGCCTGAATATAGCTTCTAATCCGGCCAGCCTGATGAAAACCATATTAGGTATGAAAACGCAGGTAGACGAGCTACGCACTGAGGTGATGGAGCTGAAGAAATCAGCGGATAAAACATAAACGGCCTGCCGGGAGGTTTTTCCCGACAGGCCGCTTTCTCTCTGAATATTATCTGTCTATAACTCCGGATGGCGTGCGCTCAGCTCATGCTGTAGCGTGTTAGCCATAAGCCTCATTACTTTTTCTTTATTCTCAAATATAAAGAAGTGATGTCCGGGAAACTGCTTTACTACAATAGGGGTAGATGTTTCTGCCTGCCAAGCCTTTACTTCAGTCAGCGTAGCTTCTTCATCATCGCCCGCCATAGCCAGTATCGGCACTCTCAGCATGGGCATATCCGGATGCTCATACGTTTCGGAGGCCTTGTAATCTGCCCGTAAAATAGGCTCGAAGTACGTCATCATCTCAGGGTCTTCCAGCACCTCACGCGGAGCGCCGTTCTCACGCTTCAGCATATTATAAAACTCCTTCTGGGGCAACTGGTACTTACTCCTGTTAGTAAGTTCTACTGAGGGTCCCCTGCGGCCACTTACTACCAGATACATGGGCAGCTTATATCCCCGCTCCTGCAGCCTCTGCACCACATGATAGGCAAGCATAGCGCCAAGGCTATGGCCATATATCACGTAAGGCATATCTATAGGTATTTCGATCTGGTCCAGCAGATCGTCCACCATATCTTCATAGTGGGTAAGGAGGGGTTCACGGATTCGCTTACCGTGACCGGGGAGTTCGAGGCCTTTAAACTCAAGGCCTCTGGGTGTTACATTTTTCCAGGCTGAAAAAGAATAGGCACTGCCTCCTGCAAAAGGAATACAGAAGACTGGTATTTTTTTCTTCATTGCATCTACATCATAAATCAAAAAAATGGTTGTCGCAGCAAAAAAATCTTCTATCGGCTGCCATACTATTAGGAACGGGTATAATAATCTTTCGTTTAGAAATGAAGGATTAAATCCAAATTTGTCAAAACCCAACAGGCTAGCAATTAATCAGTTAACATCAAAAAACTGATCATGAAAGATTTTATCCGCGTATTTATTCTGCTGGTGATCGTACTGGCATCTGTAGCCGTCCTTTATTACCTGGGTTTCGTACTGGGTTACTGGGGATGGGCCATTTTTGAGATTGTGCTATCAGTAGGGCTTATCTTGCTGGCCATCCGTCTCCTACCCAGTCACAGGCCTCCCCGGTCACGCTAAGATCCGCCACCTGTATATTTTATGTTTCCGGGCCTCTGCAGCGGATACCATATACGTCTGATTCATATGCTATCCCGGATTAGGAATAAATGCAAATTATATTAGTATTTACTATCTTTTTTAGTTGTTGGTCTCGCTTTGGCTAACTATGTTTGCATTGTCATCAGTTAGCAAATCAGACGCAAATGTACCTTAATTGTCATACGTACTTCAGCCTCAAATACGGTACGCTCTCACCGGAGCAGCTGTATATGGAAGCTAAGCGTCATGGCATTCGCAAACTGGTGGTGACTGACATACACAATACCTCGGCCTATATCGAATTGCTGCGGATCTGTGAGGAGAACAGGACGGAGTTTGACTTGCAGATTGCAGCCGGTATAGAGTTCCGCCGCAATGACGACATGTTGTATATCGTCGTTGCGCGGAACAACGGGGGATTTGAAGAAGCTAACCGCTACCTGAGCCATTATAACCTTACTGATAAGCCTTTACCAAGCCGCGCGCCTCTTTTCAACCACTGCTATGTGATATACCCAATGCAGCGGCATCCCGCGCCGGATGAGTTGTACGAAAACGAGTACATCGGCATCCGGCCGCGGGAGGTAAACAGGCTTACAGCCTCTCCCCTGCGCAGCTACGTACATAAACTGGTAGCGCTGCAGCCGGTGACCTTCCGGGACAAGGCAGGCTTTAACCTGCATCGCCTGCTGCGCGCCATAGACTGCAACCTGTTGCTGAGCAGGCTGCCAGAGAGCCGGCAGGCCTCGCAGGACGAGGTGATGCATCCGCAGGAGGAGCTAATGCAGTACTACTGGCAATACCCCCAGATCATAGCGCGTACGCAGGAGATGGTAGAGGAGTGCCGTCTGGACTTCACACTGGGAGAGAGCAAAAACAAAAAGGTCTTCGGAACCAGCAAGAAGGAGGACTATAACCGTCTGCGCCAGTTGGCGCTCGACGGTTTTACCAGGCGCTACGAACAGTACGACAGCTACGCCATGTCCCGTTTGCACCGCGAACTGGAGGTGATAAGTCAGCATAACTTTGAGGCGTACTTCCTTATCACACACGATATAGTCCAGTATGCAAAGCATCGCAACTTTGCCCATGTGGGACGGGGCAGCGGGGCAAACAGCCTGGTGGCTTACTGTATGGGCATTACGGATGTAGACCCGATAGAGCTGGACCTGTACTTCGAGCGCTTTCTGAACCCTTACCGTACCTCACCCCCGGACTTCGACATAGACTTTAGCTGGAAGGAACGGGACGAGGTCATCCATCACGTATTCGAGCGGCATGGCCAACAGCACACAGCCTTGCTGGCTACATACAATACCTTCCAGGACCGCTCGGTGCTGCGGGAATTAGGTAAGGTATTCGGCCTGCCTAAAAGTGAGATAGATAAGGTGGTGGCCTACCCGGAAGAGATGCACGACCGGGACGAGATCACACGCCTCATGTTTCGCTACGGCGAACGGCTGGTAGCCATGCCGGCCAATCTGTCCATACATGCGGGGGGTATCGTGATCACAGACGAACCCATATATGCCTACACAGCTACAGACCTGCCCCCAAAGGGGTTTCCGATCACGCACTTTGATATGCTGGCGGCAGAGGATATCGGCATACATAAGTATGACGTACTCAGCCAGCGGGGATTGGGCCACATCAAAGATACGGTGAATGTGGTGCAGGCGAATCGCCGGGAAGAGGTGGACATCACCCGCGTAAAGGAATTCAAGCAGGACGAAAAGATAAAAGAGCTATTGCGCAAGGGGCAGACTATGGGCTGTTTTTATGTGGAAAGCCCCGCTATGCGCATGCTGCTGGGTAAGCTGCAGTGTGAGGACTACCTCACACTGGTAGCGGCCAGCTCCATCATCCGGCCGGGCGTCGCCCGGTCGGGCATGATGAGGGAATATATACACCGCCACCACCACCCGGACGACTTTGAGTACATACATCCGAAGATGGAAGAACTCATGAAAGAGAGCCACGGGGTGATGGTATACCAGGAGGATGTGCTGAAAGTAGCGCACCACTTTGCCGGCCTGGACCTGGGCGAGGCCGATATACTGAGGCGGGGCATGAGTGGCAAGTTCAGAAGCCGTAAAGAATTTAAGCGGGTGGAGCAGGCTTTTTTTGATAATTGCCGCGAAAAAGGCCACCCGGAAGAGATTGCCAAAGAGGTATGGAGGCAGATAGAGAGCTTTTCAGGTTACTCTTTCTCCAAGGCCCACTCAGCCAGCTTTGCGGTGGAGAGCTACCAGAGCCTCTATCTCAAGGCTCACTACCCGCTGGAGTTTATGGTGGGCGTAATCAATAACTTCGGGGGCTTTTATAAAACGGAGTTTTATGTGCACGAGGCCCGCATGGCCGGAGCCACTATTGAGGCACCGTGTGTAAATACGAGCGACTACCTCACAGATATCTCAGGCCATACTATATGGCTGGGGTTCATTCACCTCAAAAATCTGGAGACGCGTATAGGCCAGTCTATCGGGGCGGAACGCCAGAAGAACGGCCCGTACCGTAACCTGGAGGATTTTGTGCGGCGCATACCTATAGGCCTCGAGCAGCTACTGGTACTGATACGTGTGAATGGTTTCCGCTTTACCGGCAAGCAGAAAAATGAATTGCTATGGGAGGCGCACCTCTTCTTTAACAAGCCACGGCAAAAGGCCCATGTACCCATGCTCTTCGATACCTCCGCAAGGAAGTGGCAGTTACCCTCACTGAATGCCCACCCCCTCATGAATGCCTTTGACGAAATAGAGCTGCTCGGCTTTACGCTCTGCGACCCTTTCCTGCTGCTGGAAGACCAGTATATGGGCGACACCACAGCCGAAAACCTGATGAAAAAGCTTAAGAAACGGGTGGAGCTGACCGGCTACCTCGTCACCACGAAAAACACCCGCACCAAGGACGGCAAGCTGATGCACTTCGGCACCTTTCTGGACCACGAGGGCAATGTCTTTGATACCACGCACTTTCCCAACAGTGTGGACAAGTACCCCTTCCGCGGTCGTGGCTTTTACCGCATACGCGGCCGCGTGGTAGAAGACTTTGGTTACCCCATGATAGAGGTAAGCTACATGGCCAAATTGCCCATGGTGCACAGAGAAAAAATACTGGAAGGCCAGCAGGAGGTATAGATAGAGATATATCAGGCTTTAAGCTATACTTAGCACTTTTTACCGGAAAAGTAGATTTATGACTTTCTGCATGAAAAAATTACGCAATTGTACGATGGCAGGAATTTACCGATTTACTCCACTGATATGAGGAGTCATATTACGACAAGTCTGACTTTACTCAGCCCATAACCCTAAAACAAATAAGATTAAGCATTTTATCAATAAACCTCTATTTGTCAGCCAAATACACTGCATTAGAACTAATTTGATTAAACCCACTAAGTAAAGTACTTCCTTACATAGCCTCAGCATCAGCCAATTGGCAGACAGGTAAATTTTCGCAAGATTGATAGCTGATTTTATTAATAAACTAATATGTGGCTATGATTAGCGGCGAAAACAAACACATAACCGAGACCAAAGAGATATACGAAAACCTGCAGGGAAACATACTGAAATTTCACGGCAGGCAGTATGGATACCACATCTTCCTGAAGTTTAGAGAATGGCGACAGCGTGAAGTCAAAAAGTGGATCAGGGAAGATATTGTACCCACTATAACCTCTACCGAAGACCAGATACAGGATGGTAAGAAGAGAAAGAAAGACAAAAAACATGATGGAGGCCTGTTTACCACCTTCGGACTGTCAGCACAAGGCTATTCCTACCTGCACCTCAGGTCTATACCCTCCGACATAGCCTATATGAAAGGAATGAAAGGCCGCAGGCACCTGCTGGGCGATCGTGATGAGGATCAGTCACTAGCCTATGCAGACACACTCCATGCCGTGCTGGTGCTGGCAGACGATTCGCTCAAAAAACTGAAGAAAGAGAAGCAGAAACTGGAAGAAAAACTGGCCGTCCTGGGTATAGGCGAGGTGGTAATAGCCGAACTGGGATCCGTACAAAAAAAGGACGGCCAGGTAGAAATGACCAACGGCTTTGGCTTCCGTGACGGTATTTCCTCCCCTTACTTTACTAAAAAAGATGAGAAAGCTTACCTGAAGGAGCAGCAGAAGGCCACAGGCCTGGAGGATCCGCTGGAAATATTCAATCCCGATACTTCGCTGGATGAGATACTGGTAAACGACGAACTTACGCGGGCCCCGCACACATTTGGCAGCTATTATGTATTCAGAAAATATGACCTGAACACCCTTGGGTTCAATAAGGACATACAGGAAATAGGTAAACAGATAAACCTGAAGGCCAACAAAAAAGAGAACGATCCTTATGGAATAGATCTCGCAGGCGCCTACATCTTCGGCCGCTTCAAAGACGGTACGCCGGTAGTAAAACGGGACACCCCAGAGGGCAATAAAGGGGCAAAGGACAACACCTTTGACTTCAGCGACGATGCCTACGGCTCAAAATGCCCCTTTCATGCTCACATAAGAAAAATGAACCCGCGCAAGAACCTGCCGGACAATGAGCCTTATTACCCAAAGGCAACGATAACGCGCCGGGGAATGAACCAGGAGACGGGAGGCACGATTACCGGACTGCTGTTCGGTTGTTTTCAGAGCAGTATCATAAACCAGTTTGAAAAGTTGCAGGCCGGATGGGCCAATATCTCATGGGAACCTGCAGGCCGGGCCGGTGTGGATCCCATCATAGGCAACAAACCGGAAGTATCGGACTATGAGTTCACCCCGGAGCTATATGCCGAGTCGGAAGTAGGCCTCCTGCCCTATCGCCAGAGGTACTCCTTCCCCTACAAACATGGGGTGCATAGCAACCTGCCTTTTGACCTTGACGAAGAAAATTACTTTACCCATAGCTTCGATGCGCACACCAAAATGGTGGGGGGCGAGTACTTTTTCTTTCCTTCCATTCCCGGACTGAAGGAACTGAAGGATGTAAACGCACCGGAAAACACCAATACCCCTATGCTGCAGCGCCTGCAATATGTAGTCACCAAGCTGTGGACATCGGATGAAGACCTGCAGAACTTCCGTGAAGACTACCGTGGCTGCCTGCAGGAATGGCTGGGATTGCATATGCATGCATCCGTACGCCTTGTATTATCTGAAACGAAGGTAAACACAAACGATGTTTATACCATAGAAGATGGCTACGTAATGGTATACCTGGATATATCCGGCAAACCTAACCACCTCAGTAACGAGCAGATCAGGCAACTTTCGCTGGACGAATTCAGGAAGTATAATGAGTTGAGCCTGGTAACAGCTTCCGTATTGTTTGACCCATACTTCCTGATGGGGTGGTAGATACACCTGAAGGTCATAATGGCGCAGACGTGCTTCCTGTACAGGTAGTAAATCTGCTAGAAGAAGAAGCCAGAGGGCGGTTACAGGCAATGCCTGCCGCCCTGGCCCCTTTTCTATCTGCCGTGCAGGTATACGAACTGCACCTGTCATCTCACCGGCCACGCATCGACCTTTCCGTGCTGATAGCAAACCGGCCCCGGGAGAGAGACGCGTTTCTCCGTTGGGTATGCACAACAGAGGGGCTTTATAGCAAGGGGGTGCATACCGCATTAGACAACCTTGCACACGCCTGGGTTAATCGCCCCCGTGACTTTGAGTACATGGAACACCTCTGGCTGGAATTTGACATCGCCGGGCACAATGACAATAATAAGTACCCCGTCCCCAGCCTCGTAGCCGGTTTCAGAAGAGGCATATCCCCGGAGGACTTATTTGGGTCAATAGAAAAACTGGCTGCCTGCCTGCCACTTGACCTAGCCAAAACAGCACCTGCCCTGAAGCGCCTTATTTCGGAATATAATGTCGCAGCTCTCGGGTGTACCTTCTCCTACATGCTTTCGCGCAATCCGGGAAACCAGTGCCGGCTACTTGCCGGGGCCGAAGGTGCAGAAACTGTTAAACGATTCACCAATGAGCTACCCGATACAGAGTTGTCAGGTAAATTTGCCTCATTGGCAAAGCGGCTGATAACCGCTTATACCGGGCCTGTACGGCTGGAGTTCAATCTTGGGGAGAAAGGCGTTGAGGCCGACAGAGCCATACACTGCTTCAGTCATCTGAGCCCCCACCGCGCCATTGATTTGCTACAAGAAGTGTATACTGCCGGGAGGCTTTGTCAGGATGAACGATATAGTGAGGCACTCAGCTTATTGCAGAACACAAAGGGAGTGGAAAAAGAAGGAGCTGTCGTTCATTTACTGGCTATTAAAGTACTGTATCATGCAGAAAATGAGCGATTAAGCAGCAAAGCTTATTTCAGACAAATAGCTAATCCATATCAATAGATTCTTATTTTTAGGACAAATTCTGAATCAGCCGGTATTTGTCACGGGCTCAGGCCCGAATAATTTATTATGAGATTTGAAAATACGCCTCCGTCTCCCCATTCCACTGAAAATCTATCTGAAAAAACCGAACAGGGAAGCCTGCTAGGCAGAGAACAGGCCGCCAGGCAGCTGCATGATGCTTACCTGGCTTCTCGCACCACCAGCAGCAGCCATCTGGTACTGATAGAAGGGGCCAGTGGCACGGGAAAAACCACCCTTGTGCACCACCTCCAAAGCGAATTACCGCAGGACGTTTTCTTTCTTGAGGGCAAATTTTACCAATACAGCCAGGGACAGCCCTTTCAGGCGATCGTACAGCTCATCGGCCAATTTGAGCACCGGATTGCAGCAAGAAAAGCCTCTGCCTTCCGGGAGATACGCACAAAATGGGCACAGGACTTAAAGCCCCACCTGCCCCTTTTGCAAGTATTGCTGCCTGATTCCCAATTGCTGAACTCCCTGTCGGAAAAAGAAAGATCCGACCGGCCTACTGTCAATGAGACGCAGATCAGAGAGGCCTTTCTGGCACTATTTCACAGCATGGCACGCTCGTGTGAAGCCCTCGTGATATTTGTAGATGACCTGCAGTGGGCAGACGAAAGCTCGCTTTCCGTACTGCAGACCTTATGGCTGGAACTCAACAAGGTGCCCGTACTATTTACCGGCTCTTTCCGCAATGAGGAAGCTGCCGGCCCGTATGCGGTACAGAACCTCAAGGAGCTTGTGAAAAAGCATGAAGACACCGGGCAGCACATCACTCTCGATGCTTTTTCTAAAGAAACGGTAACCGATTGGCTATTAAACCAATCAAACCATGGCATAAACAGAGCCGGTGAACTGGGAGACATTGTGTGGAGAAAAACACTGGGTAACCCATTTTACCTTAATCAATTTTACCAGCTATTAATGGACAACGAATTACTTTATAAGCATAAAGCCCCCTTGCCATGGGAGTGGAAGGATAAAGAAATAGAGGGGCAACCTGGTACGGAAAACCTTGTACCTGCACTGAAAAGAAGGCTTAACGCCCTTAACGAGACCACGCTCACCCTGTTGCAATGGGCTGCCTGCCTGGGCACTACCTTTGATGCCGCACTGCTTGCTAAGCTTACCGGATATAGGCTGAAAGAAGTGGACACAGCCCTGGAAAAGGCTACCCGCCAGGAATTTGTCCTGCCAAAAAATGCTTTTCAGGCTGCCCCTGAATACGGTATTGCCCATGACCAGATACAGCGTGCCCTATACGAATCCCTCACCGATGAGCAAAAAGGCCACTACCACCTGGCCATAGCCCGTCAGCTAATGGAGCAGAGTGAACAATCGCCATCGATAAATTACCTGGTAGCCAATCATCTGGGGCTGGCAGGCTTACCAGAAACAGACGAGGACAAGCTGGCTTTCCGCAGGTACCACTACAAAGCCGGAAAACAGGCCCTGGCCACCACAGCCTATGCACAGGCAGATGCTTACCTGCAGCGCTCCCTCGCCCACTTTGGCCCTGATGACTGGCAGCACGCCTATGAGGAAACCCTGGAATACCACCTCTGCGCGCTGGAAAGTGCCGGGTATAATAAAGACCTGCCTACCTGTTCAAAACTGTTTGAGCAACTGAAGAGCCAGCCTATAGGCGACTACGATGAGCTACGCCTGCTTCAGGTATACAGTCTGCTGCAGCTCTACTTTAAGGAATACGACAAGGGCTACGAGTATGCACGCCTGGCACTGGAAAAGGCCGGCATACCAGTGGCCACCACACCAGAGGCCAGGGGTGAAGGCATGCAGGCCCTGGTACAATCCCTGTCTGACCCCGGAACCATCGCCCGGTTCGAGAAACTGCACATCAGTGATGAAAAGGACGAGATTGTTAATACTCTCTTTAACCAACTGTGCGTATATGCCTATAATGTAAGTCCCCAGGACATTGCCTATTACACCTTTTTATGGGCACACACCAGCCTTGACAGAGGCATTTCAGCCCCCACCACAGATGCCTACTCGTTCGTAGCCATGGTGTATACCTCCATGCACAACTTCGGGGTGGCTTTTAAATACGGAGAGCTGACAGAAAAACTGGCAGAACGGTTTAATCACCCTGTATACAAGAACAGAGCCCTTTCTCTCGTGTATGCGCACTGCCTGGCCTGGAACCATTCCTACCAAGAAACCATGCAGGTGATGGAGGACAGCTACCCCGGTCTTGTCAAGTATGGTGAATGGATATGGGCCGCAGGTACGCTCTTCAATACCTTCCTGGTAGGACTCATGCATGGTGCAGACCTGCAGGAGACCTCAGACCTCTACAGGAGGTTTTTCATGGAATATCAAAAGCCAGAGGCCCAGCAGATATTCGGATTCTTACCTGACGAGGCCATTTCAGTAGTTAACGAATACCTCCTGGAAACAGGGGTAGTACCGGATAAAGCCGAAAAGGTCCTGGCTGAGGCAAAAGAGTCCAACCCGATGATCTCATCAGTAGCCCTGACGGTGTTGTCACGGCTGTATGTGCTGGCCGGAGATTACGAAAAGGCATTGGAAGTCTCGGAAGCTAACTACCAGGCCCTGGTAGAGTTCGGTGCCTGCGGCGGACAGTTGCATAATGTCAGTTTTCATTTTGACCAGGCAATAGCCCTGTGCCATAGCAAACTAACCAACAAAGAGCACTTTGACAAAGAGGAAAAGCTAAAGCTGAGCATGGAGAGGCTCGCCATGTATGCGGAAATTAATCCGGATAACTTTGCCGGATATCACCACCTCGCCGTCGCAATGCAGCATATGACCGCGGGCGATACCGGCCAGGCCTATGCCGGACTGATGCAGACAATAAAGCATGCTCAGCTCAACGGCCACACCTTACTGGCGGCCATGGCTTATGAGCAGGCCGGTACGCTGGCAGCATCAGACGGACTGCATCTGGCAAAGGGGCACTACATAGAGGCATATCATCACTATAAACAGTGCGGAGCCACCGGCAAGGCAGAAGAGGTACTGACCAGGAAACTGCAGGGCAGCCGTAACCAGATAGTGGCTGCCCATGAGGAAGGCAAAGAGGTAAGCCTGTCCCCTACCCAATCGATAGACCTCGACGTGAAAGCCCTAATGGACAGTTCGCTGGCCATTTCCAGGCAGGTGAAGCTGGACCTGCTGCTGCGCAGGCTTATGGAGATCATCAGCCAGAATACCGGTGCCGAAAGAGTGATCATCGCCCTGCAGAAAGACGACGATATGTACCTTGAAGGGGTGCATACGGCAAGCGACACGCGGGTGCTGGAAGAGATACCGCTGAATGACGGCCAACCTATTCCCGATGCCTACCGGCTCAGTGAGGAAGTGGTCCACGCCGTGGCCAACACCCAAAAAACCATTCTGTTGGGAGATGCCTGGCAAACGGCAGGGCCCTACAAAAATACCCGCTACATACAGGAGCAAAAGCCAAGGTCTATCCTGTGTATGCCGCTCATATATCAGGGAGACGTTATGGGCGTGCTGTACCTGGAAAACAACAGCCAGACCTACGCCTTCACCCGTGACCGTCTGGAGATACTGACCCTGCTGAGCGCCCAGATCACCACCTCCATCCGCAATGCCGGCATGTACAGTACCCTGGAGGCCAAAGTGGCCCTGCGTACACATGAGCTGCAGGTGACTAACCAGGAACTGGCCGCCCTCAATGAGTTTAAGGAAAAACTCACAGGCCTCATCGCGCATGACCTCAAGTCACCGCTAAGCAACATCATCGGGCTGTCCGAGCAGGACCCCAGCGGAGATACCCACCAGAAGATCAACCAGCTTAGCCGTTACATGGAGCAAATGATCCTCGATATACTGGAGACCCGCCGCCTGGAATCGCCGGAAATGAAACCCCAGGTGACAGAGCTCGCAATAGGCAAACTGAAGGAAAACGCCCTGGAGCAACTGGCCTGGATCATACGCGACCGCCACATAAAGCTGCAGGTTACCGGACATAAATCTCTGAAGGTGCTGGCAGATGAACGCCTGATGGTGCGGGTACTGGTAAACCTCATTAATAATGCCATCGTGCATAATCCGGAGGCCAAGCACATAAAGGTCACCTCTGAAAAAGCAGGAGATGACTTCCTGCGCATTTCTATTAAAGACAAAGGCAAGCCTATCCCTGCTGAGGTAATCGACAAGATCTTTGAGCCCTACCACTCGCAGGCCAAAGCCGGAGCGGGAAGGTTCCGCAGCACGGGGCTGGGGCTTACCTATTGTAAGCTGGCAGTGGAAAGCCATCAGGGTGAGATAGGAGCTACCTCAGACACTGAAGGCAATACCTTCTGGTTTACCCTGCCCCTGGTACCCGGCCAGCAGGCACAGGAGGACAGCGGTTTTGTATACGGCGAGGATACCAGCGAGCCAAGCCTCATGCCTGATGAGGCCATGGCGGTGCTGAAGCCGTATGCTGACAGGCTGAACGGCCTGCAGGTAAACCAGCTTACAGCTATACTAAAGGTGCTGCGCGAAGCAGGGGACCTCAAAAACCCAGCTGCTGCCCAGTGGATACGTGATGTGGAGGAAGCTACCTACGCCTGCGATGAGCCTCGGTACAGGGAGCTGCTAAAAATGATACCTTAATATGGAGCAGGGTAGTGTGATATTGCTGGTAGATGACCAGCCTGAAAACCTGCTGAACCTGGCCCGCTACCTGGAGGCGGGGCCCCAGGATTTTCAGCTTCTTACGGCCCGCAGTGGCCCCTCTGCACTGGAAGTGGCGCATATTACCAAGCCGGACATTATCATAACGGACTGGGACATGCCCGAATGGACAGGCCTGGAATTACTGAAAAGGATAAAGCAGGATGCTTACCTGAAAGACACCCCCGTGATCATGATTACGGGGGTATACACAGAGTCCGAAGACCTGAAACAGGCCATGGACTTCGGTGCAATGGACTACCTGCGCAAACCTATCAATAAAATAGAGCTGTGGGCACGTGTGAAGTCTGCCCTGACCATACAACATGCTATTCATACAATACAGTCCCAGAACCAGGAGATTCGCGACCAGCACCAGCAGCTCAGGCAGCAAAAAGACCGTGAGCTTAGCATAAAGGTTATGGAAGCCCAGCAGAAGAATGAGGCACTGCTGGAAATTAATACCGAGCTGAAAAAGATTGCGAATACAGCTACAGGGGTAGTGGCTATGAGTCTGAAGCGCGTGATAAAGCAGATAGAGCAAAATACACGGGACACCAGCCAGTGGGAAGAGTTCAAGCAGTACTTTGAAAAAAGCCACCCGAAATTTCTACAGACAATAGAAAAGCAGTTTCCGCAGCTATCGGCGCAGGACCTGCGCCTGTGCAGCTATATGAAGATACACATGACCACACATGAAATTGCTGACCTGCGGCATGTGACACCGGAAACCATACGCACGCAAAAGTACAGGATCAAAAAGAAGCTCGGACTATCAAAAGAGGTAGACCTTACAGAGTACCTCAATAGCTCGGTATAGGCACCTTATTTACAGCAGAAAACGTAAACAAAGAGGGCGGCAAATAATCATTTTGTCGCCCTCTTTTCATTTCAAAAGACAATTAATCATCTAAACACCAGCACTTTATCAAAATCACCCACCGCATAGCATCCATCTGGTCTACACTTTGTCTATGCGGCCGTATATACCGGGTCTATGCCCGGGCCTGTGTATAACCAGTGGTACCCCCTACTTTTACATTACAGAAACCGCTACACAACCTAACAACCAGTGTGAAACGCCTTATGGGTACGGGAGCCGGCAATTTGAATGGCTGATTCACCGTCTGCTCCTGACCATACGGCGCACTCAAAAATGAATAATTCCTTTTATAATATACATACTGACATTCTAATATTGATCAATGAAACTATCCTGCCGCTGGCAGGATATTTTTTTGCCTTCCGGTACCTGTCTATGCTTTGTCTATCCCCGTGTACACATCCGGTCTATTCATAATCGCACCGTACCACAAGGGGAAAAATTACCTTTGTAAAGAAGGTACAACCAGCGCAAACAAACAGAAAAGAACCTGCATGATAAACACTACTGCAACTACTCACACAGCGTACCTTATAGATAACCTGTTCGAGAGTAAGGACATGGCTCACTTTAGTCCGGAAACCCGACCCGTTTCTACCCCGGAGCGATTCCCCCTTCATGAGATGAACACCGTGCGGATATGCAACCAGACTGACTACGCCCTGGTACCGGCCGGTGCCTTTTTTCAAAGCGGAAAATTCTGGAAATCACCTCAGGAGGCGGGCCCTTCTCATGAGGTCGTCTTTACTACCTGTGTGCTTCAGGATGCCTACCTGAACGGTGCCGGGGGCGTGGCTCTATTTGCCTTGCAGTTACCTGACGAAAACGGGGGTAACAGACAACAGCCGGTTGGGATAGGCTTTTCAGAGGCTGCGGATAAGCGCAGACGGCAAGCCTCCGGCCGGTTTACCAACTGCCCTTACACGATCAATAAATACATTTCACGAAAAGACACCTGTGATGAATCACCAGTTTTTACTATAAGCCAAGGTGACAGCAAGTCCTGCATGATTCGGTTCAGGATAACCTGTGAGCCTAAGGCTAGTGAGGTGGTTATCACCCTCACGCAGGAGGTCACACGATAAGCAGCCATATCTGCCGGGCCACACCTTCAGCGGTTGGTCCGGTACCCGAATATGAGGTGCTTTACCTCAAAGTCATCATTATTTCCCCCGGTGCCCCCATCAGACGTTCGGGACTCTATTTTCAGGCGATTAGTGCCTTCGCCGAACTTCTGCGAGGTAGTCACCTCCACTATCAGGGTTTGCTGGCACCAGTGGTTACCCGGCGTTACATCCAGGTTTCCCACATAATTATCGTTAATATATACCCTGTTGTGTTCCCAGGTTACATTACGTACCATAAGGGTAATGTACCCCCAGCTATTATATGGCTCTTCTGTTAGCTGAAAGGTAAAGGTTCGCTGATCGGGGCGGGGAGAATCACCAAGCTCGTAGACATCGTTTTGTCCGGTGATGATCCAGAAGGTGGCTACTTTATCAGACATAATCTTTGTGGCATTTAGTTTACCTCAATTACGCCAAATAGGTATGTCCGCGCTATGGCTATTTGTAGTCAAATCCCTCATAACAAGCCTGCCTGCCTTATGGCTAAATACCCTGACCTAACTAAACAAAATGTCCACACAGACGCCCGTTTTGCATATGACAAAACACCTCCTTACCCTAATTCCGCTGCTACTGCCTCCAGAAAAGCCTGGCCCTCGAGCGAGGTCTTTTTATAAGCATCCAGCGCAGGTGCTGTATTGGTTTCCACCACCTTCAGGTCTTCACGGTCCAGTAAAAGTTCATCTGCGCGCGCCTTCACCAGGTTACTCTCTTCCCTAACCAGCAAAAGTGCTTGTATCAGGTCTTCCCTGAGGCCATCATTGTAATCACTTTGGTTAATCACTACCCGTGTCATCGTATGGTTACTATGCACATAGGCCACTTTATGCTTATGATGCAAAACCAGGTAATAGATGACCATGCAAAAAAGCCGGGTCCAGAATATACCTACCCCTACAAATTCAATTTCTATTTCCGCCAGGCCCTTATCCAGTTCCTGCTTACGTATAATATTTCCGTTAGTGGTATATAAATCCATTAATTAACACTTTCAAGGTCTTCTTCCAATAGCTCAACTTCCATAAACTCCTTTACCTTATCCCTAAGATCCTGCAGCTTTTTAAGTTTTCCGGACATGTCGCTTAATACCTCAGAGCGCTTCCCTTTATTCGTCAGGTCAGTCCCTTCATTTACCGCTCTGGCAAGCTCATAGTTTACATAACTTAGTGTATCAGCATAATCCTGAAGCGTCTGCTCATCCTCTATTCCAATAGTAAAACGTACCTCTTTTCCAGTATCTCCCAGATTAGACAGAGGGAAGCCAAAGCTCATACGCATAGTAACCGGCAACCCTAGTTGCCCCATAATTTTATTGATACCATTTTCTAAAACATCCATATTAAAATTATAGACATCCTCATCAGAATATGTTTTATTATTAAAAATCCTGGCTATAAAGTCATCATATCTTATAGACACATAGCAGGTGCCTTCATCCTGATTATCCGTAATAGTAAGGGCATCATCTTTAATACCCATTTTTTCAAAGTTACTTTTAATTTTCTGATGTAGCGACTTAGTACTTGCACGTACTGCCTTCAAATAGTCTACCTGCTCCTTGCTGGTATGTTTAAATAAGGCCTGGAAGTATTTCTGAATGGTGGGATCTACCGGATCCTTCTCCTGCGATTCCTTCATCGATTCATTGAATGCCTTCCAATCCTCCCCTTTGTTGTAGGCAAAGGCAAGGCCCCCGCTTTCCTTATCCATCCCTAACTGGGCAAATTTGGTGAGGCTTTGGACAAATACAAGGTTCAGGTTGCCTGAACTAATGTATTCATCGGCCGATTCTCTGATGGCCTTTATCTCCTCTTCAGTCGTATGGTTTAGTGTGATGTCTACCATTACCGTCAGCCTGATATTTTTATAGTCATCACGCTTCCGCAGTTCCCCGAACACATCATTAATTAGCTTCGGTACATCATTCTCCTTAATATCTTTTTTGGTGGCATCGTTCGGGTGAATGTCAATCATGATCAGGTCTACGCCCGTCGCTTTGGCTTCCAACCCTTTATAGTTTTCAGATTTTATATAATCCTCAATAGAAGAAGGGCTCTGCAGGGTCACCTTATTTTTAGATATGTCGCTGGTCGTACTCAGCTTCTGATGCACTTCAAAATAAATGTTATAAAAAGCCTGAATGGAGAGTCCGTCTTTAGTGTTAGCCTTAGCCTGTGCCAGTACAGCATTATAAGCCTGCGAAAAGGCCTTGAGTCCATAGTCAGCCAGGTGGCTCCCCTGAAAGTAATCGTCCTTATCCGAAAGGTCAGTTTTGTGCTGTGGCGCACCGAAATCATATTTCTCAGGAGAGGTGCCCTCAAGTTCCAGCTTCAAAATCACCGCTTCGTGCATTCCCTGGATATTACGCAGCACATCCTCCATTTTGTTGCGGCCTAGCACGGCCTCTTCCAGGTGCATTTGTAGCTGGCGAAGCACAAAGCCCGGAAGCGGGGTCTCATCGGCCAGTGTCCCCGTACCCTCGAGCAGCTTCACTACTGCATCAATTTCTATTTTCAGGTTAGTCACATCCTCTTTATAGGTATCTTTCAACCCTGTAAGCGCCTCCCGGGTCTTTTTAAGTTGTTCATCTACCTGCCCCAGGCTGGTATAAGTTTCAGGCTTAAAGCCTTTTAACCTTTCTTCAAGCTTATTTACACCTTCCTTACCTTTTTTAGAACCCTTATTTTTCTGCTGGGAGATAATTTCCTGTACAATCTCACTAAGCGGATGGTTTTGAAGCATTTTCCTGGAGGAATCAGTGGGGCTGGGCACATTTCCGGATTTATTGATGGCCGTTTTTACGGCCATTCCCATCGCTTTATCGTCTATTATAATGCCTGATTGGGTATACTTGTCATCTTTACTGGTGATACCTACCATACTGCCCGTGGTCACCACCATATTAGTCGTGCCTATAGCCTTTTTCAGTTTTTCCTTCAGTGCTTTAAATGATTCCTTTCCTTCCTCTACAGTAAAGTTTATGCCTTCATTTTGCTTAAAGGTTATGTAAGCCTGAAACTCTTTTTCTTTTACTATTTGCTTAAAGTTCTGCTTATCTTCCCCGGTAGGGGTGTATTTATGGGCATCCCCCTTAATACCCGCCTCGGCATTGTCTCTTATTTTTCCGGCAATTTTTGAAATTTTCCCTAACCCATGATCACCAGCCAGCCAGGTTCCGAACCCTTCCAGGTAGCTTTCGTACGTAACTCCGAGTACACTGGGCTTCTTATTGCCATTAAGATCATTTTCCACCTCCAGAAGCTCACTGCGGTCAAGGTAGGTGCTAAGTGCTCCATTGATTTCTTTTTCAATGGTTGCTTTGTCTTCTCTGTCTTTGAGCAATTCATTTTTTTCCAGTTCGAGAGCCACCAGTTTTTTCGCTACTGCTTTGAGATAGACCTGCTGTACAGTATTACCCAAGCTCACTACTACCTCATGCTTTTTATCATCCGTGAGTGCTTTTATCTTCTCAGTGACATCCACATAAGCCTGCGTATTTCCAGGATCTTCCCAGTATTTGGACATATCCTTTTCACTTGAATAGTAAAGGTAATTGGCACTTCGGTCAATCGTCGTTTTTAGTCCGGCCTCCACGCTCGTCAGATCGACCTTCTCATCCGACTCTACCCTTAATACTTCAAAGAACTGCTTTAGCACATCGCCCATATCCTCCGTACGCGTCAGAAACAATTTAGTATGGTCAAAGTGTTTCGGCAAGGTCCTTTCCAGTGCATTAGTAAAGCTGGTCGCAAATGATCTGAGGTAGTTACTGTCCTTCTGGTAATTCAGAGGAGTCGTCTGATAGTCCAGTCTCTCTATTTCATCCTCCCGGAACAGCGCATTGGTCATAAACGACTGAAGCAGGTACATGGAAATAGCATTTTTTACACGCTCCTTTTCTTCCCTAAGCTTATCGGGTTCTTCTTCTTTCTTAATCCCGTTTAACTCCTCCAGCCCCTCTATTCGCCCGTGTTCCTTTAGCGTTTCCTGGTAGGTTTCCATCCAGGCCCCAAACTGGTGGGTCTTCTGCGCTTCTTCCAGATCATACTTATTCGTTCTGTCCGGATCTTTATAATAGGTGTCCTCTTCGCTATCCTGCCAGTAGAGAGGGGTAAGTTGATTTCGTAATTGAAAGTCTGTTTTTTTAGGATCCTCACCGTGGTCCCTGAGCTTTTTTAGCTTTAACCAGGGGGCCTTGTCATCCATCATAAACCCGGCGTGCTTCGGGTCGTCCACAGGCTTTAGCTGTACGGCTTTTGGTTGTATCGCAGAAGGTTCATTTCCTATTGGGTTATCCGTATTGCCCTGTGCTGCAGTACTCATCGCCTTCGCCCCCATCGCGTCCGCTTCGTGTTCCAGACCCGCATCGTCATTTACAGGCGTCTGGCCTTTCAGTTGTTTGGTAGGCTGTACCCGGCCCTGCTTCTGCTGCACCACGTGCCAGGCCTCGTGCGGCAGGTGCTGCTCCTGGCCGGGCGCCATGTGTATGTCCGTCCCCTGCGCATAGGCATGCGCCTGTAGCTGCGCCGGCCGGGATGAGTTGTAGTGCACCTTTACATCATCCATGCTATAGCCCGAGAGGTGTTCGATGCCGCTTTTGAGCTGATCCGGCAGGCCCGTCTTATTCTCCTGCCGCTGCACAGGCCCATTTGGCGGGGGAGGCAGGGGCCCTTTAGGGCCAAAGGCATCCGCTATAGCCTGTAGCTGCGCCGTATTTTCAGTATCAGCCGTAGTCTGTACTTCGCTAAAGTGCAGCCCCTTCTTTTGCGTACCGGTACCAGCCGCCTTTCGCTGGGCAGGCATCCGCGCCCCCGGCTGACGAGTCCCGGACTGGAGAGTCTCGGACTGACGAGTCCCGGACTCTCCAGTCCGGGACTGATTTTGATGGCTGTGTGTGGTCGAACTGGTTGATTTCTCTTTCATGGGATAGATAGTGCGGGCACTGTCATAGTATGGTCAGTACATCCCCGGCCTTTTTAAATTAGCTCCTCTATATCATTTTTTTTAATGTGAAGTTCAGACAATCCCTGCATCTGGCCATTGGCTAACCCGCATTCCTCCGTAGGCCGGCGGCTTTTGTCCCCCTTCACCATTCACCGTCTTAAAAGTAGTGTAGCACATTCGGGCAATTATGTACGAAGTGTGCGTGCCCGGTATGGTAAATGTGCAGCACCGTCCCGTTCTGATTTCCTATGATTTCATTGGGCAGCTGGTTATTAATATGATAGTGTATAACCACCCCGGCATTTATTCCTAATACGTTTAATATCACCCCTACCGTCTGCGGAGAGGCTACCAGCATATTACCTATGCTTCCCAGCCGGATCCTTATTTCAAGTAGCTGAGGCAGGCTTACCGACACTCCGGCGCTTCCTGCGATGGCATTTATCAGGCAGTTATTGGCAAACAGGCGGCTCGTACCCTTTATCTCCTCCAGGTATTTTTTGGCCACCCGCTGCGACCTCATGCTCGTCTTTATCTCGGGCTCCTTAGATACACTGCTATCATCCATCTTCTCCTCCTCGTCTATATACTCATCTTCCGACTCGCCGGAGCTAAGCTCCTCCATGATAAAATCGTCATCCAGCAGGTCCAGCCTGTCTTCTACCATTTCATCATACATCCCTTTATCCTTAAACTTCTTGCGGGAGTGAGGGTCAATGTTTCTATCGGTATCAGCCAGGTCGCTCGTTTCCCCCTTACCCTTCAGGTGCTTCCTGGTTATTTTATCAGGGTTAGTCCACCCGTAGGTGGCATAAGGACTGAGGTTGATCAGCTCATGCATAAAGTCCAGCGGATCGCCTTCACTACTGTCCGTAAGGCTTTTGAGCAAGCCGTTAAATAAGCCGGCATAGGCCTTGTACGCTCTTAGCAGGCGAAGCGAAAATTCCGTTTTGCCATGAAACTGGTCACCACCCCCCATTTCGCTATTGACCGCATTACGCCACTGGTCAGGGGTCATTATTTGCTCCTTCATCACGTGGCGGATGTCTATCTTCCCTTCGCTTTCATTCAGTGCCTTCAGCAATGCGCTATGGCCTACGGTATGAGGCCCCTGGGGAATGCCCCTGCCACTCATCTTATTAGTTGATTTCGTGCTGGTGTACGTGTATAAAGTCGGCGGCCGCCCCCCGGATATAGGATCAGGTGGCTCTATAGATCGCTCATAGGCCATGGCATCTTCCAGCTTATCAAACTCAAGTGAGGGATCCAGATCGCTGTAATACTTTTTGTTCGAATTCTGATAGACCCTTTTCTGAACCACCTCTCCGCCCGTACCTTTTCTTTGCAGGGGTTTGGCCTCACTATTGCCGGCAGTGAGCGCCTTCGCCCCCATCACGTCCGCTTCGCGCTCCAGGCCCGTATCGTCATTTACAGGCGTTTGGCCTTTCAGTTGTTTGGTAGGCTGTACCCGGCCCTGCTTCTGCTGCACCACGTGCCAGGCCTCGTGCGGCAGGTGCTGCTCCTGCCCGGGGGCCATGTGTATGTCCGTACCCTGAGCGTACGCATGCGCCTGTAGCTGCGCCGGCCTGGACGAGTTGTAGTGCACCTTTACATCGTCCATGCTATAGCCCGAGAGGTGTTCGATACCGCTCTTGAGCTGATCCGGCAGGCCCGTCTTATTCTCCTGCCGTTGCACAGGCGCATCCGGCGGCAGAGGCAGGGGCCCTTTAGGGCCAAAGGTATCCGCTATAGCCTGTAGCTGCGCCGTATTATCAGTAGCTGCCGTGGTCTGTACCTCGCTAAAGTGCAGCCCCTTCTTTTGCGTACCAGAACCCTCTGCTTTTCGCTGGGCCGGCACGCGCGCTCCGGACTGGGACTGATTTTGACGGGTATTTGTGGGCGAGCTGGTTGCTTTTTCTTTCATGGGATAAATAGCGTGGGGGCCTCACGGTATAGTCAGGATAACCCCGGCCTTAAATTAGCTTCTTTATATCATTTTTTTCAGGAGAAATTATGGCAATACTTGCATCAGCCTCAACCGCCCTGCTATCAACATGACCGGCCCCGGCACACAGGAAAGCCACGATATTATATGACCGGCTCCAGTTTCGATACATGGAACTCCCCGTATTGGACAGAAGATTCTGACTCACTAAGGTAAAACCTCACTTTACAGGAATGAGTAGCCGCATCAAATGTCTGAAAAATGAACCCTTCCCTTTCCAGTGGTATAATCCTTACCTTCTGGTGGAGGCTATAACTCAGGCCACATATATAGGCATATATATCTTTGCCGTTACTTAGCTCACTCAGGTCCAGCCCACTATCCTCACTTATCATGTTAACATCCTCCTGCTTTAGCTTGTCCAGTATATACGCTTCAAAACCCGACACTTCATAGGCTTTAGGGTAAGCTTTTCTGATAATATGAAGGAACTTCATGATACCGAAAGCCCACTTCAGTTCGTCAAAATTAGCCGGTTTAGGGCCATCCTCCACCACAAATTTATCTATGGAATTTACATCCAATAGCCCTTCCAATGCCTCCCGGACCATAGTGCGCTGTTCTACCGTTATCTCACCACCGTAGTTTTCGTATTCATTCAGTACCTGGCTTTCATCTCGTCCTTGGAGTACATGTGCATCTTCAAAGTCCGTCAGTACCTTCCTGTGCCGCCCCTCTCCCCTGCCATCGGGTACACTACCGGTGAGTACTGTGGCTAAAGGCAGGTGGTTCATAAAATTCAGGTAGGCATAGATAAAGTTCTCTATGAAGGCCACCTTGCCAGTGGGATCCGCGGGCAGGTTTATACAGGTGGAAACATAGGTGTTGAGCAGATTAAAGGCCTCACTCAGGTAATGTGCATGTTTCTCATCCACCGTTTTCCGGAATGCCTCATACACCGGAGAGCGCATGGCCTCTGATGACATTTTGCCCAACTCCAGGGAGGCCCATAAAAGGCTTCTCCCTTTAAGCGAATTACGCACCGCGTCCAGATAAGCTATCCAGGCCGTGCTGTGCGCCCCCATACCCCGGCTGCCAAAGGGGCTTGGCGTACGGCCATTAAATTCTATGCCGCCCACATTACCCTGCTCGTCCAGCAGCAGCGTACTCATAAAGCCTGTTCCTCCCTTCACAAAGTCGGATAGCCCCATGGCCGATACGGCTGGCTCAGCCTCATTTTCCAACTCATTAGGTAAAGCCTCTTCGGGAAATGCATCTACCATACTATGCACCAGGGCAAAAGGGGTCCGGCCAGCCACCAAGTCAATCACATGATCGACCCTGTTCTGAGGTAGCGCATACTGCTGCGGTACATAAGCATTATTTTCAGCCGCATAAAGCCCAAGCTGATGCCTCAGGTTAGCCTCATCATTGATCCCGATATGCCGCGCCGTATAAGGGTAGGCTTTCTTGATAGTTTTCAGAAACGATCTCAGTGTCAGGGCCCATATTTCAGGCACCACATCGTTACGCTTTACCTGGTATGCACTGAATACGGCGGGGGTCTCCTGGGCAAACATGGCCCACACCTTTTCCCATAGCTTGCGTTTGGTATTATCCTCTCCCCGCGTAGCCACATCCCCCTGAGCCTTAACCACATCGTTGTAGTTTTCTTCAATCACCTTCAGGTTTTGTGTAAGGATGGTATGGTCCTGGGTATTCGGGGTAGCATTGGCAAGGTCAGCTCTTGTCAGGTCGCTATCATCCACCAGCGACAGCCCGTACTCAAAGGTATTCACATAACCATGGGCCTCTCCTTCACCGTGTCCGCGTGGGTCACCCTGCTGCAGGGTAGACGTGGGCATGTAGTTCACAAAGGTAAGGTAGGCATCCACATACTCCCGCATGCCGGTGATCACCGCCTGCTTATCCGTAATATTCGCTTCTATGGCAAAGGCCTCGAGCTCATCCTTTTTATTCCTCAGCCTTTCTTCCGCCGTGCCCAGTTTGTTCCTGTGGCTTTCTTCTAATAAAGTACTCAGATGCAGCAGCTCAGAGCCAAGGTGCTCATCCCCCAGGGCAATCAGATAGCGGCAGGCGTCGTCCAGGTGGTAGCCGACCACATGCCGCCGTACCGCATCAATGTGGGCGATCCAGGCCGTGCTGTGCGCCCCCATGGTATTGGAATAAGGTGAGGGCGTACGACCCGCTACTATCATATCCCACACCTTTACATTCAGCGTATTATCTTCTGTCCCCGCATCACCCAGTTCAAAACGCGACAGCACCCGCTGCACCACAGGCGTGGCTACAGCAACAGGTGCTAAAGGACTCCCCCCGGTCAGCTTAAACTGCATGGCTCTCGCCCCCATCACGTCTGCCTCGTGCTCCAGGCCCGCATCATCATTGACTGCCGTTTTTCCTTTGAGTTGTTTGGTGGGCTGTACGCGGCCCTGCTTCTGCTGCACCACGTGCCAGGCCTCGTGCGGCAAGTGCTGCTCCTGCCCGGGGGCCATGTGTATGTCCGTACCCTGAGCGTACGCATGCGCCTGTAGCTGCGCCGGCCTGGACGAGTTGTAGTGCACCTTTACATCGTCCATGCTATAGCCCGAGAGGTTTTCGATACCGCTCTTGAGCTGATCCGGCAGGCCCGTCTTATTCTCCTGCCGCTGCACCGGGGCATTCGGCGGGGGAGGCAAGGCCCCCTTAGGACCAAAGGCATCCGCTATAGCCTGTAGCTGCGCCGTATTCTCAGGCCCGGCAGTCGTTTTCACGTCAGTATGCGAGAGCCAGGCCCCCTTCTTAGACGAATCAGCCTTCCGGGACGCCCCTGTCAGGGCCGATCCTTTCCGGGCCCCCGGGCCATTCTGCTTATTGCCTTGCTTATCGCTATGAGCACTCATGGATTGAAATCTACATCAAACACCAAACCTACAACCTGGTAAATTTAAAATCTACCAATTTATACGTCTTTCAGCCGCTTTATTGTCTTGCACAGGCAAATGTTAGCAAAACCGTAAGGTAAAGTTGAGGAATAAATCATAAATGATTCATTCTTAATGGTTAATTCTCAGTGGTCAGCGGATAATTTTTTGTCAATTCCTGATTAGTGTGGACATTATCCGGCATCGGAGTAATGCTGCGCATCTCGCTTACAAAATACCGGAAAAGATGCGCGATGGCGAATTGAGCGTTTCAGGACTGATTTATTTTCCGGTTCTGCCGCACGCAGCCCAAACCCATCCCGGAATTCAAGGGGGCGGACGCTTGTCATATTTTTTAGAGGGGTCCGGCGTAGATTCTGTTTATTCTAATGTGATCTTATCGATAAGCAGTTTGAAGTCCTGCTCTTTCTTATTGCCTATCAGAAAGGTGACCTCTTCTATAGCATCATGGTTAAAGTCCGGTATGTCAAGTTTCTCACCATGAAAAGAGGGATACATATCGGCCATGCGCACTTTGACCTCTTCCCACTCGCCGGAGGTATCAAAGGTGCTGACGTAGTACGGCCTGTCATTCAGTTCGTGTTTCACCCTAAGCTGATATTTTTTACCATCACCCTTAAGCCTCACCACTATGTACTCACTGTCACTTACATCTATCTTATCAGTTTTGTACCGCACAGAAGAAAAGCCGCCGTTATTATCCAGTGACACATGCCCTTCAAATACGCCGTGCCCTTCCTCACTAATAGAAAAATGCCCCGACGAGCGCCCTCCCATCACCACATCGTCTTCTACCTCCCACTTGCCAGGGTCGGTATCCCTATCAAAATCGAAGATCGTTTTATCAGCCATTGTCGTAATCAGGATTATAATTGCCAGAAGGTATTTCATAGCCTACGCCTTTTTAGTTGGGTACCCCTTAAGAACCTGCCGGTGGGTGGATTGTTGAGGGGCGCATTTTTTAATTGAGAGTGGATAGTGGATAATGGATAATTGGCCTGCAGGGGTACATGATATGTATCCGGCTACCAAATGGCAGAAAATATATTGCACCAAAGGAAGTCCCTCATACGGGCCATAAAAGTCTGCAATGGGCATGAAAACCAGTTCCGAAGGCTGTAAATTCGACTACTGGTGGAGGGGCAGGCGCAGGCTATAGTTATGTGCAGCATGTTACCGCCGGAGGATGCAACCATGCAGGAAGGCAGCAACCGTCGGCCATAATATCAACATTCTGCAGATGGCGCTCTAGTGAGCGCTGCACAAGGGAGACCCTTGCGCTAGGTGGGGCCAGGTTACGCTGCGCTAAACCTGAAACAGGTTTGGGGTATTATATTTAAGTCCCGGCGGGACGACATCTCTGTAGTATATTTTAATATTACAACAATGCCAAGCCCCGGCCGGGGCGACATAAGGCTGTACGGCTGGCACAAATCCCTCTGCAAGGACGGCAAGAGCACAAACCCCATCGGGATCCATAAGGGGGAGCACAAGCTGATGCTTGCGCTAAGTGGGTGCTCTCAAATGTTACTTTATACCCTAATTGTTGCGGCGTTTTACGGGTAATTTTCTTGGCGTGAGTCTTCTTTTATAAAAAAAAGTCCAGTGTGATACCGGACTTTCAGTTTCTGATAACTTATAGGCAATAACAGCCGCTGTAGCCTCCATCTGAAAAGCAATACCTGTAGCTACAACCGGGAATGGACTCTCCTCCTTTTATTACAGACATTTCATCTTTTATGACGAAGCTCTTTACATTAAGAGTCTTTAAGGTCATTTTTTGGTCTTTCATTATGTTTTTATTTAGCCTATTAATTTATTTAAAATATTAATTCCAATATTAAACAATTTGTTTGTATGAAAAAAATTGTTTAACTAAAACTTTGATACCTGGAAAGCCTATACCCTTAAGGCCCTACAAGTAATTCACTATCTAAATTCTCCTTCCGATGTAATAGCAGGCAGATGGTAACTGTGTTTTTGGAAAGGCTCTTAAAAATAGACAGCTAATGGATGAGGTGTATGGGTTCTACAGACAGTTTCTGCAAAAAGGAGAGCATGAACTGGGGCTTTTACCGCACTCTTTACCATACTTATCGCATTGGATATCCTAGCCTCTTCCGTTTCACTGGCGGGTCTGCTTCAGATCTTTAGGGTTTCTTCTGAGAATCTCATTTAAAATGTTAATTTATTGTCTGCATTTCGGTTGTGCTACAAATCATTCCTTGCAATGACACCGCAAAACCCAACCACCATGCCAGGAAAAGTCTACCACCCGCTAATTACCTAATAACCAAAGGCAAAAAATTAGCAAAAATACTGACACGCCAATTTGGCAATACCTTCCAGTAGCATTGGCAGAAAATACACCAAGTTGTAATACTTACAGTGACATGTTGGCGGTGCCGTGTACCTGCCAGTCTGGAGGCTGGCACAAATGATCGTCACGAGAAATAGTCTCGCGACAGTGTTTGGAGGGGGCCACGCATATTAATTTCAGAACCTAAAAAAATATGCGTTTGATGTAATGCGGGGTTTTTGGGCAGATTTTTATCAATGGCATGCGAATAGCAGAAAAGCATTCTGCACTGCGGCCATTCCCCCTTACGGCCTGCGGATGATGGGGGTGTGTAGATATAACGATGCGATAGGGCTGGGCTCGCATTCGAGGCAGACCCGGCAAAGTAATTTTATGCAGTAAGATCATGTCGGGGGGATGTAACCATGCAGAAAGGCAATTGCGAGGTTATAGCAACAGTGCTGGATCATCAGCACCCTGCACTGTTGCGCTCTTTAGAGCGCCGGGAAGTCCAACTTCCCATAAATGGCAACCACGGGGTACAACCCCGCGGTAGTTTGCAGTTATCAAATATGAATGGATAAGGACATTTCTCCTGATATAACTAAATCAAAGCATGGTCTAATAGTTATGCCTCCATCTATTTCCAAATTCACAATATTCTCACCTCCTCTAAATACTGACACAATGGTATAAGGCAAAAGTTCAGGAAACTCAGTAACAGTTTCAGGGATTACAAGTAAATAACCTTGGAGATTTTTAGACTCTACAAAAAACTCATTCCTATATATAACTGGAACATATTCAAAATCATCCTCTTCATTCATTACTTCCTCATTATAATCTCTTAAAACCTCCTTCAATCTACCTGGAAGGTAATTGTCTATTATAAAGAAGAAATTTTTATCGGTGTTTTCAGACATAAAATTAAAAAATTTAAATTTTTATATAATTATTATTAAGACCGCCTTTCAAAAAGAGTAAAATCAGAATTTTTTTTATTTATATTTTTCTTGTCGTATTAATTTTACAGACCCAACCCTAACAAATTTTTTAATTTATTTTTTTTGAATTAAAAGCCCTGAAAAGGACTTTTTACAATCTTATTGGGGCCTCAATTCTTGAAGCCATTCGAATCAGAATACGGAAGGATCATATTATAGGTTTCATTAAATACTAATATTTCTATTATATAAATCACAACTGCCTTTATTTCAGTTAATTAATGTATTGGAGCTAACAGACAAAACTATACCCTACCTGTAGAGACGCGATTAATCGCGTCTCTAGTTGGCGAATGGCAGAAACCCTCGACTGTAACGATACATTAATACATTCCTACCAGTCACTAACAGAATGTACCGATTGTAAAGACGCTCTGATGTGCGTCTGGCTGGTGGATGGCAGTTGACCCGGATAAGAACCTGCAAACATTCGCCCACTTACAGACCGAAAGAATTTGTAGTCAGATGCCATCTATAGGCAAGCATAAAGGAGCCGCCAACCGTGGAGACGCCATGAATGGACGTCTCTACAATGACAGGTTTTGCAGCCACGCATATTATTTTCAGAAACAGAAGAAACATGCGTGATGGGGAATGCAGCGTTTCAGGGTAGGTTTTAGTCCTGTAGAGACGCGATTAATCGCGTCTGGCTGGCTAGTTGCAGAAAAGCATTCTACACAAAAGCCATTCCCCCTTACGGGCCACAAAAGTCTGCAATGGGCATGAAAGTCAGTTCCGAAGGGCTGGGCTCGCATTCGACTGGGCTCGCATTCGAGGCAGGCGTAGAAAGTAGCCATGGAATTGAAATGTCGATCCCGGGGGATGTTACCGGGCAGAAAGGCAGTTACGTGGTCATGGCCACAGTGCTGGATCACCAGCACCCTGCACTGTTGGAAAGTCGGACGCGACCCGGTCAGGCGCGACCCGGTCGGACGCGACCCGGTATCAACTTCCCAAAGATAATTACTACGGTCCATTCCGGACCAGGTCAACACCGAGGTAGTTGAAGCCCGCCCCTGGTTCAAAAAATGCTTTGGCTTTTTTGAACCGTCCCCTCCCAGAGGGTGGGGAATGGCTAACATTCTATTTTTAGCCACTTGCACTCTTATCAGGACGACTAAGGTCCGGCTGGCTAGTTGCAGAAAAGCATTCTGCACCAAAGCTATTCCCCCTTACGGCCTGTAATTGATAGGGGTGTGCAGAAAGGATGACGCGAAGGGCCGGGCGGCGATCCGCTGGCCGGCGATCCGCTGGGCCGGCATTCCGGGCAGGCGTAGAAAGTAGCCATGGAATTAATGTAGACCCCGGGGGATGTAACCGGGCACAAAGGCACTTGATAAGAAGATCCATCTAAAAAGAAAAAAGCATGGCCACAAGACCATGCTTTTAAAATCTTGAAAAACTAGTTTTACCTATATACAGTGTAGGCGATTACATTGCTTACGTTTGAGCGATTAGGGCTGCAAGGCCATGATAATATATTGCCTTCGATAAATGCGGCGGACCCACCTTCGGCAGCAATGATCTGGTCAACATGTAACTGGATATCATCTTCGTATTGGTCGAGGTTAATATCGTCATCACCATCTACATAATAGATGAAACTCTTATAGTAAGTGGCTGTACCACCTGTTGGTGGCCATGTACGTGAATAATTTGCACAAGTCTCGATGTAGTACACAACTGAAGGCCGTGCCTCACTGCACCCAATGTCAGAATTAAGATTGCACGATAGAGCAGCATTAGCAGTCGATCCCGGAGCAGGAATTCTTGCCAGATCCTCGGCTGTAGCTGTGCCATATTCTACAGTTCCAACCAGTTCCTCAAATGAATTTACAGAAACAGGTTCTACAACCTCATTTGCCTCGTCGTTACAGGCAGTAAACATACATGCACACAGTGCAAGAGAAAGCACTAAATTTAGCTTTTTCATTAGTTTGTGGTTTTAGTTTTTGTAATAGATTACTTTATAAATCTAGCTCATTTCAGGAATAATGAAGGCCTTATTAAACGCACAAACACAAGCTTATCATTAAAGTAATAATCATTTAACGCTTTGTTTTTACAACAGAAAAATACACACGTTAAAAACTCCTTATTAAACCTACTTATAGATATATTTTTCCAATATTATCACCCACATAAAAAATTAACTAAATTCAATTGACTACCTGAAGCAACCTATCAAGCCTAAGCAAAACTTCGCAAATGCTATGCAAGCACCACCCCAGCACCACATGGTTATACTAAATTATACTTTTTTACATTCTAATATTTTGAGAGGACATATTCCGTCAAATATCTTGCCGGTTTCACTCATAACCTCTTTAGGTAAAACCTTATGTTAACATAAATTAATGTACGATCATAAGACGGACGTGCATTACAGCCCGGAAAAATTATCAGGGTACATGCTCTACCTACTCGAAGTACTCCGAAGGATCCCAACGGGACAACTTCCCTTACATGGCAATCGCGGTCTCTTCAGGACCAGGTCAACACCGAGGTAGTTGGAGCCCACCCCTGGTTCAAAAAATGCTTTGGCTTTTTTGAACCGTCCCCTCCCAGAGGGTGGGGAATGGCTAACATTCTATTTTTTAGCCACTTGCACTCTTAACTAAACGGCTAAGGTCTGGCTGGCGAATAGCAGAAAAGAAATCTGCACTAAAGCCATTCCCCCTTACGGCCTATAGCCGTCAAGTTAAGCACACAAATTACTGTAAATCAATTAATAAGAAGTTAGTCCCCTTTTGGGACTGGGGACGCACACGTCGGGGAGGCGCAGAAATTTATTTTGGAATGGCAATGCTCACGCCGGGGTGGGTCTAAAGCTGGAGCAATAATCCATTATTTCAGCTTATACCTACAGTCTCTAACCCAGTCGCCTGCGTACTCGGTCTGAAAGACCCCAGCTCCGGAATCTTTATTTGAGTTCTAAATGGCCATTTGAGGCCGAGTCGGTCCCGACCCCGGCTCCCAGGAGGGTAATTTACATTGGATCAACTCTTAGCTTGACGGCTATGCCTTACGGCCTGCGGATGATAGGGGTGTGCAGAAAAGATGACGCGATAGGGCTGGGCTCGCATTCGACTGGGCTCGCATTCGACTGGGCTCGCATTCGACTGGGCTCGCATTCGACTGGGCTCGCATTCGACTGGGCTCGCATTCGAGGCAGACCCGGCAAAGTCATTTTATGCAGTAAGATGATGTCGGGGGATGTAACCCTGCAGAACGGGGAGAAAGGCAGTTGCGTAATTATGGAAACTGTGGTGGGTCAACAGCATTCTGCAGACGGCGCTCCAAAGAGCGCAGGGAAGTCGGACGCGACCCGGTCTGGCGCGACCCGGTCTGGCGCGACCCGGTCTGGCGCGACCCGGTACCAACTTCCCTTAAATGGCAACCACGGTCCATTCCGGACGAGGTCAACCCCGCGGTAGTATGGTATTTGTTCCGCCAGCTATCTGCACGCAAGTCGGAGACTCGTATTTATTAGTCGTCACGAGACAGATTACGCGACAGTTGTGGGTAAACCCGACCGTAGAGACGCGATTAATCGCGTCTCTACAAATGAATTACATTGGCGCCCTGCCCTGTGCTGGCGGGTCATTGTCGAGGCCACCTTTATTAATCATGACGCGCATCATGCTGCGGACAGCCTGGCGGAAGCCGGGGTCCTGGAAGTACAGGCGGTAAAACTCCATGTCGGTGCGCTTCTGGTCTTTTACACCGGTATCCATCATCTTATCGAAGGCAAGTTCTTTATTGTCCAGCACAGCATTATTCAGGAAATCCTCTTTAAACCTTGGGTTGGCTTCCATGGATTTCTGAAGCTCGACCAGGGTTACACGCTGCTTTTCCGGTGAGGCATTCCACTGACTAAAGTACCGCTCGTTAAACTCGCGGATGATCTCGTCCAGTTCGTCGAGTTCTTCTTCGCCCGAGTGGGCGCCGCGGGGGTTGGGGTTTTGCGGGTCTACTTCGGAGTCTGCGTCGTCCAGGGTGACCTGGTAGTTCAGGCGCGTGCGCTGCAGGCCGTAGGTGCTCAGGTCTACGCTTTCCAGCAGTTCGTGCAGCTCGGTGGCGGCCTTGTTTTTTACGTGCAGGTGGGGTATCAGAAACTTCAGGAACCAGAAGAGCTTTTCCCACACGAGCACCTCGAAGCTGAGGATGCTGGCCATTTGCCCATAGACTTTTACGAACTGCTTGGCCTTGATCTTAAAGTCTGCCTTTTCGTTGTCTGCCAGGTCCAGCTCCATGTTAAAGCGGTCGGCGGCGCGGCTTATGATGGGGCTGAGCTCTTCGCCCTCCACGCCGCTAAAGTACATTTCGTTAAACTGCTCTACTTCCTGCCACTCGTATACGCCGGGCTCGTCCAGGTAGTCCTTTAGCTCATGCAGTACGTTTACGTCCGTGGCCTGCGTAAGGGAGGTGGCGGTGTAGAAGGGGTCGAAGGCGGTCTGTATCTCTTCGGTGGTATTGAAGAAGTCGAGCACGAAGAGGTCTTCGGTGCGCTTGTTCAGGTGGTTGGCGGCGCGGTTCAGGCGGCTCAGAGCCTGCACGGCGAGTACGCCCTGCAGCCGCTTGTCTACGTACATGGTGCAGAGCTTCTTCTGGTCGAAGCCGGTGAGAAACTTGTTGGCCACCACCAGCAGGCGGTATTTGTCCGTATCGAACTCCTCCTTGATGTCTTTGCCGGGAAATCCGTTGATGCTGTCTTCGGTATACTCTATGCCGTCTACCGTCTTTTTACCCGAAAAAGCGATAAGGGCTTTGAAGGGGGCATTACGATCGGCGAGTATTTGCTTTATGGCGGCGTGGTAGCGGATGGCGGACTCGATGCTCTGGGTAATGACCATGCCCTTGCCCTGGCCTTTCAGCTTCTTGGCGCTGACCACGTGGGGGATAAAGTGCTCTATCATCACCTCCGCCTTGGTCTTTATGGTCTCTTTGTGGCTCTCTACGTAGGCCTTCAGCATCTTTTGCGCGCGCTGGGTGTCGTACTCGGGGTTGTCTTCTATAGACTTGGCTATTTCGTAGTAGCTCTTGTAGGTGGTGTAGTTGGCGAGTACGTCCAGGATAAAGCCCTCTTCTATGGCCTGCTTCATGCTGTAGAGGTGGAAGGGGCGGAAGCTGCCGTCCGGCTGTTGGGTGCCGAACTTCTCCAGGGTGGTGTTTTTGGGCGTGGCGGTAAAGGCGAAGTAGCTGGCGTTGCCGCGCATTTTGCGGCCCTGCATGCTGGCCACGATCAGGTCCTGCGGGTCCACCGCGTCCGGGTCGTCGCTGTCGCCGGGGACCGTGCCGGGCCGTACGCCCATGGCGGTATTCATTTTGTCGTGGCTCTGCCCGCTTTGCGAGCTGTGGGCCTCGTCTATGATCACGGCAAAGCGCTTGTCGCTCTGGTCCGCCAGCTTATCTACCACAAAGGGAAACTTCTGTATGGTGGTAATGATGATTCTTTTGCCCTTTTCCATGGCCTCGCGCAGGTCTTTGGAGCTTAGGGCGGGGGCCACTATGTCTTTTAGCTGGCTAAAGGCCTTGATGTCATCACGCAGCTGCTTGTCCAGTAGGCGCCGGTCGGTAACTACAATGACGGAATCGTAGAGGGGGTGGTGTATGCCGCGGCTGCCGGGAAGGTCTGCCCCGAGGGGGTAGGTTTCTATAAGCTGGTAGGCAAGCCAGGTAATAGAATAGGACTTGCCGGAGCCTGCAGAGTGCTGCACCAGGTAGGTTTTGCCTACGCCGTGCCGCTCTACATCGTTGATAAGGTCACGCACTACGTTGAGCTGGTGGTAGCGCGGAAAGAGCATGTCCCGCTTATCGAGCGTGGTAGTCATTTTGCCTTTAAGAATGACGAAGTGCTCTATGATGTTGCTGAGGCTGCGGGGCTGCAGCACTTCTTCCCAGAGGTAGGCGGTGCGGTGTCCTTCGGGGTTTACGGGGTTGCCTGCGCCGGTGCCGTTGCCTTTATTAAAGGGCAGGAAAACGGTGTCTTTGCCAACCAGTTTGGTGGCCATGTATACCTCTTCGGTATCGGCGGCAAAGTGTACCAGGCAGCGGCCAAACTGCAGCAGGGGCTGGCTGGCGTCGCGCTCGTAGCGGTACTGGTTGGTACCGTGTACTTTGGCGGTCTGGCCGGTCCAGTGGTTTTTAAGCTCTATGGTGGCTACGGGCAGGCCGTTTATACATACCACCATGTCTATTTCTTCGCGTGGGTTGGCGGTGGAGTAGCGCACCTGCCGGGTAATGCTGAACTCGTTGAGGCCGTAGCGGTCTTTTACGTCCTGGCTGCTGCTGGGCAGGGGCACCGCGTAGTGCATGATAAACTGCGCGCCCTCCATCTTAAGGCCGTTACGTAATATGTGTAAGACGCCGTGCTTTTTTATCAGCTTGTTCAGGTACTGCAGTATGCGCAGCTTGTAGTCAGGCTGGTTGCTTAGTTTGGCGAGTTCTTCTGGCTGCGAGGTTTGCAGAAAGTGCCAGAAGCGCCGCTCGTCTACGGCGTAGGTTTTGTTAAAGTCTTCCGGAAGGCCCATCCAGTAGCCATGCCCGCCGTACGGGGCCTCTGCCTCTTTGACAAAATGGGTGTTCCCCTCCTGCCGAAGCGTCTCTTGTGTAGTACCGGTAAGCCGCCGCTCAATCGCCGCCTCCAGGGCCTGTTCGTTGGTGTTACTGGGCATGTTTATTTAGCTTTTTTCTAAGCCTTCTTTAAGTTTATCAATAAAATCAGGCAATGAATAACCTTCATCAATTAATTTCTGGGGCACAGTTCCCCTAGAAATTTCTACCGAAAACTCCTTGTTGCTATCTTTAATTTCATATGCTTTTTCAAGAATGGAGCTTACTCGTTCTCCAATATTAGTGAGAACCCTAATTTTACCCATAATTTCGTTAAGGCTTTCTATCTTTAGCTTTTCTTCAATGGTTTTATCATTTCCACCCAAATTTATAGCACAAAGTGCATATCTGTCTTTTTCATCGTATGCTTGTCTTAGCTGATTTTTACTCATGCGTACAGAGTCGTTTGTACTCCATCGTGTTTTCACTTCTATAAAATAAAAATTCTTAGCATCTATCTTAATAATAATATCCTGACCATTCTGTACGCCATCTACTTCCACATCTGCGAGTCTCTCTGGACAAACATAATCGACCTGTAAATCAACTTCTAAACTTTCTTTTATTAATTTCTCGATATGCAACCCAATTTTTTGACTCATTCTTAGAGTATAGTCCTGTCTTTCCTTAATAAGGATTTCAGTTTCAGCTTTATTAATAAGGGTATCAATACCACCTTTCGCAATTAATTTACCTAAACCCTTTATCTGATCATGTCTTAAATTTAAGAAAGAAAATACATCATCTTTTATCCCTCCTTCAGTAATCTCAGAAAGCATAAATTCAGCCTTTTTACTATTAATTACAGGGAAAATATTTTCCAGCTCTTTATTACCGGAAAGCAACGAAATGATATTCTTTTTGTATTTCTTTTTAGAACTATCAGCTTCTATTTTTTCATCACTAAGCTCTGCTTCAATCTCACCTCCTATAGTACTACCCTTGTAGATTCTATCTTCACTATTTAGAAGTGTTACAAAGTCATCATGCAAAAGTTTACTTCTAATATTTGTGCCAACTACCTCTTCATAAAGATCCTTAATATCTTCAGAATCAGCATATCCTTTAAAAGTTGGGCATTCAACCTCTAACTCATCAAGTATACAGAAATCCCCTAATTGGTTTGGATAAACCTTAAGGTTTGCCACAGAATCACGAAGCGCCTTCTGTTCAAAAACTGTGATTAATATAAATAACAGTTGATCCTTGTAATTATTTAAAAATTCAGAATCCTCATCAGGTCGCTTACTTATATCAAGCAAAACATTTTTTATTAATCCTCTTAAGGGCACTTCATCAAACTCTATTTTATCATCGTCAGGGTTTGGCATAAATTGCTCACGGTGTTCTATATCATAAAAGTCGCAAATCAATGGCATAAGTCTACGCCGAGTGCCTTCTACCTGATCATTTGCATAGATACTACAAAAGCGTATGTAGCTATTCCTGATATTTTCAGGAAATATTTCACCAACATCATTATACTTACTGTTTAATAATTTCAGCTTTTCATAGTATGATTTTTTGTCGAAGGACTCAAAGTCAAAACCTAATACAAAATCCGGGTGAATAAATGATCTTGATTCTTCCTCTATAAGGCCATACGAAATATCTAATAACTCCCCGGGTAGTCTGGTTGCGTTTTTTAATTGCTCTTTATTATGAAAATTACCTTTTGTATTGGGAAGTAATTTATAGCTTGAAAATAACTCTATCCTTTTTTGCTCTTTAATATAACTATAAAATGCCTGAAGACCTGCCTTATCAAATGCATCAAGGTTTCCTATGCTAGCTATACGATCACATAAACCTTCAAAAGAAATAAAATCAACCTTATCATCCCAATTACATACGGTGGACGTCCATTCTTTACAAACAGATTTGACAGGTAGCCTATCTTTATAAAATTCACAAGCCAGTTTGTAAAGAGCATCAAAAGTTTCGTCATCTTCAGTAATAAGTTCCGAAGACAAAAAGACAGCCTGATTAGGACATATTCTGCCAGAGTCACAGTTAGTCTCAACAAGTGGAAGCGAAACCATTTTAGAAACCCATTGAGCCTTCAAGGTTTGGTAATACTTATCCGCAGGACTCTCATCGTCTCCAATTTCAAAATGGACCGGAGCAAAGTAAATTGGGTTGCATATTTCCGGACTGTACCTATCAAGGTATTGAAAGATTAACTGAGTAGCTTCTTCAATTACCTTTGTATTACTCTCCTCTTTTTCTTTCCTGGAAGGATTGTTAGATCGCACGTAGATACCATCACGCCTTTCTGCCGGGGCAAACCTTTTTGAATGGATTATAAAGTTAGATCCCCAATTTTGAGTACCGATTAAGGGAAAATGAATAAATAACCGGCTCAAATTATCTGAAGGTGGGGTAGCTTCCTGTAACGAGGATAAAGGAAGAGCTACAACAGTCTGTTCATCTTCAGACTTTAAAGTAAAAACACTTGTATTAGTATCAGAATCCATCTGGATTTTGGTATGCCATACCCCCTCAATATCTTCTGGAAGATTTTTAATGTATTGACGTTGGGCACCGGTATCATAAATAATTCTTACCTTTTTGAGTTTATTGTTAAATACTAACACATAAGGTATTACTTCTTCTAATGAACTTTGGGCTTTTGCTATATTTTCCTTTTCGTAATCAGATTCAGCTATATAGGTAAAGGAGGTTTGCTGACTTGGCTCTTGTTGCAGCGGCTCATCCCTAAGAATTTTATATACATTTTCTTCCTGCTCCTTAAGCTTAACTTTTAACTCATTCGAATCTGCCGCATTTCTATCTATTTCAAATTCTTTAACTTTAAAAAAGCCTTCATCTTCCAAAACAGTATCAATGATAACTTTCCGCCCAAAGCAATGGGTAGTTATGAATCCGGTTCCAAACTGCCCCACTTCATTTTCATCAACCGTTGATTTTGAGCTAACCTGTTTTATTAAGGAATTAAGTTGCTTTGGGGTAAATGGCTTTCCATTATGTGAGAATTTAAACAGTTGATTACTAAAGTCTATAATAACTTCACATTCAGTGCTTACATCACAGGCATTCTGTATCAGTTCCCATATAGCACGGTTTGCATGGCTCTCATCTAATGCCTCTAAACCTTGAATTATCTTATCTGCATTTTGCTTGGCATCCTGTTCTCTTGCCTGTTCCCTGGCTTTAGCTACTCTACTATTTTCTATTACCTCTTGCATTATTGTATTGTTAGAATGTTACTTGTTTCTACCAATGCGGTAGGCGCTTACTTTTTTGGTGCTGTGCTGCAGGATGTCGTCTATGAGTTGGGTCACGTGGTGCACCGTCCACTTGTAGGGCCTTTGGTAGTGGGGTATGCAGATGGCCTCTTTATCCAGCAGGTCTTTTACCTTAATGATGTCGGTTGTTACTTCCTTATGGTCTGTACACATATAGCCGGTTATTATTCATTTTTTGGACGCTACACCCTGATTTTGCCGGTAACCGCGGCATTGATGAGTGTGGCTTTATACTCTTTTAGTTTTTGGATTTGGGTTTCGTGTTGGGAGATGGCTTTGTCCGTTTTTGCTTTACTATCATCAAGAAACTTAACGATCTTCAATCTTTCTGACTTATCGGGAGAAATAGCAACATAGATATTTAAAACATCTTCATTACTTAAGTTTGCTTGTTTAGTACCGGAGGGTAATTGATACAATTGATTTAAATACATTTCACTATGCAATACTGAAAGAAGATATTCTGGAGATAAGTCATTTTTAGGGTTTAGCTTCCCTACCCTCTGGTTTAATAGAAAGACTTCTTCATTTTCAATTAAAATAGCAAAACCGTAATCTTTTTTACCCAAAGTCCCTGTTAGAGACATTAATATATCGCCCTTTCTTACTATCCAATCCGAATGTGTTTTCAAAAATGAATCATCTACAAAGGTAGGCTGCCTATCTAAGGCTAGCTCATTCATGTAGGTATTGGCGATTTTTATTATTTGTACACCAGACTCTTTAAATGAAGCCGAGTTAAATGCGAATCCGCCTTTCATATTTGCTAAATACTTCAACTTCTTCACCTCCCAATGCGCCGGAATCTCTCCTATCCAGTCGATGCCGCTGTGCTGCAGGGGGGCATCGGGGTTGAGGCCGCGGGTAACGGCGCGGTGGATGAGCACCTGCCTGCGCTCCTTCAGCAGGGCAATGAGCTGCTCCTTCTGCGCAATGGCCTGGTCTAGCTGCGCGACCTTCCGATCCAGAAAGTCGGCAATACGCTTTTGCTCTTCGAGGGGGGGGAGTTGAACTCTTAAATTACCAATAAACTCAGAATTGGCTCTTGGCATTTTTGATCCATATGTTGAAGAATTTACTATTGATATAAAGGAATGATTCCTCATTAAATAGTTTAAAAAACTATTATCTACATCAGATAAGGCTCTATAAACTAGAAACTCAGTAGAGCATATACCATTATTTTCAGTTAGTAATACCTTAGCCAAATATGGCCTGAGCTTCCCAAAAAGCACATCTCCTTCTTGAAACAAATTTGCTAGCCCTTCCACTTCCGATTCCGTCTCCACCAATTTGCCCGTCCAAGATTCGACATTCTCCATTCCTATATAATGAAGATCACAGTCTTTACTTAAAACCTTTTCTGATATATTATCAACTATAAACTTCATCCTCTTCACCCCCCAATGCTCCGGGATGTCTCCGAGCCATTCTACGCCGGAGTCCTGGTAGGCGGGGTAGCGGGGAGGCTGTTTTGGGGTGGTGGTGCCTATATCCATTTTTTGTATGTGCTTTTTTGGGTAGTGCATCCCCCGGGGTTTATGTTTGTGTGGCTGCAGTGCCGGGTACCAGGCAACCACCCCTGACGTAAAACACGCTGGAATGTTTTTACGTCTGTCCCCTCCTTGAAAAGGCGGGGAATTGTAGTGCTTTTGGTAATCTTCCGGTCACGTACTGTCCCCGGCAATATGCCGTGGGCGCCATGCAATGGGCCCCCATCGTCTGGCAGAGTGCTGCTATACCCGCCCCCTCCGTAACGTACACTGCTGCTATACCCGACAGTTACGGGTACGCTGGCTGATGAGGGGGGGTGCTTTAAGCTGGCCATGTGCAAGTAGACGGGGATCCCGGCATAAAGCCGGGAATGGCTCTTTAAGTTGGCATTTGCCCGGGGGTACTCTAAGCCAGCAGGGTACAGAACACCCTTGTTCCGGTCACCGATTGTCCCCGGCCCTGAGCCGGGGCCCCCATCGTCTGGCAGAGTGCTGCTATACCCGACAGTTGCGGGTACGCTGGCTGATGAGGGGGGGTGCTTTAAGCAACCAGGGTGCAGGACCCCTTCCGTCAGCCGAAGGTACTGCGGTGGTGAGGGTACTTTGCTACTTAGATTAATCATTCTATTATATGGTACTCCTGCACCGGCTGACACCCTCCCCAGGGAAGGATTTTTTTGGGAAGGAATTTTTGATATCTGTGCTATATCCATCATCTCAGCCATTAGTCCAGCGATAGGATATCTTTGATGAGGCCTTCGCTCTCCTGTTCGAGTTGGAGGATGTCTGCCGTTACTTCCTGGAGGCTGCGGAGGGGCTGGTGGCGGTAGAAGTACTTGTTGAAGCTGATTTCGTAGCCGATTTTGTGGGCGTCGCCTTTTATCCAGGCTTCGGGCACGTGGGGCAGCACTTCGCGCAGGAAGTAGGGGTATATCTCGTCTTTCAGGGGTACGTTTTCGGTGTCGCGCAGGTCGCTTTCGGTTTCGTACTCTGTGTACTCGCCCGCCTTGCCGGTGGGGTAATAGCCGTAGTGGGGCAGTTGCTCGGGGGTGCAGTCCAGTTGGGCCAGCAGCTTGTCCAGCTTTTCGCCTTTGAGCTTATGCCGCTTCTTTACCACCTTTTCGGCTTCGGGGTCGTACCAGCTTACGGCATCCAGTATCATTTTCTTTTCGCGGGCACCGAGTTTGGTCACCTCGTCCATCAGGTCGGCCAGCTTGTTGGCATCGGTAAAGAGGCCGGTGCCGAGCTTTTGCTGCATGAGGCGGGCATCCTCTACCAGTTGGCGGGGCTCCTGCCAGGTTTTGGGCAGCATCAGTTGCTTGCGCTGCTTGTTGTTCAGGTTCAGTTCCTGCTCTTCGCACCAGGCGAGCAGGGGCTGCTCCAGGCTGTCCAGGTCGGTATATACCTTTTCGCCCCAGGTGTCCCAGGCGTACTGCATGGGTTCGCGCAGGCGCTTATCGAAGTGCAGGGCCTCTATGCGCTCGTCGGTAAACTGCGCCTTCAGGCGTTTGGGCCGCTCTATGGTCACTTTGTAGTAGCCAAAGTCGGCATTGTCAAACACCTGGCTGGCTATGCCTTCTTCGCCCTGGCGCTCCACGGTGTCCATGCTGCGGTACACGTCCATGATCTCGCGGATGTGCTCGGGGGCAAACTCGCAGTTTTTGTTGCCGAGGTTTTTGCGCAGCTTGCGGTAGAGCTGGCTGGCGTCTATAAGCTGCACTTTGCCCTTGCGCGCGGCGGTTTTGTTATTGCTCAGCAGCCATATGTAGGTGGTGATGCCGGTATTGTAAAAGAGGTTATTGGGCATCTGGATGATGGCCTCGAGCCAGTCACTTTCTATAATGTAGCGGCGGATGTTGCTCTCCCCTCCCCCGGCATCGCCGGTAAAGAGGCTGCTGCCGTTGTGTACGCTGGCTATGCGCGAGCCGTAGGGGCTTATGTGGTGGGGCTTCATCTTGCTCACCATCTCCATAAGGAACAGGAGCTGGCCGTCGCTGCTGCGGGGGGTGGCGTCTTCCGTGTTTTCTTCCTGCCAGTAGTTTTTCAGGTTCACCTGAAAGCGCTGGTCTATCACGTCTTTGCCGTCTTTGATGTACTTCTGCTCGCTGCTCCAGCTTTTGCCGTAGGGCGGGTTGCTCAGCATAAAGTCGAAGTTTTTACCGGCAAATTCGTCTACGCTCAGGGTAGAGCCGTTGCGGATGTTTTCGGGGTTGTTGCCCTTGATCATCATATCGGACTTACATATGGCGTAGGTCTCGTCGTTGATCTCCTTGCCGTAGAGGTACACGGAGCCGGTGGCGCGGATCTGCCCTTCGGGGTCTTTTATAAAGTTTTGCGACTCGGTAAGCATGCCGCCGCTGCCGCAGGCGGGGTCGTATATGGTCATCACGGAGGGCAGGTTGTCCATAACGGGCTCAAATACCAGGTGGGTCATCAGGTCTATGACCTCACGGGGGGTAAAGTGCTCCCCGGCCTCCTCGTTGTTCTCTTCGTTAAACTTGCGGATGAGCTCCTCAAACACGTAGCCCATGCCCAGGTTGCTGAGGCCAGGCAGCCTGCGGCCGTCGGGGTCTTCCTTCTCATCCGGCGTCAGGTTTATGTAGGGGCTGTTAAACTTCTCCACCACGTCCAGCAGCACGTCTTTATTGGCCATGTGCCGCACTTGGGCGCGCAGGTGAAACTTGTCTATGATCTCCTTTACGTTATCGCTAAAGCCGTTGAGGTAGGTGGTAAAGTTGGCCTCGAGCAACTGCTGGTTGTTGGTAGCCGTAGTCTGCAGCCGCTTCAGGGTCCACTCGCTGGTATTGTAAAATACGTAGCCCGTATGGTCTTTCATGGTTTCGGTGGTGATGACGTCCATCATGTCATTCTCCCGGTGAAAGGCGACTTCCTCCAGCACCTCCTGCTTGGTAGGCTCCAGCAGGGCATCCAGCCTGCGCAGCACCACCATGGGCAGTATCACATCACGGTACTTACCGCGCACGTAAACGTCTCGCAGGCAGTCATCTGCAATAGACCAGATAAAAGAAACAAGTTTATTATGTACAGCGTGATCCATGTAAAGGCGTATTTTCCAACGTCAATAATAATGATTTTAATTGTTAATGGTGAATTGTCAATTGTTAATTGGGGGGGGCTAATTGTAATGGTTAATGGTGAATTAGTAGGGCCTGTAGGGGGATCCCGATGGGGCATTGATATGTGTCCGGCTGGCGACTGGCAGAATATTCTGACTGTAGAGACACGATTAATCGCGTCTCTACGGTGGCGGGTGGCAGAATTCCCGGACAAGTGAAATGCGATCCGGTTCTGGGTTGAAAATCCGACTACTGGCGGACCCGTTAGCTGTTGGCAGGGTGTACAATTGTCAATGGTAATGCATGGTGCAGCCATATCCATTTTTATCAATCCCTGAATGGCACCTACTCCCGGACCGACGCAGGAGGAGCCGGGATCTCTTTCGTATAGCAGATAGCCCCTGTCTATTGCCCCTGTCCTTTTCTTTTTGTACATTATGAGTACAATAAATTCTCATAATCAAATACTTACAATATGAAGTACTCACTATGGATATTGATAATAGTCCTTTTTGCGAGTTCGTGCAAACCATATAAGGCTACAGTAAGCCGAGAGACGGATAACAAATACAACGAATTACGGACAGTTACGCCTACCTGGGAATACCAAAAACCAGGTGGCCAGTGGGTTTTACCTTTAATTGCTACAGGAGGGGCAGCCTATTACGGCTATTTAAATGACATCACTATCGATGAAGAAACATATGTAGAATGGGAGAGTGCTGGCATACACGCACTCGGTGGATTACTTGCCGGCGCCCTGGTAAATGCTATCATCTTCCCGAAACCCAAGTTTGGACAACGAAAGCAGTTTGAAAGATCAGACACGGACAAATGGCTGGCAAGCTATAACAAGTCGCTAAACCGTCAATATGAATTGAAAGAAGCTACCCGCAATACGCTTGTCCTCGTCCCGACAGATGTATTGGTAAACCTAAGGAAAAACTACCGCACTCTATTACAGGATTTACAGAAAGATAATCCTAAAACCACCTACGAAGAACTACAGGACTGGAAACGCGAGCTAAATGGCCGGTATACGGTTCTGCCGCCCCAAGAGATTAACCAAGTCAGAAACGCCATCGAAAACAATGAAAAACGAATAGCCAGTGCCCAAATACTCAGGCAGGCGGAAGCGCTGAAAGACCTGCCGGATACGTATGAGTCTTTGGGGTATGTGACTTCCTTTAAAAAGGATTTTCACGCGATAGCTTTCGTATTAGATCAATCGCTTATAAGCAACACCGAATCAATAATTGATGAAAAAATTAATAGGATATTAAGAAACAGTATTCCTGATGAACTAACTAGAATAGAACAACTCCCTTATGAAGTGCACGAAATAAACTCATACTATAGAGAGTATAACAGCCAATACTTTGAAGTAGCCAGATATGATTTAGCTAAACAAGGTTATCAAAAATTAAAAGATAAAAAAACTCAGGCAGTATATTCAATAGCAAGTCAATTAATCAAGCAAATAAATAATACAGAAAGCCTCAAAAATCTATCAATCTTAGAAAACACCTACCTCACAACCACTAACCCATCTCCTAAAATAAGCGATATACAACAGCTTATTGATCTAAAGAGATCTGAGATATTAGAACGTCAAGAACCAACTACGTGGTGGGGTATTATAGAAAGTAATTTATTTTTTAAAACCACCTTTTGCCTTGTTAAAGCATACCTAACTTTTAACTCTTTTGTATTCATTTCCGCGCTTGAAGCATTTGGAGGGAAGAAAAACTTTACTGCTGAAGAATTCGCAAATGGTTTTATAAAATACCTTCAAGATAATCACATTTCTAATCAAGCCATAAATGATTTCATTAATGCAATTGGTGGTATTCAATGCCTATATAATGCCATGTTAGAGTTAAATTCTAGAAGTGGGTATTAAAAAATCAAGTTTAAATTCCGGCCCCAACTACCACAAGATTAACCTCGTACGGAATTGGCCGTAGTTGTCATTTCAGTCAAGTTATACTTAACAGATTTAAGCTGTTTATTAATTCCACGAAAACAAGTACAGCCATATCATCATTGTGACAGGCCTCTAACATTCGGCTGAGAAAAACGACCCCAGACAAAAGGGCGTAGTACCCCTAAGCAACAGCCCAGGCATATACTGATAATAACTTCTACGCATATAATTTGAAAAATCAGGGTGCTCATGCGACATTGCTTATATATTCTTTAACCGAACCTTTACCCAAAGAACATGAACGCAGTACACTACCCCAGCTTATTCAAATACGCACGCCAGAGTATGGGCCTGAACCAGAGGGAGATGGCTGAGCGCCTGCGGGTACACCAAAGCACAATAAGTAAGATAGAAAGCGGCAGGCACTGTCCGCACCGGGGTACCATGATGGGCCTGGCGCGCCTGACGGGCCTCTCCGTGCAGGTACTTAAGGAAAGGGCAGCAAGCCATACCCGACAGCAGGAATCAAACAGAACGGGCAGGGCCAATCGCCCGGCTATCAGGTACAAACCTACCGACCTGCAGGTGGCGCGTTTTCGCCAAAGTGAGCTATGTAACAAGCTGAAAACGACCCTGTACCTGAAAGAAAAAGCCCTGCAAAAGCTACAGGCTCAACGCTACATGCACGACCTGGCAGAGGAAAACGCACTGCAAACACTCAGGGAAGCTCAAGAAGTGACCGCGCACCTGCAACGTACGCAGGCCCCACCCGCCCTGCTGGCCACAGCCCTCAAAACAGGACAGGATGCCGCCAGCCACCTGGCACTACTCCGCAAAAAAGCGATACGAATACCTACAGGCTACAAAATATTGCTAATGGAGGCTGACATAAAACAGCTAAAAGCGCGAGTAGAGGTGTTAATGGTTAATGGTTAATGGTTAATGGTTAATGGTTAATGGTTAATGGTTAATGGTTAATGGTTAATGGTTAATGGTTAATGGTTAATGGTTAATGGGGAGGTTGCGACTGGCGAAATTGTTTTAAAAACACCCAAAAAAATTCCTCTCCTGCCAGGAGAGGTGGCCGCGGGTAGACAGAATGGACCTGATATAATGATCCGCAATGCAGGCTGACCAATAAACTACCACTCTTCCCCCGCGGACGGAGAGGTTGCCACCGCCTGGCACTAATGCAAATTCCTATGATGCTAATTGCCTTCCCGGGAGAGGATGCTGCGTGCCTACGGCACTTAGGGGTGCTTTGGCTTGATTAGACTACAAAGACTACGTCCCGATGGGACTGGAATAGATTTAATGTCAGCAGATGAGAGCTTTTTAGAGTGGGCACGGCCCACCACGTAGGCCGACTTATGCTCCAAGTCATCCAATAGCCTGTATTAGCTGCTCAGTTGTTAGCTCCTTGGGGGAGCGCGGCCTGCAAGACTGTTCAGTTGCAAACTAAACTTAAATTATAGGTCCAATCCACTCAGGAGGAGATACACTTGGCTAATCTGGAACCAGTTAAATTAAAGTAATTTGTGTGCTTAGCTTGACGGCTATGCGCTGTAGGGTGAGATGAAGGGGCTGTGCCACGATAAGAAAAATGCAATACCTTTGTGTGGTATATGCTGAGTAGGCCTGCCCCCCAGCGAGGATGGACTCAAGCTATACTCATAGCGAAGGAGTAGCGAAGCAGAACCGTCGTAGAAGCGAAGGAGGAGAGAGATGGATAGGGTGAAAGGCAGGTGTAAAATACCCTGGTAGCCAAATGCCCGATGTAGTAAAAGTACAAAAAATAAGGAAATGTAAAAGTGTCTGACTGGCGGGGGTAATGGCTAAGGGGGGAATTATGAGCTCGTAGAGACGCGATTATTCGCGTCTTGCTGACGGATGCCAGGTGGGCCGTGGTAGTGAGTCGATGAGAAATTTTTCCAAAAAATGATATATTGAAAAGGATATATACTGATAACAATAGGAATGGGAGAATACGCTCGAATAAAAGAAGAACTTGCGGGAAGAATTGACGATCACGAAAATGAAGAAATTAACATACCTAAAATACTAAGTGGGTTGGTGGATGACCTGGAGCAAAGGGCGCGAAACCACCTGAAGAGAATTACAAACGTACTTCCGGAATTTGATATTCACGATGAGCGACACAGCGAAAAGGTAATAGCCAATATAGCGGACTTGCTTACCGATAATAATATAAAGAAGCTATCTGCCTACGAGCTTTTTCACCTGCATATGTCCGCCTTCTTTCATGACTGTGCCATGGCCCCCTCTGACTGGGAGATCGAAACAATGAAATTGACCGAAGGGACGGAAGACTATAGGGTACATGAGAATTCTATTGCTAACGACCTGAAGGAGGCCTTTAAACGATCACAGGCCGTAAAGTTTATCAAGGATAATAAGGAGAAAATTTATGGTGCCTTTGATGGGGACGTAAAAAAATGGATGTTTTCTCCGGCTACGGAAAAGGATCTTATTGAATACCTCTCCGGGATGCTCATCGAATACCAGGAGTTCCGGAATGGCTTTGCCGAAGAACTACGCAGGGTAGAGAATGAAAAAGCTTTTGATAGCCTGAATAACTACATCAGAACCGATTATATCAGGGCCACGCACCACCTGCGTATAGAAGCCTACGTCCATAACCTGGAAGATAAATTTGCTGAGGCCTTCCCCCAGGAAACATGGGGGAAGCAACTCGCCAAACACCTGGCCGTTGTGTGCCGGTCACACGGTGAAGATATAGCGTATGTGCAGGACCTGAAGCAGGCTGTGCAGTACTATGGTACCGAACAGACGAACCTGCAGCTTATGGGCATGCTGCTCAGGTTGGGCGATATCATCCATTTTAGCTTTGACCGCGCACCGGTAGAGCTGCGCGCCTCCCGTAAGTTTAAATCCGGTTACAGCCAACTGCAGTGGGCCATTAAAGACAATGGGGTCAATTACTCTATCGAAAACGGTACGGTTACGTTCCGGGCCTATTGTGAAGAGCCCAAGCTGTATTTTAACCTGCACCAGTACCTGGACTGGGTAGAGCTTGAGATACAAAACTACTACAAGCTGGAAAGGCAGTGGAGTAACAAGTATAAAGCCTCCATACCTAACCTGGAGGAGAAGGTAGACCGGAGTAATATAAACCATGATGAAAATGAGTTTCTGCCGAAGCGGGGGCTGAGCTTTACGCTAAACCAGAAAAGGATTATAGAGCTGCTGATGGGAGTGGGCCTGTATAAAGATAAGTTTGCCTGCCTGCGTGAGCTATACCAGAACTCTCTGGATGCCTGCCGCTGCATGATTGCAGAGGCTAAAACGTTGGAGCTGGAAGCCAAAGGCACTATTGAATTCGGTCTGGAACATACTGATGACGGCACCTACCTGTATTGTCTGGATAATGGTATTGGCATGACCAAAGATATTATCGAAAACTATTTATTACGAATCGGTAACTCCTACTATAAGTCTCCGGACTTTTATAAAAAGCAAGCCAACTGGGACGGGGCCTTCACACCTACTTCTCAGTTTGGCATCGGCATTTTGTCCTGTTTTATGATAGGCGACAGAATAGAGATAACGACTAAAACCCGTACAGGAGAGCATATCTCCTGTGTGATAGATGGGCCTCATGAAAATTTTTATTACCGCAAAGCCAGGGAGGAAGACAAAGAGCTATTGAAGAGCTCAGGAACGATCATTAAAATAAGAATTGATACTAATAGTATAGACATCCATGACGAACAGCTAGAACACCCTGTTCTGATAAACCTATTCCCACCCGGTTATCATGTATTTAGTGATGAAGAGGTTGGAATATTCTCTGGTATTGAGAATAATATTCACCACATCGTTCAGAGTTTCATCAAAATCATTTCTCCCAACCTTATTGTTCAAACAAAAACCAAAAATGGCAATCAAATCAAGATAAATAGCAACCCAGGCCTCCCAACTAAAGATGAACTGGCATTTATACAAGAAAATAATATTGATATATCTGTCTTTTTAGAAAGGGTTCAGGGAATTAACAATCTAACACTTACTAATAATCCAAATATCGGTTACACAGCTTATACCAGAAAGATTAATCACGGATCAGTAGATTTTCATATGTGCATTGGGTTACCCCTACCAGGCACCGATGCACGGGAAGTTTTAAACTTCCAAAAATTATTTTATAGAAACTATAAACTCTGTGTAGACGGGGTTGATATCGATACAGGGGAGTATGTTGGTCATACTGATTACTACGAATTCCTTACTTCTATGGGAGTGATCAATTTCATTGGTGAAAATAAGCCTCCTATTAGTGTAGATAGGGCAACCATAACAAAATTACCAGATGAGTTTCATGATATTTTTAAAGAAATAAGTAATGAGGTAATTAAAATCATTATCGATATTTCATTAGATCACATAAGGAATAACGAGTTTACAGTTGATGAGGAGCACAATCTATGGAAAATTGTAGCAGAGAAACTTTTATTTGATAGGATGAACATGGTCTCTCATTTAGCCACTTCAGGTTTTGGTGATTATTATTGGCCCGCTTTGACAAATGAATTAGGTGAGAATTTAACTGTAAAAGAAATTGTAGCACGCGATGATTTACACATAAAAAATCACGCAAACAAGCCGTATGATTTTATTACTGGAAGTATAATACTCTATAAGGCCTTAAAATCACAAAGAATAGTAATAAGGGACTATAACAGCTTATCACTTTACTCTAGCAACAACGAACTACCTGATTTACCGGTAGAGGCTTTTAAATATGACTTCTATTACTCAATGTTTATCGCATGCGAACTTGATAAGCCTTACTCAGAATTTGATATAATTAGTAAACTCTATGGGTATGTTTCTCTAAGCTTGTTTGATTATGTAAGAGCAGACCATAAGGAGGGAGTAGTTAAATTAAGTGAAAGGCATATTGACAGCACCTTTTTATATGAGTTGAATGCTTCATCAATTCATCCTGATTATAACATTAACCGAAACTATGGATCGCCAGAGTTCTATACTTTTTCGCGTACACCTAATACAATTAATTTATCTAGAATTTTATCAAAGACTAACATAATGGTATTAGTTTTTGTGCCCGCAACCGAAATAGACAACCCCCATCTAACTCAACTTAATCATATAAAAATAAACGACCCTGTTTATTACGAAGGCATAATGACAGGCTGGAGCATACTTATAACAGGGATGAAAAAAGATAACCATGTCTTTCTCCCCGGCCTACGAACGCGCGCAGAGCTTGTAGCCGAGCTATCTGATGAGTTTTGGGAGGCGTACGCTAATGAAACGTTTACTTTTACGGATGGCACGCCAATGGTAAAGGGTATGGGGGCTAATCCGGAGTAGATAATAACAGTATGTCTGCAGGCCATATCTTACTGCTAGTTAGCCCCTCGGTGGGGCTGTTCAGTTACAAACTGAACGTATTTGTGGGTCCGAGATACGCTATCGCTAATCTCGAACCAGCAACAGTTTAGGTACGTGTCCGGCTGTTTGCACAAGGCAAGACTGTAGAGACGCATTGATACGCGTCTGGCCGGCTACTGGCAGGCTGATTTGGCTCAGGATTTTTATTTGATGTTAGGATAGCCAGGATTTATTAATGCTTTCGTGGAAAACCTAGCTTAATGCGGTATCCGGTCACCGGCTATCCCCGGTTTAGACGTAGAAAAATACCTTGGGCGCCATGCAATGGGCGCCATGCAGTGGTCCTTATCGGAAGAGAGTGAAGCAATTATTCATCATGCCCCTTTCAGAAGAAATGAAATCCTCGCGATAGTGAGGGCCAGCAGAGTGCAGCAAAAAAAGCCCCGGAGGGGGCAAAATCTCTGTAGAACAAAGATTGCGTACAAGGTTAAGCACAGAAGGCACGACACAATATAGGTAAACCCGGTATCTGGCAGAAGACTGGCTACCCGTCACGTGCGTTTACGGTCTGCATGCCTTTCCCATCTTTTTTCCCGGAAACTCAAAAAAACTTTCGTGCATAAAATGACTATAAGTTATTTTAATTCAACTTTTAACAAAAAAACCCGATTTTTTTCGGGTATTTTTTTAATATAATTAGTCAACCCTTGGGTTTTTCTGCTGTCTTTACCTCGAAAACCAATAGAAAAAGAGGTTACCAAATGACAAGAAAGAAAACCCCCTACGCAGTAACTTTCCGGTATGGAAGGAAGCTAATACCAAAAAACCAGCGTGAGATGGCGGCTCTTATGGGCTGCAACCAATCAACGATCAGCCGTATAGAACGCGGGCAGATTATACCACGCCAGGACTTACTGGCTAAACTCTCGGAGCTAACCGGCGAACCTGTAGATGTATTGGTGCAAAAAAGCGTCAGTGCGATAAGGGCCTATGCGCCCTCCTATACCTGCGGCCTTATAAGTCAGGTGGCTTAGTGCCTCATACCACATACATAAGACTTTGTCCTGTAGTGGCTGTGGGGACGTTAAATATGCACGGCCTGATACCTAACTAAATATATTATATTATTATGACCAATTTTCAAGAATTAGGACCGGAAGACACCTCCTATCTGCAAAACAAGTGGAATACGGAGATCACAGAACTCACCAATGACCGCTATGTGCTTATAGACCGGCTAAATAACCGGGTGACGCGACAGGAGCTGGACCTGCAGGAGCTGAATAAGCTAAAGGTGGACCTGGAGGATGCTAAACTGCTGGCGGAATTCCTGGTGCAAAGCGGTGCCAGCCAGTCTATGATAGACAAGCAGCAAGTGAGGATCACCGAACTGGAGCAGGAGATACAGACGAAGAAGACGACCAAAAGGGTGCTTACCAAGGCTGATATAGCCATTGAAGAACTGGAGATAGACGAGCTCGCTAACCGGGTTCAGCTTCGCCAGGACCGCCTGGGTCTGTTAGGCGCTCTTGAAAACGCCGCCTAAGCCTCCGCATAACCTGAACATGAGAAAAAAGCCGCCCCCCGGGGTGGCTTTTTTTGTTTATGCCCGTGGCCTTCGTCACGCCGCCCTGCCTCATTACACCAGCCCACCGCTACAAGGCGCCATAAATCGCGCCACTACAGATTCCCACTCCCCACCTTTTCCATTATTCTGTTACTCAATCATTCTATCATTCCCCTCATTCACCCATTCAAAATTAACTTCTCGCCATCCGCCACAAGATGCGATGAATCGCGCCTCTACAGGTCACATTTTCCACCATTCTATTATTCTATTACTCAATCATTATCGCATTCCCCCCATTAACCACCCCTCTACCGATTACCTACACTCTATTATTCTGTTACTCAATTATTCTGTTACTCTATTATTCACTCATCAACCCCTGTCACCCAATTGCCACCCACCATTTGCAGGCCTCTGCTTGTTTTTTGACTGTAAAATAGCCTGTTTTCCCACAGGAAAAGTAAAGGCGTGCGTCACCCTGTTCCCGGTCAGGTTTTCCTCACAGTGATGGCCAACCGCCAGGACCTTTTCCCTATTCATTGATCACCTGTTTATTAAAAGAAAAATTCAACCTGCTTATTATGAGTGCATCAAATTCCAACCTGTCTAATCCCAAGTACAGCTTCGATATGGTGGTGGCTGCCACCCAGGCCTCTGTGAATGCCACCATGGAAGAGTGGCTCAGCAGGCACCACGGCAAGCCCTATTCCCAGGCCTATGTGTACAACCCCACCCCCTCCCAGGGAGCTTCCAATGTAGCCCCTATAGGCTTTGATAAGCTGCAGGAGACCGTCGGCTTCGACCCTTTCGACATCCCCAACGGCACCGCCACTACCGATGAGCGTATACAGAAGCTTATGGAGCAGAAGTTTATGTTTGCCTTTCAGGTAGAAGTAGGCCTGCCCGACTTTCCCTTGTCCGACATCCCCCCCGTTATCAGCTTCAATAAAGAAGGGTCCTATGTCACCTACAACATGGTATGCGGCACCTTTAAGATCATTGCCCTGCAGGCCGGCCTCTACAACCAGTCTACCTGGCTGAACCTCGACCAGGACGAGGGCGATAAGCCGTGGGTATTCAGCTTTACGGTAGACCTGAACCTGGATAAGGACGACATCAACAGCCACTTTCATAACCTGCCCGTAAGCACCCAGCAGAAAATACAGAGCATGGGCAAAGACATGTTCAGCATCCGCCAGCTATACCTGGACCTGAACACCGCCGGGCTGGCCGACTCAGTCAAAATCACCAATCTGGAGACTACCTCCCAGGCCTACGTACAGCTCACCACCGTGTTTCTCAATGCCTACCTCGCCGAAATGCAGAAAGAAGGCGGCGTGATGCTGGGCTATACCGTGGTTGCCGACAGCCACAAGGACAAGTCCTCCCTTGTGCCTACCAACATGAACTTTGAGATCTGTTCCTATAAAGACCAGAAAAACAAAGCCACCGCCGACTACGAGGCCTACACGCTCAACTACCTGATCATGTCCGAAAACAAGGCCATGCCCGCGCCGGTACAGTTTCCGTGGAACTGGGTGGATAAGCAAAACACCGCACAGTATGCGGGCGTCATGGCCATAAACCGCAGCACCTTCATCAGCTACCTGCATGACCTGCTCTCCCCCACCCTCTCAGCCATATCCTACAAGGTAAAGCCCCACTATCATGTAAACTGCGTGAAAGGATCTATGAGTGCCAGCTTTGAGCAGGACACAGCTAAGCATGAGTACATGGTGGTGAGTGGCGGCAAAGACCATGTGCTTACCTACTCCTACAAAAACAGCAATACCTCCAGCGACTCCCAGTACTGCGGGGTCTTTGAGAACTGGGGCAACTTCGGGCTCACCTACCAGGCCACCTCAGATGTATACCTGCAGGGTACCCAGATTAAAGTACTCACCCTGGTAGACATGAAGATGCACGTAAATGTGGAAGGCGGCGTGAGCGAAGGCCACTGGGCCAAATTCCTGGCCACCACCATCTACACCGTAGGCGTGGATACAGACGGTAAGCTCTCCGTAAAGCGGCACATGAGCGAGACAGAGGACAAATCCTCATCAGTGAAGATAAACGGCTGGTCTAAGTTCATGTCTGCAGGCATCATAGAAAATGCCATCAACTCTACCAAAGACCAGGTAAAGAGCTGGATGAAAGGCGTCATACAGGATGACAGCAAGAAGATCGCCCGTATGCTGAACGGGGCAGGCAGCTGGGTATTTCCAGGTGGAAAGACCTTCTCCTATACCAATGCCCAGTTCTCTGACAACCAGGACCTCGTGTGCAATATCCTCTACAAACAGCCCGAAGTCTAAAGCCTGTTTCCTCTTAAAATCCTCTCACCCCATTACCTTATCCCATGGCTCATACACTTACCTACTCTACCGAACTTATGGACAACTACCTCAGTGCCGAGGTAGTGTCCCCCCAGCAGAAGTTCAACGCCCTGCAAACAGCAGACGGCCACGCCCTCCTCTTCTCCATCAGCACAGAAGGGCGGTTTTACGTATTTGCACAACTGCCCGGCCATGCCACCGGATGGGAGCGCTACGACCTGGCCAGCGGGCTGTTCGACCATTTTGAAAAGAAAAAGATCAAGGTGCAGGCAAAGACCTTCGCCGTGGCCGAAAACATCGCCACAGGAAAAATAGACCTCGCCCTGGCACTCACCCTTAACGGCAGCGACCACCTGTACCTCTCCCTCGGCAATGACAATACCACCGGAGCCATCGTACCCGGTAATGTGGAATGGAAGGAAATGAGCTACGATGACCCCGACCACAAAGGCATCACACTCGACATTACCTCCCTGTACATTTCTGAAAGAAGCCGGGAAGAATATATAGTGGCCGATATCTCCCGCTCTACCTTTAAGAAACCTTCCGGCTTTATAAACCGGTACCACATAGACCCGACCAGGAGCACAGGCAGGGGCTGGAACAATATGGTAGTGGGGGGCGACCTGGAGCCCGGCATCAATAGCGTGCTGGGCCGCATGCATTACGAGCGCGTGGACGGCACCTATAACCTGGGTAAGATAAACGGCAAAACAGAGCTGATCTACGCACCCCTGTACAACCCCTTTTCCAGAAGTGCACCTCCCACCATATCCACCTTTAAGGTACCGAAAGGTGCCACAGCGATAGACACCGCCTTTGTGGGCAAAAATACCGCCCTTTTCGTAGCCGGAGACAAGGCCCTCTACTACTACGCCGCGGATAAGCAGGAGAACGGGGCCAGCGGCAGCCTGGTGATGAGGAGCGACTTCTTTGTAGGGGTGACCAAGCTCTTTGCCTATGCCACCACCGATACCTTTATCGTATGGGGAATAAACCGCGCCAACCAGGTATTTTACACCACATGCGCCATAAGCCAGGTGTACGACAGCAGCGCTTGGAGTACCCCCCTGCCCCTCATCAGCGGTGTGGACCAGGTGTCACCCTATGTAAATAAGGCCGATAACGGCAACGTTTTCTTCGCTGCCGCCGGAGATGAGCTCTTTAAGATGGTGCAGTCCCCGGAGACCACCATCTGGAAGAAATCACACGTGCAACTGGACACTGAGCAGGCGAAAACCAGGAAGTTCAACTCATACACCACCCGCATACAGCTTGCCGATGAGCAGGGACAGATGCTGGCCGGCCAGGAGCTCTACCTGAGCACCACCACACGCACCCCCTTTTACATCAACCACCTGTACTATGTGCTGGACAAAACCCCCATACCCGTACAAACAGATGTGCAGGGCAGCGTGACACTCATAGAGATGGTGCACGATATCAACGGCGCAGAGATCATAGTATCCGAAAAGGGAGGCAAGCAACTTACCATTACCCCCTCTGAGAAGCCCTTCCAAAAAGCCGTGTCGCTGGACTCAAAGGACAAGCTTAAGGGCGCACAGGTAGAAAAGCCTGACGGTAGCAAAGAAGCCCTGGTCACAGACCACAGTAAGCTGGACCAACTGGCAGAGGCCAATCAGGCCCTCGCCAAAGCCCACAAACAGGTAACCGGTACCACTACCCAAAAGACCGAAACCAAAAACGACGAAAAAACCGGAAAAGCCGTCGCAATAGTAAGAGCAGGCGACCTGTTTGGCTTCCTGGACACCGGCGTGGGGCATACCCTGGCCGTGCAGCATGATCCTGCCACCTCGGTGTGGAAGGCGGTGGTCGCCATAGGAGACTGGGTCTATCACGCCGTGCTGGATACAGTCGATGCCATATATTCAGCCCTAAAGTGGGTGTACCATGCCATAGGCGTGGATAAGCTGTTGGAGTTTCTTAGCTTCTTCTTTGACTGGGACGACATAAAGCGTACCAAGAAGGTGTACAAAAACATGATCATGTGCTTTCTTAAGCACGAGATAGCCCATATAGGTACCTACCGCAAGGAATTTGACAGTAAGGTAAATGGCATGCTGGACAAACTGGACGGCTGGGCAGGCATCACCGATGACTTCCGCATCGGCAATGAAGACAAGGCAAGTCCCGCTGCCCACTCCAGTCCCCAGGGCCATGACAGTGCCCCCGGCAATATGCTCATGCACCACTATAATAATAATGGCCGCCATACTAAGGAGCTCGAAAAGACAGACTCAAACCCCGTAGAGGGCATATTCAAGGCCCTGATCACTGCCCTGGAAAATGAAGGCAAGGTATTTGAAGACACCCTCCTGCAGCTATACAAGCTTGCCCCCGAGGTGCCCGGTATGCCTATCCTGGACCTGGTAAAAAGAATAGTAGGCATAGTAGCAGGCGACCTCATCAAGAGCGCCCAGATACTCATAGATGCCTTCCTGGATATACTGGAAAATGTGGCCGACCTGCTGCTCAGGATCATGGATACCAAGATCCATATACCTGTGGTGAGCGACATACTCGAGCTTATTGGCATCAAAGACTTCTCGATCATGGATGTCTTCTGCTACATAGCCGCAGTGCCCGCCACCCTCGCCTATAAGGGCAGGTACAAAAAGGCACCCTTCCCCAATGATAAGTACACCAGGTTTCTTATCAATGCCCCGGACTATAACACCATACGTAAGGCATTTGCCAACTCCATACCCGGCAGCGGCATACAGGACATCACCTCCACCCACACCTCTTCCTCACTGGATGCCCTCTGGTCAGGCGGCCATATGGCCTCCCTGTCCTCAGCAGGCTTTACCTCTGTCAATACCTCCGCACGCACCATCGTAGGCATGGCCGACAGTAGCTCGGAATATGATGACGGCATCATCACCATGCCCGTCTCCATGGCATACTCCATCTACGTTACAGGGTACATGATCTCCGGCTTCTGCTCCTTCATTCTGGCCGCCGTCAGCAGTTTTGAGGCCATGGAGCCCGAACCGGATAATCCTTATTCCAAAGTAAATATGGTACTGAGCGGGCTGCTCGTCTCCGGCAGCGGCATTGCCGCGGTGCTTGTGCCCCGCTGCGACATAAAAAATGAGGCCATCAAATGGGTGCACCGTTCCCTGATCGTGTGCAAGGCCATGGTAAAAGGCGTCTTTAGCGGCCTGGGACAGACTACTGTTACCAAATTAAAGCTCACAAAGCTTCAGGTAGATGACCGCCGCGCCGTGGGAGCTGTGGTAGGCAGTGTCATCTCCATGCTCTCTATGACCTGCTCCATATGGCACTTTGTAGAGCTGTCATCTGCAGAAGAAAGTAATGACAAGACGGCCGCCATACTGGAGGAGACCACCAACCTGGTAGATGACGTCAAAAACCTGTGCTATGCCATAGCCGTCAACGACCCCGAGCCCACTACAAAAACAGTTGCCATAGGCGTAATGGCCACCGCCTGCGTGGTCAACTTCGGCCTCTACACCGCCGTCGCCTCCGTGGAAGGGATATGATGTAATGGATAATGGTGAGTGGTTAAGGGTTGTCAATCCCTGAATAGCACTACTCCCCGTCGCATGACGGGCGCCATGCAATGGGGCCCCGGCGTCTGGCAGAGGGCAGGACAAAGAGCACCGCCGTTTTAGTTCAACGCCTTCTGAACAAGTACGGCGCCCGTTGCACGGCGCCCGTTGCACGGCGCCCGTTGCATGGCGCCCCCCCCCCGTAGGGGTGCAGGCTTTGTAACTAGTTACACCAAAAACGATGGACCCCCTTTAGGGTATAGCCATCAGCCCCGGCCATATATTACCCCAAAGCTAAGGCGTTCACATATAATATATAACAATATAAATTACATTACATAAAGCATAATACAATACAGCTATACTAAGAAATAGCAAAGCCTCATTTCTCCTGTACGAAAATCTATACCCATTAAACTTCACCTGCTTAAGCGAGGTAATTTTTAAGCTTTTTACCAGAAAACATACATTAACCTTACATTAAGCACCAATAGCCAAAAATCCTGCTCACTATATTAAAAGACATTAATTCAATTTTTTAATACCTATGAGAAAGACTTTACTATTATTAATTGGGCTGATCTGCGCAGTTTTCACTGTACATGCCCAAAAAAAGGCAGATGCGCATGTATCCAGGTACATGTCACCGGGAGACCCCAACCTGAACCCTAACTGGAACTGGACAGTAAACGGATCAGGCCATACCATGTACTACTCCACCAGCGGACAAACGCCCACTGCGCTGACTAATGTACAACTCCCTTTTTATACACAGGGTCATACCCTGAACACCTATGAGAAAGACATGTACCCCGAAGACGGCTGGGTACTGGCTTACCGTGACTTCGGCACCCCTACCAGTGCACCCGCTATACCCTTCTTTGTGCTATATAATAAGTACCGTGGTATCTTCCGGGTAATGTGTTATAATGCACCCAACATCAGCGCGAACTATTTTCGTATGGAATTGTCTTTCTGGGACCCTTCCAAATCCGGCGCCTTATTTACCTTTAATGATGAAACCAAGGCGTTTAAAAATAATTATAATGCCTCTGTTATAGAATCCGCAATGGGCACCGTACCGGTATATCGCGGCTGGGCTTATGCCGACTTTACCATGTTCGGTTTTGATCCGGGGCTACACCCCGATGCACGCCTCCGTATGAAATTTTACCAGGTGGATGAGTCGCAGATAAACCTTGCTTCTACTTCTTTCACATTAAATGAAGTAGTCAATGAAGCCACTCCTACAGCCAGCAGGATCACAGGGGGCGATATCGTAGATGCCGTTAATAAAGGGCATAAGTATTATAAGTCTGTGAATAAGGCGAAGAAAGCCCTCCAGGATAAGATTGACAAGACATCCGGCACACCCTGGTGGAAAGGTCCCGCCACAGATCTGATCACAGGTGCAGTAGGTACCATCGCCCCTTATATCGGAGGACTGATGGGGCTCGTAACATCGTTTATCGGCGGCAAGAATGAACAGAAAGTACGGGAGCCTATGAAGTTTGAAGGGGCTATAGAACTACAGGGTACCATCAATAGCGTCACGCCCAGCTTCGATATTGATTTTGCACTAAGTCCAGGCACTCAGATGGCAGATGCCTACAGACCACTGAGAACCATCAAATGGGGCGTGTTTAACCTCAATAACATTCCTGTAGTGGATGAGCACACCATATATGAAGAATTCTACCACAGCTACTGGGGAGAATGCGAAACAGAAGAATCTACCACCCATGATCTGGACAAAAGTACATTCAACTACTCATTTAATACCCAGTCAGGCATGACACTAACCAGTGTAAAAGTAGCCTACACATATAGACGTAAAGCGCCCACTTCCTATTATAACATAGCCACTCAGGATGTGTCAGCTTTCTCATATTATTACAACGGATTTAGCTCACCCGGGCCTAACGGCATAGCAGTTGAGCTTACCCTTTCCATTAATTCACCCACCCGCTATAGTGATGATGAACTGGTGGTGTACAAGGTATACCCCTACTCATCCAACAGCACCTACCAGGTGATCGGCGATTGTAACCCCTATGGATACAGGCTAGGCACTGAACAGCCCGTGCTGGCCCCCGGTGAGTTTATGGTGAGCCCTAACCCTATCAAAGACAAGGGCGCCCAACTTACTTTCAGGATAGAAAAGGAAGGGCACTACACGCTCAATATCCTGGATGTACAGGGAAGAGAGATTGCTACGCTCGTGGATGACAACAGGAAAGGGGGGATACATACGGTAAGGTGGAACGGAAATGATGCCAGAGGGAAAATGCTGAGACCCGGCCTGTATCATTACCTGCTAAACGGACCGGACGGCTCCTTTTCAGGAAAAATCGTAAAGGACTAAATGCTATTCTCTTATCTACCGGCCGGTAACCGGCAGAGACGTTAAAGAGAAATAGACAACCAGATACTGACCGGCAGGGGGCTTACCTCCTACCGGTCTTTTTTTTGCTTACTCATAGTCATTTCATCATAAGCCTGTTTTTACTGCTACCTCCTGGCAGGTACCTGTCACTCATAATCATGGGCTTATGACGGATTTAATTTAATCCGCTGCTATATTAGCATAGGCATAAGGCATGGGTACAGCCCTTTCCGGGTATCGTCTCATCATTCCCTTACCTGCTTAGAATCACCTTCTATAATTTGTATCTGATTTTGATGGGTGATTGTATAATTAGGTCCCTACTAATGAAGCCAATGGAACTGACAAGAGAGCAAGCCTGTGACATAGGAGAAAACCTGGAAATGGGTATGGAATGCTATGTCCACAAAACCACTAAAGCCATAGAGATGCTACCGGATGAAAGAAACATATACTATGAGCCGGAAGAGTGGCAGGAGATAATAGACAAGGTGAAAAAGGAGGAGGAGAACTACACAAAGTTTAGCCCTATGAATTCAAATGACGCGTTTAAAGTCATGGAAGACTTTGCCTGTTCACTGCCTGAGGGCCGGGTCAGGTATGACCTTCTCGACATACTGTCAGATCGTAAACCCTTTGCTAATTTTAACAGCTACGTTCAGAGCGGACCGCTTCGCAATAAATGGTTTGCTTTTAAAAGGGGAGCATACATTGATTATGTGCTGGCAGAGGCAAAACGCCTTTAGTGGTCTGAATTAATCCAACATGAAATAGGATTGGAGCTCCGGCAAAGGGATCGCCTGCTAAGATAAAAAAAGAGACTGCCTTTTGGGACAGTCTCTTAGCAAATTTATGCCTTAGGCGACGGTGAAATCTTCTGTACAGCAGTGTGACCAGTACCCTTTAGTAAGTACTGTAGGTACTTCTGCATCTTTTGCACCACCCCTGATATTAGATTCTGTTACAAAGCTCTCAATGTTAAGAGACTCGAGGTTCATTTTAGTCTTTTTCATAATAAGTTATTTAAATATATACACGAAAATAAATTACATACTCAAACATAACGGGTCGTAGATGAGGTGAATATAAAATTTCTACCGGCTATCTCCGCGGTTTTTAGTGGGTATGCTCATAAAGTATGATATAAGGTTACATGTTTCGCTCACCGGTAATTAGTAAAGATACTCACCGGGCTGACGGCATAGCCAGTGGCCAAAAACAGATCCGCGTATCCTTTCCCGGCCCTGCGCTCTATCACTCGCGCATCTGCGTTCGAAAATTCCTGCTGAGATGCGCGATGGCGTTTGAAGGAATTCAAGGGACATTTCCTCCAACAAAAACGCAGCCTCAGCCTGCATTTACCCGGCGGGCCTGCCGGCCTCTGCCCTGGGCATGTGCATGCCATCAAATTAAGCTCCTGTTTTGCCTATTATAAATGAATTGTTTCCAAATCGAACCTGCCTCCAGCATGTCCGAATCACTTCGGTACTACCCCACGCATCTTATTTGAAAAATTCCTGAAAAGATGCGCGATGACGTTTGAAGGAATTCAAAGGGTATTTTATCCAACACAGAGAGCGGCACCAGGCTTCTTTCTATACCGCGGGCCGGTCGGCCACTCCCCTATGCATGAGGTGCCCGCCCCTTGCACCCTACCCTATTTGCAGCTATATTGACAACAACCAGCAGCACAAGTGAGGAATACGGGCCCCGCTTGTACTGCGCTGATTGTATTATCCATTTTTTGATTATGAAAGTGAATACCCCCTTTGCTAAGGCCCGTACCACCCTACACCTGGCAGCCACCGCTTTAAGCTGCCTTATCATCACCCTGGCTACCCACCGCGCTACGGCTCAGCAAGCCACTTATTGCAATCCCGTAGACCTGGACTATACCTACATGGTAGTCAACTCGCATAAAAATATCTCTTACCGCTCGGGGGCCGATCCGGCTGTAGTGGGCTTTCGCGGCGCGTACTACATGTTCGTGACGCGGTCCATGGGCTACTGGCACTCTAAGGACATGACAGAGTGGGAGTTTGTAGACCCCGAAAAGTGGTACTTTCAGGGGTCTAACGCTCCCGCCGCTTTTAACTATAAGGATTCGGTACTCTACGTAACCGGTGACCCCTCCGGCATCATGAGCCTGCTCTATACAGACAACCCTAAAAAAGGAGACTGGAAGGCCGTGCCCGCCATACTCTGGAACCTGCAGGATCCGGCCTTTTTCATAGATGATGACGGGCGCTCCTTTATCTTCTGGGGCTCGTCTAACGTGCACCCTATCCGCGGCTATGAGCTGGACACCAGGCAACGCTTTATCCCCAAGGGAGAAACCGTCGAGTTCTTTACGCTGGAAGAGGATAAGCACGGCTGGGAGCGCTTCGGGGAAAACCACAACCACCCTACCCTCGACGGCTATATGGAAGGCGCCTGGCTCACCAAACACAAAGGTACCTACTACATGCAGTATGCCGCCCCCGGCACGGAGTGGGACACATACGCCGATGGCGTCTATACCTCAGATGATCCGCTGGGCCCCTACACCTACGCACCTAATAATCCCATAAGCTACAAGCCGGGCGGATTCATCAATGGTGCAGGCCACGGCAGCACCGCAGAGGGGCCGGGCGGACAGTACTGGCACTTCGGCACCATGGCCATCTCCGTAAACTACAAGTTCGAAAGGCGCGTGGGGCAGTTTCCCGCCTTCTTTGATGCAGACGGCCTTATGCACGTAAATACAGCCTATGGAGACTACCCGCACTATGCACCGTCTGACCCTGACCGGCAGGGGGCCTTTACGGGCTGGATGCTGCTCTCTTACAATAAGCCCGTAACAGCTTCCTCCACACGGGGCGACTTTGCCCCACCGCACGTGAATGATGAGGACGTACAGTCCGTATGGGTACCGGAAGCGGACGACGAAGCTCCATGGGTGGAGATAGACCTGGGCGAAAAAAGCACCATACGCGCCGTGCAGGTAAACTATAACGACTACGAGTCGGACATCTACGGCCGGCAGGACAGCCTCTACCATCAGTATGTGATAGAGGCCTCCCTGGATGGACAAACCTGGCGCGCCCTGGTGGATAAAAGCGATAACTACGAGGACGTGCCCAATGACTATACGGAACTGTCACAGCCGGCAGAGGCGCGCATGATACGCTTTCGCAGCCTGCACGTGCCTACCCAAAACCTCGCCGTATCGGGCTTGCGCATCTTTGGCAAAGGCGCAGGCAAGACCCCCGCCATGGTGAAGGGCTTCGGGGCAGACCGTGACAGGGACCGGCGCAATGTCACCCTAAGCTGGAACAAGGTAAAAGGGGCACAAGGCTATAATGTACGCTGGGGCATCGCCGAAGATAAGCTGTATAATGCCTACCTGGTATATGATAAAAACGACCTGGAGCTACGCAGCCTCAATACCGACCAGGAGTATTACTTCACAGTAGAGGCATTTAATGAAAATGGTGTGGGCAAGGCTTCTAAGATGATACATACGGACTAAGGCGGGGCTAAGCAAATGGTGTAATTAGCACGATGTAACTGCTCAATAAAGTCTTCTGCCAGCTCCTCCGAAAGTCGGACCACCGAAAGTCGGACCTCCCGAATGCGGGCCAGCGAAAGTCGGACCCCGAAAGTCGGACCACCGAAAGTCGGACCACCGAATGCGGGCCCAGCGAAAGTCGGACCCCGAAAGTCGGACCACCTCTATATAATCACAGGAAGGGAATTGGGGCATAGCTTGACGGCTGTGTCTCCCTGAAGAGCCGTCCCACATTGTGGGAAATGAGAAAGCGTAAAAGCGTGGTCTCATAAGGGCAATAGCGGTCAGGTTGGTTCGTATGAGCTAAAAGGAGTTCAGTCCCATCGGGACGTTGCCTTTGTAGCTCGATAAACCGAAGCGACCATAAGTGCCGTAGGCACGCAGCCTTCACTCGCAGAAAGGCAAATAGCATCAGAGCCATTCTTAACCGGCCGGCTGTGTATTGTCATGCGCAAGTTAGTATGCTCTGCTGCCGGCTAGATCAATAAGCCCGGGAAAGTTGCCGGATCTGCTGTCCGTAATAACTGATACCCGATGCCCGCATTACCCAGCATAAAGCCTGCGGTCTCTTTGCCATTATTAAATCCGGAAAGCCAGGGGAGATCATTTTGTCTAACAATATGCACAATGCCGGTAGCTATTGACCGGGCATCCTGCAGCAGGCCATCATCCTCCAGTACCTCTGCAGCATACACCAGGAGTTCTGCATTACCTAACATGCCGTGGCATAAGCTGAAGTTGCCGTTTTTACTTTGTAACGTGTATTGTAAATGCTGTTTAGTGGATGATACTGCCGTATTTAGGTCATTGGAGTATTTATCCGTCTGAAGATTACGCGCCAGATGTACCCGTGTGAGGCCAATACCGGGGGCCCCATGGCACCAGGCCATCATACTGCCAGGCTTCCATTCCTCTTTCTTTTCCAGATACCGGTAGTCTATCCAGTTATTTTGCTCCTTGCTATAGGATCTGTTTTCATACGCAATAGCCTTTTCTGCCGCCTCTTTCCACTCCGGATTATCGTCATGTGCATACAGTTCGCTAAAGATAGCGCCAATACCGCTTACCCCGTGGGCCAGCCCTGTGAGGTCCTGTACCTGCTTTTCCACCGTGCGCCAGGATAGCAGGTTGTCCTGCTCATGACGTGTAGCCCGGGCAAGGAGTTTACCGCCTAGTTGCCTGCTATGAACAAGGAAACGCTCTTCGCCGGATATCTGGTACGCCAGCAGCAGCACCTTCAGTATGCCGGCCAGACCGCCAATTATGTCCGTTTCCGTGGTTTTCTCTGCATTGTCAGCATACCGGTCAGCCAGCTCCAGGCCCCGCGCTACCAATGCCTCATCATCCAGCAGCCTGCCACAATGCAGGTAAGCAAAGGGCACTCCATACACGCCCGTATGCAGGCCATACCTTCCCTGCCGGTCAAAGTCATCAGCCGAACCTGTTGCCTGCACAAGTGCTCCTCTGGCGGTGTGCCGGTAGATAGCATTTCCGGTCTGTTTATATAATGCAGCCAGAAATACGGAGATGCCACTGGTACCCGTATACCAGTCACCTTTTAGTGATATAAACTGCTCTGAGGCACCTTCGGCCTGCCTGGTCACCCATGTGCAGGCATCCTTATGCCAAAGGGCCGAGAGGCAAAGCTCGTCCCCTATCTGCCGGGCGGTATCAGTTAATATATTATTATGTTGCATTGGCTATAGGAAAGAATAATGAAATCCGGACCGGGGATTTCGATAAATGTGAGATGGGCTGTAACCACCACTGTTCAGATGATCGAGGAAGCAATCGTATAGCCCGGAGAAGCCGGCCTTCGCTGTCACCTGTTCATATAATGCCTGGGCCAGTATATGCATTCTGGTCATACCAAAGCTTTCATTCGTATCGGGGTTTTCAGCAAATGAAATACCTCTGGATAGCCGGTGGGTAAACATTGGTGACAGATCGCGTACAAATGGATCCAGCCCCGGCCGCAGACTCTCTATTATATAACTAACCACCTGAGCATGCTGTGACGCCACATAGAGCACGGCCGTATCACAGCGACCAAAGTCATGGCGCTGCCGGATACACTTAAAGTGAAAGGGTACGGCATGACTGTTGAAAACGGAAGAAAGCGCATGGACCAGCCGGGGCATCCCTTCAGGGACTATATTAAAATAAAACCTTACGGCACCCACCGGGTATTTCAGATAGGGCGTTTCGCTGAATACATGATAGAATATACTTTTATCATCAAAATACTCTGTCTGATTATATACATTAATACACTCATTAAAAGCATATGATGGCTTTTGATTGCCAGAGGTACCTGCTATTTCGTGAGAGTAAAAAAAGTTACTCTGATTACGCCGTTCGGCAAAAACACCGTTGTTTTCACCAAGGGATTGCGTCACAAACCAGTTATGGCTTACACCCGGCTTCCCGGTATTAGCAGCCCTGAGCTCTTCCAGGAGATCCGCCTGCATGTGCCCGTATGAATCAGTATGACCCAGGTGCGTATTTTTGCAATAATAGGCGAAGTATAAGGCATTGGCTAATTGCTGTAAGGCCTTTTTCTCATCATCTTCCGGTGAGTAGGGCGGCAGGTATTTTCCGTCCTTTCCATAGGGTATGAGCAATACATCATTTTCCAGCCGCAGCGATTGCGCTATTTTTTGAATATGTTCCTTTATATACTCACTCATGACATCAGAAGGTTCACCGTTTCTACCGGCTTATCCATTACATTAAAGCATAGCTGCAGGATACGTACCAGCTCCACATCTATTTTATCTCTGCCCTTGGTAGCCTCCAGGCAGGTCTGTATCATCCGCATGGCACCAAATCGGAACGCCAGGTAATAATTCGCAGATTTTTCTGTAGGAGAATATCCTTGAAAAGTTGAATAGGTGTGCCAGAAATCATCTATGATCCCCTGCATGGACTTAAGTTCCGCCAGGCTTTCCGGCGAGTCCTTCTGTGTATTTTTAAACGCCCACTTGGATATATAACTCTGAAAGAAGCCGCCAATATCCCAAAGGGGATCGCCATAGTCGGCCATCTCCCAGTCTATAAGCTTCATAGATTCACCTCCCTCATCCCACTTTACCAGAAAATTCACCCACTTAATATCACCGTGGATGAGCGTGTTAAACCTGTACTCGCTTTTCAGTTGATTGATATGCGATACAAAAACGCTTTGCGACTGGATAAGCCTGATAAGCTCCTTGCCTGCGGGGCTGTCGGCTGTATAGTTTTCCGGATCTACTTTAGCAATATGAAAAATCCACGGCTTTCTGTTTCTGAGATAATGACCAGCTACTTCCCTAGTTAAATAGTGGCGGCTGTCCTGGTGCAGATGAAATAGTATAGTGGCTATTTCCCCGCCTGTATTTTCAGGAAACTTCAGGTAGCGATTATAATATGTGTCCAGGTCCTTATAACCATCCAGGTACTCCAATACTAATACGCGGCTTGTCTGATCATAATGCTTGAAACCAGGTACAAAGTGACCTATATGCTTCAGTGCGTCTACCTGCCCAAACCACTTATATACATGTGATTCTACCTGTATAGACTCCACCTTTTCCACATCCTGCTGCCGTATTTGTTTTACGATCAGCGACTGATCTGTGCAACTGATCCGGTAGTTACGGTTCCTGCTGGGTATAAACGAACAGCTATAGTTACCTGCCACCACATCTTCCGGGGCTATCAGTTCATTTTTTATGAGGTAGAGGTGTACGTTTGATGTATTTAATATGATCATCGGATAAAAGCCCCGGCTGGTCCGGGGCTTTATAATGTTTAGTTTTTAGAAAAAATACCCGGCACACCCCCATGCCATGTTGCCGTTCATCGTTCTCTGCGACAGGCAAGCCGGTGTGCTTATGGTTGCCCTACCGTGGCATATTCATCGGGCAGAAGGAGGCAGAGCTTTTGCATACCCAGCCATTCGTACATCGACCTTCGGTCCAGCAGTTGCCGTCACGCGTGGTATCGCATATCCCGCCACCGTTGGTATACTGCATCTGCATACCCTGGCCCGGCGTATTCAGCGGACAGAAAGAGGCAGAGCTTTTGCATACCCAGCCGTCTGTACATTTGCCCTCTGTCCAGCAGTTGCCGTCACGCGTGGTATCGCATATCCCGCCGCCGTTGGTATACTGCATCTGCATGCCCTGGCCCGGCGTATTCAGCGGACAGAAAGAGGCAGAGCTTTTGCATACCCAGCCGTCTGTACATTTGCCCTCTGTCCAGCAGTTGCCGTCACGCGTGGTATCGCATATCCCGCCACCGTTGGTATATTGCATCTGCATACCCTGGCCCGGCGTATTCATCGGGCAGAAAGAGGCAGAGCTTTTGCATACCCAGCCGTCTGTACATTTACCCTCTGTCCAGCAGTTGCCGTCACGCGTGGTATCGCATATCCCGCCACCGTTGGTATATTGAGCCTGCATGCCGCCGCCTTTTTCCGCCGTGCTTTCTGCGCTGAAGCCTGCCACCATGTCGCCTTCAAAAAGCTTCGACTTAGCCCGGTCTTCACTGGCCGGATTGCCAAAGATGAACTCGGTGTCCTTTTTAACCCAAAGATAGCTTCCGCCCATAGGTGAAATACGCTCTGGTATAGGCGCGGTATGCAATATGCCCGAATTGGGAATATCCATGAACTTCTTCAGCGAAATATCCTCGTACAAACGAACGTGATCATTCTCAGACGATTCTCCAACAAATCCGGAAAGCAACTCAAAGGCTTCCGGCTGTCCGGGGTTCGCAATAATCTTCCCAATAAAGTCGTCCAGCTTCACGGATTGACGACCCGATTGACTTTTTGCCATAGTCTAATTTTTTTAATAAAGGATTTATAGGAATCCGGGTGCATGCATGATACACTCAGACTTTACCTAATGGTTTGGGAAGAGGAATTATAACCGGTAAGACCCCATTTTTTTATAGATTGCTTTCTTCCAGCAATAGTCTGCTTTGACTAACAAACTAAGCGTCAGGGCCAAAATAGGAGTAGCTGCCAAGTCAGCATGCAGGTAAGAGAAAGATTAATGAAGGGGGAATAACTCCGTAGCATCATATAAGCCGTAGTGCCGCCGCTCAAATAATGTGATAACCGATCACACCCCTATATCACCATCCGGATTTTCAATAAACCTGGTAACAATTTCTTAACACAAAAACCCGGTAGCTAACAAGTGTTTGCGAGTTTTGAGGGCTGAATTCATTCTATTCGCCCGTTATTATTAAAATAAGGGTAACATTGTTTCATGCAAAATAAAATTTGGTTTGGATATTTTCGCGGAAATTTTCGACCCAAATTTCAACTGGATGAAACTCAAATTCTACTCTATCTTATTGGCCATGCTGGTTGTGCTGCAGGCACAGGCCCAGACCACCCTTCTGAACGAAGGCTTTGGTAGCGGCCTGGGCGTGATGACGCCCTACAACGCCACCGGTGCACAGGTGTGGACTACCGCCAACTATGGCTCCCCTGCCCCCTGTGGCTATATGACTGGTTATAGTGGTACGCAGAATACCAACGAGGACTGGCTCATCTCTCCCCCTCTTGACTTCAGCGACATGGCAGAGGTTTCCCTGTCATTCATTGAGGCCATCAATTATGAATCTAATGTATCGGCTAATTGCCAGATACTTATCTCTACTACTTACAGCGGTTCCGGCGATCCTGCCAATGCCTCATGGAGCACGGTGAATATGCCCGCCCGCTCGGCTGGTAATAGCTGGAGCTTTGTGGCATCAGGCGATGCCGACCTGAGCAGCTATGCCGGCCAGACCGGTGTATACGTAGCCCTGCGCTACCTCTCTACCACCACCTCTGCCGGTACGTGGGAGATAGACAACCTGGCCGTAACGGGTACCAGCCTGACCGCTGCCGCCTCTCCTGCCATCAGCAGCATCTCACGTAGCCCCAGCGGTAATGTGACAGCAAGTGACAACGTGAGCATCTCTGCCACCATCACAGATGATGTATCGGTTTCCTCCGCTACCCTGCTATGGGGTACCAGCTCAAGCAACCTGAACAACAGCCTGAGCATGAGCAATGGCCCGCAGAGCAGCTACTCAGCTACTATCCCTGCCCAGCCTAACGGTACTACCGTATTCTACCAGGTATCTGCCACCGACGGTGACAGCAATACCACCACCTCTGCCATGCAGAGCTATGCGGTAAAAGCAGACGTATTCGACGTAGTAACGTACAACATCGAGTGGCTGGGTGCCCCCGGCAAGGCCGGCCTGAGCATGAGCCGTGACGAGCAGCTTACCGCTGCCGCCCAGGACATACTGGATGCCAGCGCGGACATTTATGCCCTGCAGGAAATCGTGATAGACGATGTAAACGGTGACGCCCTGGCTGACCTGCTTACCAAACTGAACAGCATGGACAACAGCGATAGCTGGGCCGGCGGATACAATCAGTATTTCTCTTACTGGTGGAATCCTGATTTTGCAAATTTCCCTGCACAGCGCCAGGCATTTGTATACCGTACCTCTACCGTTAGCAATGTAAGCTTTACTACCCTGCTTACGGATGTGGTACTTAGCGGTGACAGCCGTTTCGGTAGCGGCCGCCTGCCCTTTATGATGACGGCTACCGTAACCATTGACGGTTCATCGTCAGCCGTACGCCTGGTAGACCTGCACCTGAAGTGCTGCACCGGCGGAGCTACGCGCCGCCTGGAGTCTATGCAGACACTGGTAGCGGAACTGAATGCTACCTATAGCAATGACAACATGATCGTACTGGGTGACTTAAACGTAGCCGACAACGGTGGAGCTACCGGTGAGATTTCTACCTGGGGTGTGTATGACGACCTGGATAACGACACTGAGGCGGACTACTTCCACGCTGCCGGTGCCAAAACTGACCAGTCATTCTACGACATAGACCATATCCTGCTTTCTAATGAGCTGGCCGATGAGTTTGCTGCCGCTCCTGCAAACGTACAGAACAAGCAACTTCCTACGCGGGTATCTGATCACTTCCCCATCCTTACCTCTATGGTGCTCAATGGCGGAACGGTTACTCCTGACACGGAAGCTCCTGCAGTTCCTTCCGGCCTTTCGGCTGCTAACGTAACGGCAGGCGGCTTTACCCTGAGCTGGAATGCTTCTACGGATAATGTAGGCGTAACAGGGTATGATGTATACCAGAATGGCAGCCTGATAGGTTCTGCCGCTTCTACCTCATACAACGTAAGCGGCCTGAATGCTTCTACCACGTACCTGTACAAAGTAGCGGCTAAGGATGCTGCCGGTAACGTATCGGCGCAGAGTCCACAGCTAAGTGTAACTACGGCAAGCGCTCCTGTGGCAGACACACAAGCGCCTACCACACCTGCCGGCCTTACCGTATCTAACGTAACGTCTACTGACTTTACCCTTGGCTGGACGGCTTCTACGGATAATGTAGGCGTAACGGGATATGATGTGTTCCAGAACGGTGTGCTGATAGGCTCTACTGCAGCTACGTCATACAACGTAACGGGTCTGAGTGCTTCTACCACCTATCTGTACAAAGTGGCTGCCAAAGATGCGGCGGGCAACGTATCAGCCCAGAGCTCACAGGTAAGCGTAACTACCCAGGCGGCTCCTGCGGGTCCTTCAGTGATCATCTCTGAGTACATCGAAGGTTCTTCTTATAACAAAGCCATCGAGATCACTAACCTGGGTACGAGCAGCATTGACCTGGCCAACTACACGATCAAGCGCCAGGTGAACGGTGCCGGCGCATGGGACAACGGCCTTACCCTGAGCGGCACACTCGCTGCAGGTGGGGTATACGTCATCGTAAACAACCAGGCGAAGAAGCAAATGAAGCGCGTGGCTAACCTGACTACGTCAGATGCTACCATGAGCTTTAACGGTAACGACCCTGTAGGCCTGTTTGAAAACGGCGTGCTGATCGACATCGTAGGTACTTATAACGGTGGTTCAGGCAACTTTGCACAGGACGTAACGCTGGTACGTAATGGCAGCGTTACGGGTGGTAATGTTACTTATACCACCACAGAGTGGGCCGTATTTACCACAGATACATTTAACGATCTGGGTAAGCACACCTACAGCACAGCCCGCTTCTCTGCTCCCGAAGAGACCTTTAGTGCAGCGACTTTCAGCGCCTACCCTAACCCGGTAATGGCTTCTGAGGCTCTCACTGTGGTATCTGAGGTGGCTAGTGAGGTAACCATTACATTATATGATGTAAATGGCCGCGTACAGTTTGCCGTACCTGCCACGGGTAGCCGCACAGAGCTGTCTCTGAACGGACTGCGCCCCGGCGTTTACATGCTTTCTGTACAGGATGCTGACACGGTTAAAACCGAGCGTATCATAGTGAGATAACCTCACAGGCAAAACGCTGATCTATAGAAAAAGCCCCTGGCTGCTTATGCGGTCAGGGGCTTTTTTATTACTAAGTCGATACTTTTAGTATCTTTAAGTAAATGTGGGCACCGGCTCACATACCATATTTCATTAAAAACCATCAGATTTATGAAAGCCAAAAAACTAAAACTCAGTGACCTGGAGATCAGTAGCTTCGTGACTGCCATCGAAAAAGACGTGAAAGCGGGCGCGCAGGCGCTACAGCCGGGCCAGGAACTGGACCCCGTGGAAGAGTCGGGCTGGCATACCTGCAAAAGCCACCTGTATACAGAGTGCTGTACCTTCCCCGGTTGTTAATAATATAATCAGAGCCTGTCCCACCGGACAGGCTTTTTTGTTTGCCAATCAGGGTATAGGTGAGGTAATTGATTCATACCCAAGAGGGTTACTAAATGCAAATCAATCAATAAATGACAGGTATAACAGTGACTCCGAATGGCTGTCTTGCGCATTTTTTCCTATTCCTCCTTCCTTGGCCTGTGCCTGTTACTGGTCGGGGCAGGATACCGCGCAGAAGGCAGACAGCAGCCCCAAATAGATAGCCTGCTATACACGCTCGAGGCTACGGGTGGGGACTCTGTACGCCAGGTAATCTGTAGTGAACTGGCCTGGGAGTATTCTTACGTATCGGCAGATACCGGCCTGCTCTATGCCCGGCAGGCGCTGGCACTGGCAGAGGACCTGAAGGATACCGTAGCACTGGCCACAGCCTGGGGCATGATGGGCATAAACCTGGACATCATGGGCATACAGGATAAAGCCATAGAAGCGCACTTTAACTCGCTCACTCTCTGGAAGGTACTTAAAGACGAAACGCAACAGTCCATTGCGCTCAACAACATCGGCATCATATACTCGCAGCGGAAGGAATATCATAAAGCGATGCCCTACCTGATGGATGCCCTGGCCATAGACCGGCAAATGGGTGAAACGCTTAACGAGGCCGGTTCCCTGGTGAACATAGGCATCATATATCATAAAATGCACAAGCCTGATTCTGCCCTGATGTATTATAACGAAGGGCTGGCCCTGCAACTGGAGATAGAAGACAGCACGCACCTGTCTGTCACCTATGTATCTATAGGAAATATATACCTGGACTGGCAGCAGCTTGATACGGCGGAATCATACTTTCTCACCGCCATGACGCTGAATGGCGAACACATAAACCCGCAATACAATACCACTATCACGGGCAACCTGAGCCATATCTATATACTAAGAAAAAACTACACGAAAGCCCTTGAGTATGCCAGCAAGGCGCTGGACATGGCACGTAAGTCTAACACACTGCGTGACGAGATGGAGGCACTTTACTACCAGGTGGAAGCCTATGAGCACCTGGGCGAACCGGCGCAGGCATTGGCCGCACATAAACAATACGCATCAATAAGGGACTCGCTGAACAACCTGGAGACCAGCCGGCAGATACACGAGATAGAGAACAGGTATAAGGTAAATGAAAAGGAGCAGCAGATTGCGCTGTTGCATACCACCACCCAGCTACAGCAGGCGAGAATAAGCCAGCAGGCCCGGTCTACGCGCTACCTGGTGGTGCTGGCCCTGCTGGGAGCCGCGGGGGCCCTTACAGGGCTGGTGCTGTACCGCACCAAAAAGCAGCATGCCCAGACACTGGATGAGAAAAATAAGCTGATAAGCCGGGCACTGGGTGAAAAGGAGGTACTTATGAAGGAAATCCATCACCGGGTAAAAAACAACCTGCAGATCGTATCCAGCCTTCTCTTTTTACAATCTCAGCATGTGGAAAACGTGCAGGCACGCCACGCCATAAACGAGGGGCGCAACCGGGTGAAATCTATGGCGCTGCTGCACCAAAAGCTCTACCAGGGCAGTGACCTGAGGGCCGTTAATATCCTGGAGTATACCCACAACCTGGTGGCTAACCTGCAGGAATGCTACCCGGAGCCACTGGCTAATATAGCCATAGCCATACAGGTGCCGGACACAGAGCTTGATGTGGATGCCACGATACCTTTAGGCCTTATCATAAATGAACTGGTGACAAACGCAATCAAACACGGATTTGAAAAGGGACAGCCGGGCTGCATTGAGATACTTTTGCAAACCGAAGACGGGGAGTACCACCTGAGTGTCCGGGACAACGGCCGGGGCCTGCCGCCGGATTTCGACATGGATAAAGCAGGCAGCTTTGGTATGAGCCTGGTGCAGGCGCTGGCCAAAAAGCTAAATGCCTGCCGCACCATTACTGATAATGGAGGGGTATGTGTAACCCTTACTTTTCCCACCCCAATGAATGATACTATATGAGCCGCTACCGCATAGCCGTAATAGAGGATGAGCCCATCATTGCCAGTGAAATAGAGATGCACCTGCGCATGCTGGGCTACGACGTATCAGGCGTATACCACTCGGCCGGTGAGGCCAGCCTTGGACTGCAAAGCAGCCCGCCGGACCTGGCTCTTGCGGATGTACACTTGGGCAACGAAGAGACGGACGGCATAGACCTGATCGAAAGACTGAAGCCAGCTTACCCGGTGGTCTTTCTCACCTCCTACGGCGACGAACATACCATACAGCGTGCCCGGCAAACGAATCCGGCAGGCTATATCATCAAGCCTTTTGACGAGCGCGACCTGCGGTCGGCCGTCAGCATCGCCCTGCATAACGCAATCCGTAAAGCGGATGTAAACGATGGACCGGAGGATATTTTCGTGAAGGACAGGGACCAGCTTGTCAGGATTACCTGCCGGGATATATTATGGATTGAGGCCTGTGATAATTATACCTACATTAAAACCACCGGCCAGAAATACCTTATATGCTCCACGCTGAAAAAGGTGGGTGAAAAACTCCGGCAGCCCTGCTTTTGCCGGATACACCGCTCCTATATCATCAATATGGACGGCATAAGCAGCATAAGCGAATCTCATGTGGTCATTAATTCCTTTAAGCTACCTATCGGCAAAACGTACCGCGGGCCATTCATGCAAAAGCTGGCCCTGATCTAGCCATATTATGAGCTTAGTTGGCATAGCTAAGCGTAATTCCCCTCCCGGGGGAGAGGTCCGACTTTCGGGGACAGATTAGAAAACGTTCCAGCGTTTTCTAATCAGGGGAGGGCATGCATTGCAGAATGCTTATTTCTTTCCCTATGTAAACAGATGCCTTCACTAAGCGCTGGGTTACCTTCACTAAAAAAGGCTTTTTGCTATGGCGTAATAGCATGATATTCAAGTACATCATTAAAATTTACGCGACATATATGAAAAGAAAGTTAGAAACCCTTCGCATCACCAGTTTTGTGACTGACCTGAACCCTCATACGTCCAAAACAATAGCAGGAGGAGCCTCACTGGGCTGTAAAATGGAGGCCGAACCGTTGCCAGGCACCTGGCTATGCCCCAGCGTAAACAGGTGCCCATCGGTGAATGGCTATACCTGCCCTATAGATGACGGGCCAAAGCCTGAAGGGCCATTGCCTAAATTTTAAAGGCCACCGGGCCCCAAAAAGGGCCCGGCATACGTACCATACCAAACCCTCATTCAGATGAAAAAAAATACCAAATTAAAACTCGAAGACCTCCAGGTGGAAAGCTTTACCACTTCACTGGAGGAGAAAAAAGACGCGACCATTAAGGGTGGGCTGGAGCCTATCACCAGTGGCGTACTTCTTACCAGGGACGGTTGCCAAACGGGTAATCACACATGCCCAAGCCACCTGAATACGGAATGCTGTTCCTTTTACCGCTGCCTGAGCGGTAATTTCCTCTGTACGATCTAAACGGATAATTTTTTTAGACAAAAGGGCTGCTTTTATAAAAAAGCAGCCCTTTTTATTTATTGACCATTGTCACCGGGAGGAAAAGGGCTGTTTTCAGGCAAAGGAATGGCCGCCTCTGTATTTATTATAAAGAAACATGAGCTGCCAACCGGCCAGAATAAATACGACAGGTAGTACGGGGATGAGGAAGCGGCCACCCCAGTCCACAGAGGTAAGTGTGACACTGAGGGTATGAATAAGCAGGTAGGCAACGCCAAAAAGCCTGACAGAGATGCCCAGGCGTGAATTGGTAAGGGCACCTATAGCAAGCCCATAGGAAGGCACCAAATAGGCCAGGGCAAAGAGGTTATGAAAGGTGCTGTAGTAAGGCCGTGTGTGACTGAGAAAGAAGTACAGCTTTCTGATAAAAAGGGTAAACCAGAACGTGAAGTTGTGATAGATAAACAGTAACACCCTGGTAAGGGGCTCATACTCTTCCGGGGGAATAACCAGGTCATCGGGTACTTTTACATACAGCAGGCTGTTATCTGCATTGTACCCCATAAGATGGGCCAGGTACACGATCTCTCCCTGCTGATACTGCTCTACCAGAATAAAGGTGGAGAGCATTTTATTAGCGACGAACACCAGCCCCGCCGCCCCGCCTGCCAATAAGCCGATGCGCACGGGGGTGCCGGTTTTCTGCCAAACCCTGCCGAGGAGTACCACCACCAGTCCGCCGAAGAGGGCGATGCCCGTGGGCTTGGTAAACATGGTAAGCAGTACCACACAGGCAGTAAGCAGGCCATACGCTAAAGGCCTCTTCCCTTTCGTGAGGTAGCCGGATAATACGCACAGGGAGAGGATGACCATACTGGTGTAAAAGGACTCGCAAAGCAAGTGTGAATTCCAGCCGTTTAGATCCACATATCCAAGGCAAAGCAGTGCTACAAGCAGCCCGGTCATCAGGGAGCCGGTCCACCGGGCGATGGCCCTGTACAGCAGCATGAGGCTACCCCATGACAGCAGGTACTGGGCTATGATGATGGTGGCATGGGCGGTGCTGAAGGTAAGCAGCCTGATGAAAAAGATAAACAGCACGTAGCCGATGTAGAGTATGTAATGCTGCTGAATGTGGAACCCATCCTTCAGGCTATCGGCATATGTGAGGTACTTATAGGAGTCGTCGGATAGGGCCACACCATATTTGGCGTATGAGAAGGCCGACACCAACAGGTAGATGAGGGTAAGAAACAGGTAATGGTATATGGGAATCCGGCTAAGCTGTCTCACAGATACATTGTCATGGTGTGGCACCACTGCAAATATTCCGTATTTCCGGACAACTTACAATGGGAGGGCTTTAAAAGAAGTGTCCCCATAGTGCTTCACAAAAACTAAGGCCATCCATGCACATATGGATGGCCTTATTGTATAAGTATTATCTAAGTTCTATAACTGGAAGCCGAGCCCGAACTGCTGCAGGAACATCTCCTGGTCATAGCGGGCACCATACTTCAGCACCAGGGCATTACCAATTTTAAGCATCACGCCTGCCTCAGGAAAATAGCGAAACTCTGTGCGGTCACTATTTCTGAAGTATTCGGTTTCGCCATCGCTGCGGCTGCCATTATACCTTATAATGTAGGTATTGTACTCTTCATATACGGGGTAGTAGCCTGCTCCCCCGCCCATATAGGCATAGAGGGGATACACAAGCTTAAAGGTAACGCCTCCGCTCAGGGAAATATTTGCCAGTTTTTCCTCACCGGTAGCTTCCAGCACGTCATTTGGACTATCATGGTCGCCGGACTCATCCACTTTATATAATACATCGAGGCCGCTGAATATATCAGTGTTCATCTTGATAGTAATATAATGGCCGAGCTTATTCTTATTGAGCCTGCCAAAGGTAAGGCCGATGGGGCTTTCCTCATCGTAAGCATACAGCAGGTAGCCTGTACTGCGCTGCTTAAGCCTGCGGTCACACTTTTTGATCTTACGCTCACTGTAATCTGCATGCTCGCCGGAAGGGGCTACGGAGAGGTACGCTTTATAATTATGCCTGGCATTGCTCCAGTTATTGGCCTTTAGATTACGCTCGCCTTCCTCATAGTAGAGGGCGGACACGAGGTCGCGGATTTCCTGGTGGTCTGCATCATAAGGAAACCGCTCGATGTATTTATTATAATAGTCTATAAGCTTACTTTCATTGCGCTCCTCATAGTAGCCTTTGGCAATGGATTTATAGCTGCGCTTGATGAGGTTATTTATCTCGGTGATATGACGGCCCGAAGGGTACTGGTCGGCATACTTTTCCGAATCCGACACATATTTACTGTCCATCGCATTTTCGTAAGCCACTTCCTCCTTTGCATAGGCCAGTTTTCGCTGTATGGCACTATTTCCCGGCTTGTACTGGAGGGCTGTTTTATAGGCTGATACGGCCCGGTCGTAGTCTCCCCAGTCAGCATATTTATCTCCATCGGCCAGGCTCTTCTCAAACGCCTTTTTGTCCTTGATCATAGAGGTGCCGTCCAGCGTGGCGTAGAGCTTACGCGCTATTTTCTCTACGGTGGGGTCAGGGTAGTTAATCAGCTCTTCCAGTATCTCCATGGCACGCGGGTAGTTCTGTGTGTCCAGGTACAGGTCCACTGTCTGGAAGCCCACATCTGTGCGGATGGGAAAGAGCTGCCACGCCTGGTCATAAAAGGTGGCAGCGCGGGCGGTATTACCCGCATCGTGCTCGTAGCTGGCCTGCTCTATGTATTTGTTAAACTGCCGCTTGTCCCCAATGGTCACCAGTATGTTTTCGGCTATTTTCTTCTTCTCTTCATCGCACCAGATAAGGCCCTGGTTCACGAAGTCTTCGGCCATGTCCAGATCTCCTTCACTGTAGAGGGCCATAGCGGTGTACAGGTACCCTTCCGGCCGGGTGACATCAAGTATCATGGCGTCGGCACATATGAGCTTAACCATGGGAAAATCGCCCATGCTAAGGCTTTTGCGGGCGGCATCCATGTACTTATCGTAGTCTGTGGCCGACTGAGCGGCGGCTATATGCAGTGTGCCGCAGAAAAGGCAGCACAGTATCGTTATTTTGAATATGCTTTTCATTTGGCCTTATTTTTACGGACTTTTTCGAGAGCCTTTTCAAAGAATTCCTCCTGGTCTCTGCGGATCTTTCTCATGGATTCTACATTTTCCTTGATCACGCCTTCTAAGGAATAGGTATTTTCACCTGTCTGCTTATCGGTACCCAACACAAAGCAGGATTTTTTGCCAAGCATTTCCATTTCAACGCAACCTTTGATCGTGAGTCCTTCTTTTTCGTTCATAGGATCCTGCTCAAAGCGGGCCTTGAGATTAATGAGGCGAGCCAGCCCTATCTTGCTTTCAAAATGGGTCTGGGTACCGTCTTTGCCTGATTTGTAGGTGACATTGGGTATGCCGGCCGGCAGCTTGAGTATTTTATCATGAAACTCCTCCAAGCCTCCACCGCTACCCGGCAGGCCACCGAATAATTCTCTCACAATATCAATATCAGCCTCCGGCAGGTAAGAGATAGGGGTGTAAATGGCCCCGCATATGGCGTCTACCTTTCCGCACATATCCTCCATGCGGCTCAGTTCATCGCTCTTCTGTTTATTCCAGCTATCTATCTCAGCCTGACGCATCATCTTATTTTGCCTCATGAGGGCTGCATGGCTGCGTATCTGCTGATCGGTATTGGCCTTCATCTGATTCAGCACCTTTTCGCGGTTTTCAAATGCGGCCTTTAGCTGTTTCTCTACCGTGCCGCCTGCCTGGTCATACTGAGCGTCCAGTTGCTGCTCACGGGCATCCAGGCTATTGAGCTTTTGCTGCAGGTTATCCGCCTTTGTTTTAGCCTGGGTCACATAGTCTGTATGGGCCTTTTCCTTTGCCCGTGCAATGGATGCTAACCTGTTTTTCTCGGCCTCATACGCTTTTTTATCTTCTTCTGAAGGTAGTTCGGTGGTCTGCCACCTTCTTTCCAGGTTCTGCAGGTCATCAAGCGCGTCTTCATAAGCACTTTCGAGTCTGTCAGCCTCCATTCTGCTCTGGAAGTTGTGGTTGCTAAGGGCTGTGCGGGTGTTGTAGCGCTCGTCTTCTATCTGGTCGATATTATCATTATAGCGCTCCCTGAGGCGGTCATGGGTATCGGAAAAGGCCTCGAGGTATTCGGCATTGGCAGAGGCAAGCTTGTTATCTATCTCCCCCATGTTGTGATCCAGCACCTGGCGGTAGGCCTCTTCGCGCGTGGCTCCTTCCTGCCATTTCTTTTCCTTTTCCTCGTCCTCTTTTCTCACGGCATTGAGCCAGGCGTAGGCGGCATCCCCCATATCTCCGCGCTTACCTGGCAGGCCATTGGTGAGATTGAAGTTCTCCTGGCGAAGGCGGGCAATCTCATCACTGGCATCGGCTATCTTGTCACTATAGGTTTTATCCGTGTTCGTAATGTTATCACGGACCTTATCCAGCTCGCGCTTTTCGTAAGCCTCGTACTCGGCCATGGCTTTGGCATAGCCTACGTAGTACCAGTGATCCACCACACATATGGGAGGTGGCCCGCCGGCATTACAGGTGCCGGGGTTATACTCTTTATATCCTTTACGGGCTGTTTCGCGGCGGTTTTTCCAGGATTCGCTGTTCTCTATCTCCTCTTTTTTATCCTCCAGCCGCTGCCGTGCCTCCTTTAGCTTTTCTTCTTTTTGCTGGCGGAAGTGTCCCAGGTCCGCTTCAAGGACGGCTATCCTCTCGGTGTTTTTCTCGATGGTCTTTTCATCCTGGACAATCTCCTGCACAAGTCGTTGCATATCACTGAGCGCCTCACTCCGGCTTTGTCCCAAAGCGGTGACAGGCCCTATGAGCACACACAGTCCGATAAGAAAGTGCTTCATAACGTGGTGGTTTAGTTCTTTATAACGCCGGATAGGCCTGTGTACCACTTCAGGTGAGCAGCAAGGACAGTATGTTACCCGACAGAAATCAGGTAAAAGTACAAATTGTTAAGCCTTTTTTACCAAGATATAGATGAGTAATATTATATTTTTAATTCAAATATTTACAATAAACAGAGCGTCAGGAAGTTGCATAGTGTGAGGTAGGCCTCCTGTCATGGATGATCTGACAGGCTGAGGTGCATTATTACCTGGTTTACCTGGCGGCGAGGCTCTGATAGCCTGCCGCCCATGATGATGGGAGCCGGTAAGGTTCCGGCCCGGGGTAAAGTGAGATGGCTAGCCCGAGGAGGATTATTCAGTAAACTGGCTTAGTTGTATGCCCCTGCTGCCTTCAGGGCTTGTTTTATGTGCGCGAGGTGATGCCTCCCATGCCAGGCATATGTGCCGATGGTCTCGCGGAGGGTAAATTCACGGTTGTGCTCAGGGTGTACAAAGCGCCGCCCCAATTGATCAGAGGTAAGGCTTCTGAGAAGCAGCGCCCACCTGGCATGCAGGCCGCTAAGTATCATCAGGGAATGGCTGAGGTCATCCCCAAGCGAATCGGGAAGTTCGGCCCAGCGGTCTTCAAGATAGGGCCTTATGGCAGGCGTGTCTTCTGTAAGGGCAAGCTTAAATCGCATCAGGCTATTCATATGGCTGTCAGCACAGTGGTGAACGACCTGCTTTATGGTCCAGCCTCCGGGGCGGTAACGCCAGTTGACTTGGGGGTGGCCGAGGTCTTTGGTCAAGGCGGCTAATTCACCGGGAAAAGAAGCTATTTCATTGATCCAGCCTTCGAGCTGATCAGGGGTGATCCGGGCAGGTGCATTAAATTTTCCTACAGGATAACTGAGAGAAATATCTGTGTTCATATACCCAATATAGGAGGTATACCCATATTGCCCTATAGAAAAAGGGAGCAAATGTATGCTCCCTTATATGCCTTCAATTACTACTGCTCTATGGCAGGCAGAATGTAGTCGTTAATAATGGCATCGGTATAATCATGGGCCTGCCTGTTTCCGTAGTTGGTGGTAGTGATAACGACGGTCATATCCAGCTCAGGTATGGCGAGCACCTTTTGGCCACCATTACCTGCCATGGAGTAGGCTTTGTACTGTTCATTTTCACCGAAGCCTTTAAGCCAGAAAAGGTAGCCGTATTCCAGGCCGGGCCTCACCTGCACCTTGGGCGTGGTGGCTTTTTCGATCCACTCCTGAGGGATGACCTGCTGGCCATTCCAGCGGCCGCCATTGAGGCACATCTGGATCAACTTTAGCAAATCCCGGCTGCGGTACTCACTGCCGCCGGCTGTATTCAGTATGTCCTGCGGGGTGTGGTGTAGGGTATATTCTGTGATACCCAGGGGCCGGAAAAGCGCTTCTTTTGCCAGCTCTTGGGCAGACATGCCGGCAGCGGAGCTGATCGCTTCGGCCAGTGTAGCCGCTCCGGCGGTGCAGTAGCTGAATGACCGGCCATAGGGCAGCTCTTCGGGCTTTGGCCCAAAGGGGTATGACCGAATGGGCAGGTCGAGGAAGAAGCCGGTCCAGTCTTCTATGGGGTACATGCGCTCTTCATTACCCCTGGAGTAGGGGTTAGAGTCATCGCACTCAAGGGGGCTGCTCATAGTAAGCAGGTCCTCGAGGGTAATGCTGTCCTTGCGCGGGTCGGGGTTATCTACGGGCAGCTTATATGCGAGGTGGGTAAAGAGCAGGTCTTTTTCTGAGTCAAAGTAGCCGCGGTCTACGGCTACGCCGGTGAGTAAAGAGGCTATGGTTTTGGTGGCAGAGCGGGTATTATGCCGGCTATTTTCATCGGCTCCGTTATAATAGCGTTCCACTATGAGCTTTCCTTGTCTGGCTACTAACACGCTTGTAATCTCTCCGTATGTACCGGCTGCAATGGTGCTGTCGAGGCTGCTAAGCTGCGGGTGCTGCAGGTAGTAACTGTCTTTGACATGTATCTGGGCCGAGGCTGCTGTGGTGCAGAGCAGCAGGGCCAGGGTGAAAAAATGAGTTTTTGACATGATTATGGTTGTTGTTCAGCCTGCAAGGTATGGCAGCCCTTTCCGTAAAAATAGAACAGAATTAACTACAGGCATTTTCTTATCTGGCCGGGGGTACAGCCATAGTATTTCCTGAATACACGGGTGAAGTGGCTCTGATCTGCAAACCCACACATGTAGGCTATCTCGGTAAGGCTACACGCGGAATGCAAAAGATAACTGAGGGACTTTTGCACCTTCATAAGTCTGACATACTCCCCAAGGGTGCAGGCAAGGTATTTGGGTACAGCGCGACTGATATGCACGGGATGAACACCGAGCTGGCGTGACAGGGCGGCTAGGCTGAGGCTCTGGTCCGGATCATCGTGCAATAGTTCCTTAAGTCTGGCTATCCAGCCGGGGGCATGGGCTTCCCGACTATCCGTCTCTTGTATATTCTCACACAGGTTTATAAGCAGGAGCTGAAGGGAAACGGGCGACAAGGAATCATTGGCTTTAAACTCAAAATAGATGCTGCAGATGAGGCGGTGAAGCCTGGGGTGGTCCAGGGCGCGGCTTCCCTCCCACAGGGAAAGATCGGTAAGGTACCGGGCAGCCCACTCACGGTCGAACTCGAGGTGAAAGCCGCGTGCGGCGGCTGAATGTAGGCTGTTAAAATGCTGTTCCTGCCAGTTATGAAACAGGAAGGTGCCGCCGTGACAGTGGGTCTTCTGCTTTTGGTTAATGTCGTACAGTTGGCCGTCAAGCACATACATAAAGTAGGGGTTTTCATGATAGTGCCAGTCGGTTTGCCTGGCGAGGTAGTCATATTCACTCAGAATAAGACCATCCTGCTTTAGCTCTGTTCGGCGAGCGCCATAGTAGGTGCCCGGGGTGAGTATTTTCATGTATAGGTGTTTGCTTCTATGCAACTTACCGGTTTATCCCCGGCATGAAAAGACTATTACATAAACGGCGGCCCTCCATACCTTCCTGTGGCATAATATATCATCACCTGTGATATAAGAATGGGCTACAATTGACTGATAATCAAATAAAAAGTAAAAACTATTTCATATAAACAAATGCCTGCGGTGTGTGAGAAAGACGACAAAACCAGTATTAAATCTCTATAAACACAAAGGCGATGAAATACGAAGCACAAACAGATTATTCGGAAGTAGAAAAGAACAAGCAATACTGCCGCCTGCCGCCCCAGCCGGAACGGGACCTGCCTGATGACATACTCCCCAGACGGGCGGAGATTATCATTATCAATGGCAGGAAGTGGGTAAATGGCACGCAGATTCACTACTGCTTCTGGGACCACACGAAACATAATTGCCTGCGAAGCTGGACGGCGGCAAGTGAGGAGGAAAAGGATGTGGTAAGGGATAGCTTCCGGGAGTGGAAGGAGGTGGGTATCGGACTGGAGTTTATCGAAGTGGAGGACCCTTTTGAAGCAGAAGTAAGGATAGGCTTTCAACAGGATAACCGCTCCTGGTCCTATATAGGCACTACGGTGTTGCAGATACCGCAAAATGCCCGAACGATGAACTTTGGCTGGTCCCTTACGCGTGACTGGTATGGCAAGGAGACGGCGCTGCATGAAATAGGGCATACGCTGGGCTTTCCGCATGCGCATCAGAACCCGAACGCGGGCATCGTGTGGAATGAACAACGGGTGCTGGAGTACTTCCGGGGTTCGCCTAACTTCTGGGACGATGATACCATACACCATAATATCCTGCGAAAAGTGAGGCAAAGTGAGGTTAATAGATCGGAATGGGACAGTAACTCGATCATGCAATATAACTTTCAGGCGGACCTGATCGACTCCCCCCCACCCTATAATCAGGAAGGAATACGCCCTGAGGCAGGCCTTTCTGATACGGACAGGGAGTTTATACGGAAATTCTACCCTTCCCTGGCAGAAGAGGACTATGTGGAGCTCCGGCCTTTCCGCTCGGAGCATGCCACGCTACAGCCGGGGGATCAGATGGACTTTATCATTAAACCCGAACGGTCGAGAACGTACATCATGCAGACGTTTGGCCCGGTAGACACGCTTCTTGTGCTATTTGAGAAGCAGGGAAGTGAAAACCGCTACCTGGCGGGTGATGATGACGCGGGCTTTGAACGGAATGCACGAATTACCTTCAAGCTGCTGAAGGGGCGGGAGTATATACTGCGCCTGCGCTTCTACTACTCCAGCCAAAGTGGCGACACGGCAGTGATGCTATGGTGAATAACCAGCAAGGCTAACTGCTTGCGAGTAGCTTATCATACAGGGCTTTTACCTGCAGGTCGCCAAAGCCGTAGATGGCTTCTCTGCGGGTAAACTCTCTGAAAACGGGGCCAAACTCACGGGTCTGCAACTCATCCATGATCCGGAGAAGGCTACGCTCCGGCCGGCCAGGGCCTCCTTTTACAGGAAACCGGTCCAGGTGAGCTTCGACGGCAGACAAAATGAAGGGGTACTGAGACTGAAGGTTTGCGGCCTGAGCATGCAATTCTTTGGGCTTACCGGCTTTGTATAGCTCCCAGAGGGCTGCTATTTCGCCCGGGCTTTGGATAGGCTTACGTTGGTGAAAGGCATTCATCAGGGTCTTCTGGTCAAGCGCGGCGAAGCTGTACGGGGACTGTTCTCCCGGTCTTATCAAAAACAAGGGGTTGCTTTTGCCATAGTGCTGCAACAGCCATACACTAAACCAGAAATTGACCTGGCAAAACAGGTCGTCTTCAAACCAAAGATTGACTTCTGAACCGGCGGGTATAGTGCCTATTTTCTGTATCTCAAGAGCAGATTTATGGCGATAACCCCCGGCAGTGGTGTCTGGGTAATTATCGCTTATATGCAAGGCGCGGGTAGTAAAAAAGCCATCAGGATATTTGCCGCTCACACTACCCTCGACCAAGGCCTCGCGCAGAACAATTACCTCACCTGTAAGCTCATCAGGAAAGTGATCCTTTAAGGCATCTCCATTAAGGATATGGTGCTGAGGTGCAAGGCTGTTCGTTCCCATGGTCCGTTGTGATTATAATTTTTTTAAGAAAATTTAGCAAAACAGCCTAATTATCTTAAATTAACAAAAACCAAATTAATACTATCATTATGAAAAAAGGAAAACTAAACCTTGATCAACTGGAAGTAACCAGTTTTGTAACAGCTGTCGACGAAAACGTATGCATGAAAGCAGTAGGCGGATTACCCCCAGATAATGGTGGCGAAGAGGCTGCACCCCTGGATCCGGAGTGGATACTGGGAACTCGTGGAGGCTGTACACATTGGGAAAATCTGTGTAACGATACCCACGGCCCCGTTTGCGCCTGATATATAGCTTATATATAGAAAAAGACCGCTTCAGGGCGGTCTTTTTTGGTTTTAGCTTGTATTCCTAAGCCTGATCCTACAGGCGGCGAAGCCCTGCCAGGTAAATGTAGTAATCGATATGTTTATAGGTCTGACTCTGAAATCTTAGTTGTGATGTTTAATGAATACCCCCACATTTGCGGCTAAGCTTACAGGTTAATCTGCCGGAAGCGATTATCAAGTACGGCATGGTAATTCTCTTTCAAGTTTTCAGGTAAAAAACTAATATTTATAAAGTCATGCCATTCAGGTAATACTCGCTGAAACCTTTTAAAGATGTTCTCAATCACCTTTGTATTGAGGCCTGAAGATGACATCGCATTTTGAAAATCAGAGAGCTTAAGTTTCTTCTTCTTTCCATTAAGTGTCAACGCAAGCTCTTCATCATCTCCTTCCACAACCAAAGCTGAGGCAACCAGATCATATGCCGGGCTAAAAACGTACCCCTGCTCAGGATTTTTAAACAATGAAAAGTTTTTTAGATGCATATCGTTATTTCCAGTGAGAAAGCTACAAACTACCCTGCTCAAAAAAGGTAACTATATCAAAACCCGGATTACTAAAGTATTTAATAATTGCTTTGCCTATCTGCTCGTAAGAACCTTTGTATTTAGCTTCTGTGAGCCGTTCGGTAAGCTGGCACATATCTTCCATGTGTCTCTTTCCCTTCCCTTCCCGGTCTATTCTTTTAGTAAGGTAAGCTAGTTCACCAGACTTCAATCTTATGAGCGTATGCTTCATAGTTGCCAAACCGGCAATTTGTGCCGGGTGCATGGTCAGGTCTTCCAGCTCGGGCAGTTTGGGGTAGTAATCCGACTGGGGTTTTAAGATGTAGCCGCCCCTTACACCCATAATGGTAAGCTTTGAAGTGGCTGCTTTACCGGCGGGCTTATTCAGACCAAGTGAAAGCTTTGGTTGAACGCCAGTTACAGTACTGTGTGAGGCCACTACTTTTTCGGCCAGTTCAAGCATCTGGTCACTGGTATAGTCCAGCAAGGGAGGCTCAGAACTATTAAACATTTGCTTACTGCAAACTTGATGAAAATCAGCCTTATGCTCAATAAGTGGCTTATAGCAATACAGACAGCGGGTCATGCTTCGTAGGGTAGTATGCTTACGGCTCCTATGCAGTCCCGGCATGTTTGTAATAATAAGCCCATACGATCTCTGGCATCGAGCTTCCAGTTTTTTTCAGCAATATCAAGCAGCCAGCCTTCTGGTATAAGGCCATCGAAAAACGGGAACAGCACATTATTCGAATAAGACTCTGACTGCAGGGGCAGGGTCAAACTTATCGGCTCAGAATCGGGTGCATTCACGTATTCCTCGAGGTATTGAAAGGTATATCCGCTTTCATCCTCTATTAAGTTTCCTACGTGATCATCGTACATATAGACTTTAGCCCTGCGCATTCAGTATTCTTTCACGGTTTAGGGGCACCGGACCCAGCTCAGCACCAAACAGCATAAGTACCTGGTTTACCTTATCCATTTGCAGGGAAGGCTTGCCCATTTCCAGTTCTCTTAAAAACCTCAGACCAACCCCTGCCTTATCTGCCAGTGTCACCTGTGTCACGCCTAGTCGCTTTCTTTTTAATCGTACAAACTCTCCTACTGATACCATATGATTAGACCATTATAGCCGAACGGGTACGAAAATAGTCAGAACTACCACAATTATACCCGAACGGGTACGAAAATGACTTAAACACTCATATCATACTGTCAAAACTCATACTTCACCACCAGAATCAAATCCTGCAGATTCGCCTTGTCACCTTCAGCGAGGTTGAGCTTAAACTGCGTATCGAGGCTTATGGCATTGGTTTCATTGATGCATAACTCCCAGTCGCCACTATGCCCGAGGGTCAGATCGGCATCGTCTACCTGAATGGTGATATCGGAGTGGGCACCTGCTACTCTGGCTATTAGCACCACGTTGCTAATGCTGGTGCTCAGTGGCTGGGTAAAGTAGGGCAGCCTGTCTTTGGTGATGGTTGGCAGTGCCTCGCCTTCGGTCTTAAGCATGTGCCATTCATTTGGCATTTCATGACGCAGGCTGATGGCCTTGTGCATGCCGGTTTTGCTAAGCTCCTGGCTTATACTGTCCGCCGTTTCGGCCAGTGTAGAGGAGGCGAGATTACGTAGCGTACTACCTCCCTCACGGGCAGTGTATTTGACATGCAAAATTACGTCACGAATGGTCTGGTAGTCAAACTGCTGGATTTCGGGCAGCTCGAAGCGCCAGGTACCTACTGCTCCGGCCCCTTCGAAGGGCAGGAAGCGCTCATCACGGAAGTTCATCTCAAACAGGCCGCTGTCATTCTGCGCTCCGCTGGTGGCGATGCTCTGGATAGTACCGATGTTATAGAGGAAGCGGGGGTCGTTACCGGGGTCTTCCTGGTACTCTTCGAGCGGGCTGGCGGCTCCCTGTGCTTTGGCTGTGTTCTTACGCACTTTGTTAGCTACAAGCGACAGCTTACCGGCTACGGAGGTGTAGGGGCCTGCTATACAGGGTATGGAAATACTAACGGACTTAATACGGCGGAAGTAGTGACCGGGATGGTCCATATCATATAGAGCCTCGGGCACCTCAAAATCGCAGGAGCCGGTAGAACGCAGTTTGATGAGCGCCAGCGGATCGAGCATATCGAGTGAAATGTGCTTGGTAACTTCGTACTCGCGCTTATTACTGTCATAATAGCCGACCTCCATTCGCTTGAGGTCATGCAGCAACTGATCTGAGGCGAGCAGGCCTTTTTTGAGACTATCCCAATAGCCGAAGTCAATAAATGTATCGGTCGTGCCCAACTCATGCTGATAGCTCTTTTCGGCTTTCTTGGCCATGTCATAGGCCATCTTGTAGGCACGGTAATACACGCTTGTAATCTCTGAGATCATCCACTGGTACAAATCCTTATTGGTATACTTATCGCGCATGAAGGCCTCGGTCTGCTCGCTGTTCTCTATCTGGATGTCATGATTTTCGAGGTCTTTCTCGTTTCGCTGTTTGGTGATCTCTGCCACGACGATCTGCTGATCGAGGTGTTTTAGTTCTTTGTCTGCGGTGCGTTCCTGCAGCTTCCAGTCTTCCCAACGGCGGTCGTAGCCGCCGAGTATGCTGGCGCGGTTGGCCTCATAGTTGGCTGCACTGCTGAGAATATTGAGCACGCTGGCGGCGGCATTGGCTGCCTCGGCAAGGTTAGAGCCTCCGAATGTCGCATGGAAAGCAGGAGAACCACCGGCTCCATGACCACCGATGTTGAAATCAGGTATGAGCCCGAGTATGGCCCCGGTAGCCTGTACGATCTGGGAGGCCATCTGGAAGTCCTGTCCCTCGCTGAGCTTGTCCAGGTTCAGTTGCTCGTTGGCAATGATCCTCTCGATATTTGCATAATAGTCAAAGCGCTCCTGTGTGGTTTCTTTGGATTTATTGAGCACTTCTATCTGCTCTACCGACTCTTGTATCTGTAGCTTTTTAATGTCCCGCATATGTTTCAGTACCTTGCGTTCCAGACTGTTTTGCAGCAGGGACATCTCTTCGGCATCCTTCTTCTCCAGGGCCTGCAGCAGCGAGCTTCCCAGGCTGCGGACTTCCTGTACAAGCTCGGTGGCCTTCTGGGCCAGGGTCATGAAGCGATAATGTGGCAGCGGAGCATTCATACCGGCTATGACGGCGGAGATGTCCAGGCCTGCGGCGGCTGCTTTGACCAGGGCACCGGGGTCGATGGGAGGAGCAAAGAGGGCCAGGGTCCTTTCCACGCCGTCTATATTGCGGCAGTTGCGAATCTTCCATAGCCTGTCATCGATGGTATCCCAGTAACCGAGCATTTTATCATTGAGCGGTATACAGAAGTATAGGGAACTCAGGGTTTGGGGTACGGGGGGTAGCTCTGCGCCACCCTGGGGCAGTGTCGTTATGTCGGGAATCAGGTTTTCCAGTTCTACGAGGGCATTGCCGAAGGCATCGAGGTCGGCCTCTATCTGGTTGTAGGTCTGATAGGGGGGCCTGGCTACGGGTGGCACCACTCTGGGCTTATCTCCCAGGAGCTTATGGGCCAGCATGTAGTATTGGGTAGCCTGTACGATGGACTCCATTGTGTCCATGCGAAAGTGGTAATCGCCACAGTCGATCAGGGCCTGCAGGTAGTTCATCAGCAGGGTTTTCTGATAGGCCACGGGGCGGAAGCGGGCTACGGTATGGGGCCGGAAGGGCTTATCCCGCCACTCTTCTATGGCAAACTCCAGCTCGGCGATCTCGGGTGTACCGGGAGTGGCTACCTTGTATAGCAGGGTGTCGATCCGCTGGTATATGTAGTCGGCTGTGGTGTGCTGGTAAAAGGGCTTAGTGACCCAGAATTTATTAGGCACGCTACCTGCCAGTGTGCCGGTGGGGTTGAACATATAATGGTACCAGGTGAAGGCCTCGTCGAATTTCTGATCGTCGCGCAGGCGGTTGGCGATCATGAGAGGGGTGTGGTAAAACAACTCCCAGTTGTAGCCGCTGTAGCTGCCCTGGCTGGTAAAGTCGAAGTCTTCCACCGGATAGGGCTGCACGATCTGCGGAAATGGCTGATAATGTGCTCCAAAATCGAAGGGGATCTGCTGTAACTGAAACTCGCGTTTCATGATACCTTCCACACCGTCATTGTAAAGCACTTTGCGCAGATTACACATAAGCGGATAGTAGAGGTTACGCCAGTCTTCTCCTACGGATAGGGTTTTATAGATATTCAGTTCCTCCACGATATACAGATAGTCGGGGTCGTTCTGTAATTGCTCCATGGTGGCATTTACATCCTGGTTTTCCTGATAGATTTGGATGTATTTTTGGATTATGGCGCCTATCTTATCCAGCAGATCGCGTATATCGGAGAAGGTGCGCCTTACCGGCACGGGCTCGCCTTCGGCATTATCCTGCTCACCATACAGGCCGGGGATGGCTACGTAAGCATGGTTGCTGTCCTCAAAGAAATAGGGAAAAAGGGTGCCGAGTGGTACTTTAAAATACCTGTCGAGAATATCCAGTTTCCCCAGCGCATTCTTCAGAATCATCATGAATATCCAGGCGATCAGGTCAAACAGATTGAACTGAAAGGGGTGTGTAATCCTGAACTTGCCGGGGGTATTATTCAGCCTGTCGTGAAGCCCTAAGAATGAAAGCACATGGAAAATGACCAGGCTATCGGGTGACTCGAGATGCTGCCTTTCGAAATACCGCTGGGGTCTGAGGTGGGCATCGAGTATGTCGGGGAAAAAATCCGGATAGGAGACGTAGTAGTCATAGTCTGCGATAAGCTCGGGATAGCCTTTGCAGCCTGCTATATCGAACAGGCCGTCGAGCCGGTGATATTCATTGTTACCTTCCATATTGGTGTGGAAGACGGCGATACGATCGAAAAGGGGATTGTATATGAGATTATAGACATCATGATTAAGGTCTGCATCGCTTATGCTGTAGGGTCCGGTGATAGCATCCTGTGATACCTTCTTGGGTTTCCATTGTTTGTTGGCATACTGACTGATGGCAAGTTGTATCCTTAAGCGCTTTTCGGGCTTATTCTCATCCGCACCCTGTGTGGAACCATTGGCGTCCATCGGGGGTACGTCGATATTCTGGTTGGGATTGGGCTCTTCACTGAAGATGGGCCAGGCGAGGTGAAGCCGGCTGTTTCGCTTGAATGCTACGACCTGGTTGGCGGTGATTTCCAGGGGTACTTTTTCCCAGGGTGTCCAGTATCTTTCGCTTTCGAAGCGGCGATAATAGTATTGTGGCGGATCGCCACCTTTGGAGCGGGCAAATACGTGCATGGTGTATGCCTCCTTTTCGTAGTAGGAGGCCATTACCTCCAGGAAGGAAATTTCGTCCAGGGCTTCCACGTACCTGATCACGGCATCTTCGGCGGTAAACTCATTGAGCTCGTTTTGGAGAAGGGTGTTTTCCAGATCTGAGAAAAGGAAGGACTTATCGTCCAGCAGTTCCGGGGCTATCCAGTTTTCAGGGTAGAGGAATACTTTGCGGTTGGCTTCCCATACGCGGTACATCTTCATCCATTTCCACTGGTCCCAGCCGGGATCGGCTTCGGTGTCGGCGGCGGTATTCAGTTCCAGCCCCATGAGGCAGCGCTGGGCGAAGAGTTGTATGACACCGTGAGCCTGCACAATGCGGGAACTGGGCATACAGGCTTCCATCTCCACATCCACCAGGTAATGATCATACAGATCGGCGGTGGTGGTCATGTTTGCGTTTTCGGCCAGAATGTAGGCCACGAGGGCATCACGCTTCTGAGGGCGAATGGCATTCATGATCTCTTTGAGGGTCTCCAGCCAAAGATCGCCGGAGTAGCGGGTCTTCAAAGCGGCGCGAAGGGTAGCGGCATCCAGGGCTTCCAGTGTGGCTTTTGAGGCTTCCACGGCCTGGTCTACCGTTATATTCATCTTGCGGATGTAGCCCATGCATTTCTCGAGTCTATGCCAGGTGTCAGGGTCTTTGTAGTCATCCACACTCCAGGAGAAATGATTATGCAATGCCTCTACCTGCTCACGATCGTAAGCCGTGATCACGGCCACCTGGTCCAGCCATTCGGCTGTACCTATTCCATCTATCAGCTGATCGAGGGCACCGGTGAAAGTGTAGGGCCGCTCGGGGTCGGCAGGGTTTTCCAGGTCGGGGTAGTTCTTGCTTACGGCCGCCATGCCACTTAGGGCAAGCCATGCGTCATAGTCAGCATCTGACTGGCCGGTAGTGTAGGGTATATGATCGGGCTGCAGCCACTCCATAAGTACAGGACCGGCATTTTGTAGCCACCACTCCACATCTGCAGCAGGCAGATTAAGGGAGTCAACGAGGGGCAGCATTTTATGTAATAGGCGCAAAGCACTGTACTGATCACCGTAGGTAGCTTCGTCTATGGTGGGGTAGGTTTCGGGGTCGGTGGTATCTATCAGGCTGTCGTCTGTAAGCAGATCGTAGATGAGGGAGCCTCCGGGCTGGCCGAGTTCGGATGACAAAAGCGCGGCATTGACCAATTCGCGGTCCTGGCGATAGGCCTGGCTGAGGGTGGTGAGTAGGGCTTCTTCTTTTTCGACCAGGTAAAGGAAGGCCAGAAGAGGGTCGAGTATGCTATCGATAAAAGCGTATTTGGTGGCAGAGGCAGTGGGGTCTGTATTGTCCTCGCTGTCATCTATAGCCGAGCGGGCGGCCTTTACGGGATTGGTATCGAGGTAAAAGGAAAGGCCTTCGTCAATGATGGTTTCAGCTTCCGGGTTCGTACCCTGGTAGGTGCCCAGGGCCATGCTCACAATATTGGCTGCCGCCTCTTCAGTCACCTCCGGTACACGTAGCAGGGTCTGCTTAAGTAGTACGGAAAGCTCCTCTACGGACATTTCATTATGATAAGGGGGATTGCCAGCTATATAAGCTTGGGCATAGACCTCCTGCAATACTTCGAGTATTTCCTCTATTTTTTCATCGTTGATAATACGCTGGTCCAGGTCTTCGGCCTCATGCCGGAGCATAAACTTGACGTCGGAAGCTGACAGGGCGGAGTGCTTGGCTTTATCCAGGTAGTCCAGGAAAGCCAGGGTATCGGCAGGGCTGGCAAAGGGCTGCAGGCCGGTGAGCTCCCGGTAGATGAGGTAATCTTTGATACTGACCTTGCGTTTGGCACAGAGGCGTGCAGAGGCATACAGGTAGCTGAGGTTGGCCCAGCTCAGGCTTGTGTCGGCAAGGGTGTCGTACAGCCGGTCAAAGTCCTCTTCGCTTATCTGCAGGGCGAGTGACACGGATGTTTTCTGGTCGGCAATGTCGCCGCTATCGGTGATGTTTTCCGGCAGCAGGCTTTCGTCTATAGTGCCATTTACGGCTTTGTTTAAAAATACCTTTTGGTAAAGGGGGACATACTTTTCATTGGTGGTGAGGGTATGGGGAATCTCTCCGTAACAGCCGGCCAATTCTTCTATTTTCAGACCGGTCCTGTCCTTTATTTCCACCAGGCGGCCGAGTTTGATCAGGCAGGCTTCATTAAGGCTTCCATTCCCGAGGGTACTTTGGGTAAGGAGGGCATCGATAAGCGGGAAGCTCCATCCGGTCGCCTTGCGCAGGCGTAGTATCCGGTGGATCTTGTCCAGCCCTGCTGCGGTAAGGTTCTCAATGCGTTTCTGGGTAAGGTCACAGCTCTCGTCGAGGTGCCTGATGAAAAGGTCGCCTGGGTGAAAGGCCATTTCGAGCATTTCTTCAAGCTCTTTATAGGTAAGCCCGGTCTTATCGAGCATATTTTTCACCACCCGCATATCGGCGAGTACGGTCCCCTGGGTATTCCAGTAGCTGGCCTGGTTACCTGAGTCTATCGTGACGATGATATTTTTTTCCTGAGTAGTAAGGCCCAGCCGCTCGGTGGCGATGGCAATATCGGCCGGATTACCACTGCTTTGCAGGGCTTTCATGAGGTCGGCACGGCCTATGCCGAAGCGCTCGAAATAGGCGCTGGCCTCGGCATGATCCAGGTCGAAGGGCAGCCCGAAGGCATATACGGCTTTTTTGAGGACATCATAGGCGTCTGCGTTGACGTGGTACGGCGCAGCAGCCAGTTCAGCAGCGGTGCCGTAGGTTTGCCTCAGTTCCTTGATGTTCCAGTTGCCTCCGCCGGTACTATGTATCTTCAGCACAATCTGCTTATCACGCAGGGTGTAGTCTCCGTTTACATCCTGTGGAAATATCTGGGCCCTGTCTGTGACCTTGTAGCCTGCGGCGGTAAGTTCATTCAACAGGTTATTGCTGATACCGCCTTCGGCTATTGTGTCACCATAATCGAAGCCTTTATCAGGGCTTACCACTTCCTCGAGTATTTCACACACGAGGTCGATGTAGGGCACGGGTACGTTGGCATTGTCACAACTCAGATCGAGGTCACCCAGGTCGGGGCGTCTCTCAAAGAGGGCATCTTTGGCATTGTTAAAGGTGATGGGGGCTTCGAGGTCTTTTACCTTTCTCTTATCGAGAAACTGGAGCAACTCTACCATATAGGCGGCGGGGCTGTACACGGAGCGGCAATGCTCGCACTCGCACATATCGGTAAGCTGGAAGAGGGTTTTGAGGGTCGGGAAATCGCCTTCTACCGAAGCTAGTTTGTTCATGAGCTTTACATCGCTCAGGGCGGGCACTATGGCGGCCTCCCGCATGTCCCGCAGGTCGGCGGCCACCATAAGGGTGGCGGCGTGGGTGGCTTCTGCTTTGCGGAATATGGTTTCTGCCTGATCTTCACTAAGACCGGCTTCAGGCGCTATTTCATTGATGAAGCGTCCGCGTCCGGCGGCTACTATACCCTGGGCGGAATGGATTTTATGCTCATTAAGCTTTTTGGCCTGCTCGTAGCCTATGTTCAGACGGAGAAGCCGCTGGTGCTTTTTGAGCCTGCTCTTTAGCTTCTCGTCTTTCTCTTTGTTAAGTTTTTTCTCTTTAAAATAGGTATCGACAGAGGTCTCTTTCAGGTTGAATTTCTTCTGTTTATTTAGAAAAGCGGTAATCTCTTTATCGTCTTTACTGAGCTTGCTATCGGCCTGCATATGCTTCAGGTAGGCTTCGGCGGGGTATCTGGCCTCCAGATTTTTTGCCAGGGTACGGGCGTGGAGTTCTACGGCTTTTTTAGTAAGCTTTACCCTGCCTGCCTCTCTGCCACCGGTTTTGACCTTAGCGAGCAATCCTTTCCAGTCTTTGGCGGTGTAGCCCACCAGCTTACGGAGATCATCTGTTTTCTTTACTTCTGCGGCTTTTATCACCTCGTCGGTGATTTCTTTGTTATAGCCTAAAAGTGATCCGAGCTGCAGGCTTACTTCGGCGTTTTGCTGGTCGTCTTTGGTTTCGAATACTCGTTTATCTTTGAGCGAGGTAACGAAGGCCTGCATATCTCCGTGGCTACTGGTAAACAGGTCCTGTATCAGGTTAATCTTGTCGCCTGTCACGAGGCCGGCCAGGATATTGAGCACCTTACCGGGTTTTTCTTCCTGCTGGTAGCGGGTGGCTTCTTCCCGGTATTGAGAGAGTATTTCCTGGGTCTGGTTGTATTGCTTTACGGCTTGTGCCGGTATGATATTCCGGTCGGCTGCCTTTCGAAGATCATCGGTTGCACGCCTGGGGTCCAGCAGAGCCATATCATATACCAATACCTTCAGGTCATCATCCAGATTCACCCCGGTCCGCATCCGCAACAGGTCTGTTGCTCCCTGGTTTAGGAGGGTACCCATTCTGAATAAGCCATATGACACAGCCGTGGGCAGGTCAAACTGTGCCTGCAGGCGATGTGCCACCACCAGGTACTCGAGCCTGTCTGTTCTGATACCGGCCTCCCGGTTCAGAAATGATATATCCTGTACCTTATCACTCTCATCCAACCCTTCTACACCCACCTCACCACGCAGAGGCTTTATGTCATTGAGGTGCCGGGTGTACTCGTCATTGGCCCGCTGCACGCTTTGCTGCAGCCGTATATTAACGACCTCACGCTTCCGGGCGTTGAACCTGATTTCCCGCATGGGCGGTTCATACAGAAGTTTACCACCTTCGGCGGTATAAACTTTTACGGCCAGGTCGGGGTATTTCTTTTCAGCGGCAAGAAATTTAGCCGGAATGTAAGGGAGGTCATACAGGCCGTCACGGCCTGTGTAGGTCTCCCCTATCAGCTCCTCATTACGCATGTCGCGGTCATATACTCTGATAAGGAGGCCGTCCTGGGGTACATTAGCGATGTCGGTTACCCTGCCGGATACGTGGTGTTTGGTGGTTTGGTTTTCGGTTGGCATGGTTTATATGTGGTTTAGGATGGGTTAATTCGTTTGAAGATTTATTGCATATAGCAAACCTGGGCTTCATCATCATAGTAGCCATACTCGGGCTCACAGGTCAGGGGTTCTTCTGAATACATAGGTCCAGAAGAATATGACTGACTATTATCTTCAGAGTAAGACTGATCATCCTCAGAATAGTACTCTTGTGAAGTCGACTGATTTATTTCAGGCTGAGATGAATATTGCGGCTCTTGAACAGGGCTAACTGCTGAAGCAGACGGCACTGGTTCCGAATATGAGCTTTCGGCATTTAAAGCACCCGTTGCATGGATTCCAGTAGTTGCTACAGCATCCAATGCATAAATACTCATTTGATTTACGGCAACGCCAGATGCTTCAAATGCTCCTGTCGCCAAATTTACACTTCCTGCCTCAGCAGTATAATAAGCCCCTGAAGCCCTTTGCCAAGCTGTCATCGGACCAACAACCGCCGGTGCCCTGAATGCCCCGGTTGCATGGGGTGCCACCTCGACGGCGGTAGTAGCCTGAGAGGGCAATAGGCCAGTTCGTACAGTGGTCATTAAGGGACCTGCCTCTCCAAGTGAGGAAGTTCCGGCATAGACTGTAGAAGAGCCAGTCCCTAATGTCTGACTAGATCTGATGGCAGCTGCTGCTTCCTGGGTAGTTACATGAACCAGGCTTTCTCCTGCAGGTACTCTGCTAGCTGCTACCAATCCCGGCGCCCTGGTAGCTGCTCCTGCACCGAGGGTTCCGACGATACCAATACCTGCATCTGTCAAATTAGCAGCACGGGGGCTCATACCTGCTGACTGTAAAACAGTTGATGTAACTGAATCCACATGCTCTCCCTCTTCCCCAAATGCAGTTCTAAGCCCAGATTGAATTGTATCCACTCCATGTAAGGCTACAGCAGTTCCCCCGACTGCACCAGCTACGCCTACTCCAGTCCATCCTGTAGCCACACCAGCAGCAGCAAGGGTTCCCCCAGCACCTACTTCAATTACGCCTCCAACTGCTTTTACAACTCCAAAAAATCTATCCCACCCATCAAGGCCATAAGGATCTACCATCCTCACAGGGTTTCCAGTTACATAGCTATATTTATTGATGCCATCCTGAATACCAGCGGGATCAGGCTTAAGCCACCTTCCCAGCCAGGGCATGTAGTAGCGGGCATTGTGATAGCTGAGTCCAGTCTCCTGGTCACGCTCCATGCCGGTATAGCGGTAGCGCTTTGCAGCGGCTCTTATGGTATTGCTTACGGCCTGGTAGGCTGTGGTACCGTATGGATGATACTCTTCATAGGATATGACTTCTCCGGCATGGTCGAGCTCCAGGTGTACTGAATTTGACCGGTTGCCTAGTTGGTAGCGGACGGTTTCTTCATCGGTGCCGTCATCTATTCCGTTCCGGGTATCGATCATGGCGATGCGGCCCTGGTCATCACTTATGTGCAGGGTGGTGCGTTCAAGTCCGGCATTAGTACCGGTGACTTTTGTATATATCTCGATATCGCCTACGTACAGTCGCTCATCCTTTACGGCAGGAGGATTATTTCCCACGGCCTGGTTTTCGGTGATCTTACGCACCCTCTTACCTGAACTGTTGTACACATAATAGGTGGTTTCCGGCTCAGTCCCTGTACATATCTGCTGGCTTGCAGTTTGTTGCAGTTCATCGCGGAAGTTCCACTCCATGTCCTGCAAATGGGGCATGTCGGTAATAAAGCCATGTGTGGGGTGGTGGTCATAGGTGTAGATGTGTGCGCCTACCTGGGTTTGGGTAAGCCGGTTTGTGTTAGCTTCGTAGCTGTAGGTACGGGTCCAGCTACCCCCGGTGGCTATATGGCGCATCTGGAGTATATTGCCGACCACGTCATAGGTGTAGCGCTGCGTGTAGTTGCGCCACTGCATGTCATTGTTAGGGCTGTATCTTCTCAGAAAGGGCAGATCGTTCCAGTTATCACACTGGTTATGATTTACCTGGGCTACATGCTCTTTGCCCTGCGCTTCGGTAAGGCGGTATAGGGCATCGTAGGTGTACCGGCTACGTGGCTCAATGATCTGGTTAGAAAAGAACCGGGTGGGTATGGCCCGGTCTTCGGTTTCGGTGATGTTGCCGACTGCATCGTAGGTGTAGTGCAGTTCCTGCAATAGTTCGTTATTCAGGCGACGTGAAGTGAGGCTGAGTAAGCGGAAGGTCCCGCGGTCATAGGCATATGTGGTCTTTACATCATTGCCGTATATAATTGCTTTACGCTGGTCTTTTTCATTGTAATCGATATCCTTTATGTAGGGAATGGTATTCCCATGGCGGGTGACCTCTACTCTATTCAGTTTTCCGCGCTCATTATATAGGTTGGCTACCTCACTCCCATCGGGATTTACTTTACTCACGACTCTTTTTAGGGCATCGTAGCTCATGATCGTTTCATGTCCGGGACCGGCCTGCAATGCGCTATCCGGATCGGCTATGCTCCAGTCGGGTATGGCTTTATAATCTTCTGCAAAGCGTCTAAACTGCCGGGTCAGGTTACCTTTCTGGTCGTACTCTACAGATTCCACCTTTCCGGCTGTATCGTAATGGTGCCAGACCTTTCCCCGGAGGCTGAGCTGCCGGTCATTGGCCTGCCCTTCACCATACATGAACTTTTCGAATACGTGATCTAAAGGCACCGGCCCGTCCCCTCCGGTTACACGCTTTTCAGTTTCACGGTGGAGGGCATCATAGCTGATCGTGATAACGTGATCCCGCTGATCAAGACTCCGTAAAAGCTTGCCGAGTGCATTAGAGAAAAACCATCTCTCACCCGCATCCATGCTGTCGCTATACACTCTGCCGCCGAGCATATTGTGGCGGTAGGTCATCACGGGGTTGCTACGGGCATCGGTTAGGGATAGGGTATTCCCTTCAATATCAAGTGCTATAGTGGTTCGAATAAACTCATCACTGTTGTCCGGTCGCTTGTTATGCGCTTCGGTCATTACAGGTCGGCCGAGGGTATCGAAATACACTACCGGAGGCGTACTGTCGTGAGCAGCGGCTTTAACGGCTGTGGCTTCCTCTTTGGCGGGGTCTTTCCCATCGGCTGTAAGTTCGGCATCTATCAGGCGGTTGAAGCGTTCATTATACCACTCACTTTGCAGGACCATGTCGTTCTGGTCCCATATTTCTTTTTTCCACGCATCGAAGTGAATTTCCTGAAGAGTCTTGTCAGGGAAAAGGGTGCGAATATGCCGGCCAAGGCTGTCATAGTAGAGGATAAAAGTCTGGCCAGTCTCTACGAGTTCGGGGGCATCTTCGTAGGCAGGGCTTACGGAAAAGTAGGGCTGGTACTGCTTCACCATATTGCCCTTATTGTTTAATACGGTGCGGCCATTGCCGAGCCAGCGTATGTCAGGTGAGGTATCTACGTCTATTATGTTGTAGGTACCATCTTCATTTACGGTTGTCTGCCTGGCTTCACCGGGTTCGGCTTTTACCTTGGTCATGGCCACATTGCCCATGCCATCCGTATATTCATAAGCTATCTGCAAGGCACTCTCCTCTCCGGCTCCCAGGCCGGCATGGTGGGTTTCGCGCATGATGCCGCAGGTGACGGCAGGCTTATGATTATTGGTCCAGGCGTGGAGATGGTACACATACCGACTGGAGGCTTGCCCTAAAAAGTTTCGGGCCTCCGTATGGATGAGGGAAGCATCGGACTGCTGGAAGTAGCTTTGAATGTCAGCCTCTTCGTCATCCGTCCACTCGTTCAGGCCGGAGAGGGTGTCGGCTAGTTGCATCTCAGCGGTTCCGTCCCCGTCCAGGTCTTTACCCAGCAGGGCGGTTGCCTTTACAAGGCCCAGCTCATCTACTACCACGCCGGTGAGGGTGTCATTAGGATCGCGCATCACCACAGGTGCCAGAATACGGAAGTTGTAAGCATCGGCCTGTGTGGTGTTGCCCAGTGGGTCTGTCAGGCTTTGATTCAGGAAATAGTAGGTCTTGTAATAGGTGACATGTATCTCTGAGCCGGCGGGGTCACGATAGCCCACCGGTTGCCAGAAGCGGTTCTGCAGGTCGGTTAGCGTCTCTCCCGCCTCCAGGTAGATGGTACGTCCGGACGGTACCCACCAGTTACTATCACCGTCAAAATGCTCATAGTGTCCCTCCGTATCCGGGTAGTTGGCATCGGGGATAAAGCCGGCGGGAAACAGGTCTGCCAGCATATCCGGTGTGTAGGCGAGGGCATAGCTTTGGTGTGTAATGGCCCTGGGCTGCAGTTCGCCGGGATTTAACGGTCCGCTGAGGTCATCGGCCAGGTACAGGGTATGGCTGTGTTCTATTTTCCGGCGCTCGGGGGCATTGGAATGGGACTGCAAATAGGGTATTTCAGTAGTGGCGGCCCCTAACACATCGCTAAACTCGGCTAAGGTATAAAACGCATCACTTTTGGGCAGATTTCTAATCTCAAACACCTCATTTTCACAGGGCATACGCAGCCGGTAGCTGTCCTCAAAGGCATTATCGACCTCCCGTGTGGCATCGTTGGTATAGGTGTTTCGTGTGAGGGTGATATGGGTTCGTGCCTGCTCGTCTCTGACTATCTGGGGCAGGCTCATATCAGGTGAAAAGCGGGCATAGGCTACGGAGGCAGCCAGTAGCACGTTGCCGTAGCGGTCCGTCTCCAGGTTAAGGGTGTGGCTTAGGCGGGGGTCGGTGATATCCTGCTCATAGCTTACCTGAAAGGCTTCGCTTTCAAGCACCTGGAAGCAGGCGTATTTATTTCCACCACGGGGTTGCTGCAGTATGATGCGGCAGTTGTGGGCGCCTACAGTGTAGGGCCGCATTTGACGGCGCAGCTCGTCATCGGTCGGGTTTTCAGGGTTTTCTGCCTTGAGGTCAAATACCTCGGTCCGCAGTACCATTCCTTTGCAGGCTCTGGATGCCTCACGATGCTCTTCCGCTATCAGTTTATGCAGTGCGTTACCGTCCTGTATGTGTTCGGCCTGAGTCTTTAAGGCATCAGGAAGGGCGGGTTCCAGGATAGCTCCCAGTTCACCGGGAAAGGCCTCCTCATAGCGGGCATGCCAGTACTCGCTTTCAAAGTGGGTAAGCACCTTGTTTTTGCGCGTAAATGCCCCTGTGTGGTACCATGTACGGGTAAGTACGGGGGGCTGAAAGGTGTCTTGGGACTGCTCGAGGCTGCTGTCCTGGTTTTGGTCTTTCCAGGTGGTATAGTGCTCGGAGTCTACCTGCTCTACCATGCCGAAGCCTCTGAACTCGCGCTCGTGGTGGTCGTAAAAGCCGTGGTGGTAGGTGTAGCGGGTGCTGAATCGTACGTTGGTGATGGCGTCTTCTACGGTAGAGCGCTCGACTACCTGCACGGGAAAGGGTAGTTTGGTGATCCAGGGGGTGCCGGCGAGCTTGTCTTTGAGGTAGAAGTGGGTGCTGCTACGATACTGCAGGGTGGTGCTCAGCCCCATGTTATTACGATAGGTGGTGAGCAGGTGGGGTTTGCGGCTGCCCATAAGGTCTATGTAGCGCAGGGGCCGGGTGCGATCACCGGGCAGGCTGCTGCTCCAAACGAGGCAGGTGGTGCCGGTGCCGAGGAGGTCGGTAGCCTGCAGATTGACCATATCATCTATGGGGAAGAAGGGCTCTATGACTTGTGCGTCGGACAGGCTATTACCGCCCTGGTTGATGTAGGCTTTGAAATGGCCGTGGCCTTTATAGATAATGTCGGTGGCGCCGGTGCCACTTACATCGGCGAGGTGGATGTGGGTGGAGTGGAAGCGATCCGGCAGGTCGAAGGTGGGCACATTGCTCATGATGACTTTGGCGCCAAAACGCCCGTAGCCCAGGTTAGGCCAGTAGCTAACCTCACTATTACGTATGCGCACTATGTCGGTAAGGCCGTCACCGCTCATATCTGCCAGCAGGATCTTATTGTGCTCATCGGCAAATACCACGGCAGGGCCATGGGTTTCATCCAGTGCTTTAAGGGCACGTGCATGGGCTTTATGGCCTTCCTTACCTTTACTTTGATAATAGGTAATGACGCGCTCTTCGGTCATGACGAGGTCGGGCTTTCCATCTCCGGTTATGTCCAGCATGCGTACATTGGGGTCGCTGATGTCGACATTGGCTATATCTCTTAGGGGTTGGAATGTCCGCCACTTACCGTCAGTGCCCATGCTGTAGTAGCCCTGCACACCGCCGTTTTGGGTGACCATCTCCTTCAGGCCATCGGAATCCAGGTCGGCAATGGTAATGGTGGAGCCCAGGCCGGTAAAACCGGGCTTGGGAGCAACAGGTCTGGTACTGCCGAATGTGACCCGGCCATCATCATCGGTATCACCCAGGTTATCTTTGTAGTACCATCCGCTTCCCTGCTCGGTGAGCAGGCCGTTGATGCCTTCACCGTACAGATCTATCCACTGGTAGTTGCCGCCTATTCCCTCCGGCAGGTTTTCCACTTCGGTGTGGCTTATCTGCTGTATATGGGTGTTCCATTCCAGGTGCCGGTAGTTCATAGAGAGCGGTGGCATGGATTTTTTACTGTAGCTGCCGTCGCCCTTGCGCACGTAGCCGCTGGCGACTACCTCTGACAAATAGCTTACCTCTGCCTGGCCTGATCCGTTTATGGAAGAGGGTATATAATCAAAAGCCAATGAGCGAACGAGGTAGTCATTGCCGAAGGGGGTGCCGTCATGGTTGGTTTCATCAGGGAAGTGGTGAAACATAAGCACGCGGTGGCAGAGGCGGTAGGTGCGTATCTCGAAGCCGCTGCGGTAACTGCTGAAGGGGTCTTCACGCACCGGCCAGGATGTAGTTTCAGCGGGTGTGGGGGTATCTGCATCATGCTCGCCATAGTCCAGTACCAGTTCGTAATAGCAGGTATCGTCGGCGGGAAGGGGGGGATCGTAAGGCAAAGAATGGTCCGGGGTATAAGGCTGGGCGTTGCCATATCTTATGTGCTTGAGGTAGCGATTGGCAAATAACTGCAGACCGCTAAGGCGGTGTATTTCGGACAGGCTCCGGGGCACCTGGTTCAGATCTTCGGCTTTATACCTGTACTGCATCCAGTTTCCTTTATCGTCATAGCTGAACTCGGGCAGCCAGGTGAATACCTTTCTATCGTCTTCGGGATGTGCAATGCGGGCATCAGGGGACCTTCCGTAAATGACTACGACATTCTTAGCTGAGGTAGCGCGCCAGTAGGTGCCATGAGCCGGGTGCCGGATCAGCTCAATACGGGAATGATCGGAGGTGATGCGTGGCCGGTAACGGGTGATGGCATAGTCGCCTTCGGTACGCTGGTCGGGTACCCAGTTGCCGGGACCATCTTCTACGAGGTAGGGGACGAGGTCTTCGGTGGCGGCCATCATGAATATGTCTTCACCAGCATATCGCGGTATGCCTTTATCGGTCTTCCGGCTTATCTGCGGCAAACCAAGGGACCAGCCGAGTCCGAAGGGGCTGTTGCCCCCTCCGCTGCTGTAGCTGAGGCTCAGAGAGGGACCAAAACTGTGGCGACCGGGCGTAATGGGAAAAGGAATACTGAGTGAAGCGGTGCCATTGGCAGCATTTACCTCGAACTTCTCGTCAATACCTTTGATAGCCCCGCCGCCTTTGGGCAGCTCTATCTTAGGCACAGAAATCTGGTTGCTCTCTGACGGAGCTTCTTTGGTGAGTGTGCCAATGGCGGTATGCTCGCTTATGTCCGGTAGCTTCTTCCCCTCTTCCCCTCCCGGCGTGGCATTGGAGGTGGTTTTCATACGGTGGTTTGGTTGTGGTTAGGTTGACTATAAGTTACGGAATCTGCTGCTAAGGCTTCAGAATAATATCAACTGAATTATTCTGAGTCTCTGCATATTTTACCTACACTTATCTCAAAGCGGGAGGTCTTTCCTCACTGATAGTCACTCATTTATGAATGGAAGGGGGAATGGTAACCCTATTATTAAGGATATATCATTTAAAGAAGCGGCAGCCGTTGTTCTATGTAGGAAAATGCTTTTACCAGCCAAGTGTGTATCATGCTTAGGTCACACTCCCCAGGGGTATGTTTCGGGTATTTTGGTGCCATCGGGATGTAGGTGGAGGGGGTGCAGGGCACGGGACTGTTCTATATGGATGAAGGCATCGTAGCGGTCGGGAATTACGCTTGGTACGTAGTTGCCGTGGGATTCCTGCTGCGGATGGTAAACAACACCTATGGCGCGATGGGGTATGGGGGTATGAAATGCCTCTTGGCGTACGAGGTCTTCACTCAGAATAAGTGAATCGGACCCTACTGCGTGGTGCAGCATGGCTTCCCAACTTCCGGCACGGCCGGGAGGCATTGTCATGGCCTGCATTGGGTCGCCCCATCGGCGGGAGGCTGTTACGGTACCTTCATAGGAGCCAAATCCTACTGCAAATACGTGTTCGCGGCCATACCTCTGTCTTACTAATTGTCCCACATTCACGAGGCCCTCGGCCTCCATATCGGTGGCGCGGGCATCGCCTATATGGCTGTTATGCTCCCAGATAATGGCTTTGGCTTTTACGCCGTGGAAGTCCATCAGCCGGTCGAGTGTATCGGTCATGTGATGGTCGCGTACATTCCAGGAATCGGGCCCGAAACCGATCATGGCGCGGTAGTATTTTTCTGCATTATGGATAATATGGGCATTCTGCTCGGTGCTTAATACGGCTTCAGGGTCATGGTTGTAGCCGGGGACGCGCTGCCGAATGGTTTGAAGGAGTTCTACTACATCCTGCTGGCAGGGGGCAGGTACTTCCTGGCGTGCTGCCCAGGCATATTTTTGTCCGTCACTTTGTTTGTAGGGTTCAAAACAGCGGATGAGGGAACGTACTTCCTGGGCTGCCTGGCGGTCTTCTTTATCGAGGTAGCCTATCATGGCTTCCATAGACTCCCACAGGCTATATACATCGAGGCCGTAAAATCCGGCCCGCTGGTTGGCTGGTCTGCCGTGATTAAAGCGGGCGAGCCAATTTACCAAGGCTACGATCTCCCAGTTGGCCCACATCCAGGCGGGCCAGCGGTCAAACTGCCTGAGGATATCCTGGGGGGGTGGGGGTTCTGAGGTATAGCCTTTTACATACCGGTTTACGTTGTAGCAGTCGGGCCAGTCTCCTTCCACGCCTATAAAGCTAAAGTCTTTTTCTGTGATAAGATGCCGGGTGATAAGCGAACGCCAGTGGTAATATTCATGCGTGCCGTGGGAGGCCTCACCGAGCAGGACTATGCGGGCGTCGCCTATGGCATGGAAGAGGGGTGACAGGTCCTTTGCCTGATTGAGTGGACGGGCTTGTTGTTTTAAAGAAGCTATGTGTTTTTGATCTATAGGCATTAGTTATTTAACCTGAACCATGGGTGGTTGTTGTAAGGGTTAGGTCTATGGGCTTGACGGCTGCAGATGATATTATTCTCCATCAGGTGAAAAATAGGTTAGGGGGTAAAGGGGGTTTCAATTATAAATTTCTCGTAATCGCTCACTCAATTGACTATCCCATAACCTACCCTTCCCAAAGGTGCATAGCCGTCAAGATAGGCATTGCTCTGTTGCTAATTAAATTCGTGGGAGCTTAGGCGGGGTGCCTATGGCACTCTGGGTTGCTTTGCCTTTTAGGCTAGAAAGGCGACGTCCCGAGGGGACTGGTAGTAGAATTTGCCATAACTGCCTGCTTTGAACATGCTGCAATGCTCTCCGCCAGTCGGACCATCGAAAGTCGGGCCACCGAAAGTCGGACCATCGAAAGTCGGACCTCTCCTATTACCACAGGAGAGGAATTTAATGCTTTACTCGAGGGCCATGCATACCGAGGGGTGTTTTTGGATATTTTATTGCCATCAGGATGTATATGGATTAGTGGTAGGGGGCGGAGACATCACAAAGCCCTCTGCTCACTTACCTCTTACCAGGTGATGGCTCCGATATTCAAAGACTATCCCTGGCTGTATTGGAAGCTCCCCTGAATGACCGCTTATTTTTCCGGCTTACTCACGAACACAAAATTGTCATGATAACGGCCTATATAGCTGCCTGGATACAGATTTTCCAGCCGGATATGCATACGCTCGTCGGTTATCTCTCCCTGAAAGGGCCTGAAAAGCTTTCTGAGGAAGTTTTTGCGGGTATACACGTAGAAGAAGAAGCGATTTGCCTGCCCCAGCAGAATTCTTGCCACTAGGTGAATGACATTTTTTCGCCGTGAGTCATCCATCTCCACACCCATAAGCTGAAACCCGCTTTTTTGAAGCATTTCCCGCATGGTGCGATGGGAGAAATAGGTTAAATGCTGGGTAGGGTTTACATAGTTCCAGTTTTTACCAAATAGCTTATAGGTAATAGAATCTACGGACATGGTGAGGATGAAGACAAGGGTACGTGGGTGACATATTTTTTTAATGCTCTGTAGGATAGAAGCGGGACTCCCTACGTGCTCTATAATATCCCACATGACAATGACGTCGAATTGATCTTCCGAACTAAAGTCGTCGGCATTCATACACCGCAAACGTTCCTCATCCAGGCCAAATACTTCGCGGCCTTTTCGTATTCTATCCGGACTAAGGTCTATACCTCTGGCATCATAGCCCCTCTGCAGGGCATCATGGACAAACTTGCCATCGCCACAGCCGAGGTCTAATAGCCTGATACCTTTGGTCTTTTTACCCGTATAATGCTGAATAATATCGAACTTCCACTGATAAAGGCCTGGATTATAGGAGGTGCTTTTCTGACCGGATTGAAACACATCAGGTTGAGAGGAGTCGAATAAATATGGGAAATTCTTCCAGTTTCCGCCTATGATACGATCGGATGAATAAACCTTTTGAAGCTCTCCGGGTGAGAAGCGGGGGTTGGTATATATAAGGCCGCAATTTGAACAGGTGACGATACGTTGCTCACCTGTCATCTGCTCTCTGTCAGGTACATTACGGGCATACCGGTAGTATCGCATGTTACTTTCTACGACATTAATACGGTAAGTGATGGTAGATTGATCACTATCGCACAAATCACAAGGTACCTCTTCCATGACTGGTCAATTATCTTAATTCTACATTCGAATCTGCAATTTAACAGGTAAGCGTGCAGGTAAAAAGGTCTTTACTGATATCGTTACTTTTCTCAGGAATGGGAAGAAAGCATTAGCTAAGATTTTCAGTCCCGGCTCATTTTTAAAATCCAACAAAATAACAACCATCTGTCATCCAGTGGGTTAACTACATATTTGAACGACTAAAACTTTTAGAATGGCTGAAACGATAGAAATAGAGTCTATACAAACGATAAATCCGGCTACGGGCGAAGAGATCAAAGCTTACCCTAAAATGACGAATGAGCAGATGGATGATGCTATCCGTCGCTGTCATGAGGCTTACCTGGAGTGGCGCCTGAAATCTCCGGAAGAAAGAGCAAAGATAATAGGCGCTATAGGCGAAAAGCTGCAGGAGCGTAAGGAGGATTTGAAGGAACTGATGACCCGGGAGATGGGCAAGCTGCTTAAACAGGGTGAACAGGAACTCGAGCTTTGTTCGGCAATATGTAAATGGACGGCTGAAAATGGCCCTGACAATCTGAAAAGTGAGGAAAGGGAACTACCCAATGGTGGCAAAGGCATCATTACCCACTCGCCTATCGGGGTGATCTATGGGATTCAACCATGGAACTTCCCCTGCTATCAGGTGATTCGCTACGCTGTCGCTAATCTTATGGCAGGTAATGGCGTACTGCTAAAGCATGCAGAATCGGTTACGGGATCAGGCTTACTGCTGGAGCAACTATTTAGCGAAGCGGGGGTCCCCAAGCACTTATTCACTGTCTTAATTATAGACCATGACCAATCGGACAAGGTGATAGATCATGAGCTGGTACGTGGGGTAACGCTGACGGGCAGCCCGGATGCTGGCAGGATCATCGCTCAGAAAGCGGGTGAAAAGCTTAAAAAGACGGTGTTGGAATTAGGGTCTAATGATGCTTACCTGGTATTGGAGGATGCGGATGTGGACCGTGCGGTGAAATACTGCGTGCAGGGCCGTATCTATAATAACGGGGAGACGTGTGTGGCGGCTAAGCGATTTGTGGTGACGGATAAGGTTTATGACAAATTCCGCGATGCCTTTGTGAAACAAATGAAGGCTGTTACGTACGGAGACCCCACGGGAGATGATGCGCAAATAGGCCCTATGGCAAGGAAAGACCTCAGGGAAAAGCTGCATGAGCAGGTGGAAGAAAGTGTAAAGAACGGGGCCAAAATACTGTGCGGTGGTGAAGTACCGGACGGCCGGGGTTACTACTATCCGGCGACTGTGCTTGAGGATGTGAAACCTGGCCAACCGGCTTATGAAGATGAGCTTTTCGGACCGGTAGCTTCTCTGATCCGTGCCAAGGATGATGAGGATGCTATGCGCATAGCTAATGATAGCCGCTTCGGACTGGGGGGAGGAATCTTCTCAGAAAATAAGGAAAAGGCTGTTGAGCTGGCCACCCAGTATTTTGATACGGGTATGGTATTTATCAACGGCTTTGGCCTGGCACAACCGAACATGCCCTTCGGCGGAGTGAAAAACTCTGGCTACGGCCGTGAGCATGGCGGTTTCGGGCTTAAGGAATTTGTGAATGAGAAGGCGGTGATGGTGATGAACTAATCTCGCGATCACTAGTATTATATGCCATTCGTATACTGTACGGATGGCATTTTTTTATGCATAATCTTTTTTAGACAGAGGGTAGGGCGGGCGTGTATTTTTTGAAAAGGGAGTAATAGACAGTACATGCGCCTGCTATGGCTGCACCGGCGATCAAACAGGCGACTGACAGGGGTACTTATTCCTAAAATGGAGTCTATGTATTGTATTATATGGGAACGGCTGATTAAGAGGCAAAGGATAACTATTATGAGCAGGTTAAGTCCGTTAATTTTTCGAAAAAGGCTAATAAGGAGCACCAGCACACACCCGATGAGCATGCCTGTAAAAGGGGCGAGGGAGAGGGTGACCTGCAAGTGATAGACTTTATGCAAAAGGGTTTCACCAAGCCACTCATAGGATGTCCAGTCAAGGGCCTCTATATCACCATGAAAATTTTGAAACAGGGGTAAGAAACAGATCATAACGAGCAATCAGGCGCTTACCCCTAAGAGGATAGCTCCAATGAGGCTATTGATAATAAAAACAGGTTTAATCTTATCTCTCATATATTTTACCTCCACTGAGGTGATATCATGCTTTAAGGTATTGACCGAAATCAATGGATTGAGCTTTTTATATAGCGATCTTTGGCCCGCAAACAAGAAATTAAATATGCTACGTATTCACCACATCCGCAACGCGACAATGGCGATAGAGACTGAAAAAGAGGTAATACTCGTGGACCCGATGCTGGGGCCGGCGGGTTCTTTCCCTCCTTTTACTTTTATCAGACACAAGCCAAGGAAAAACCCTGTCGTACCATTTCCGGAGGATAGCCGGAAGGTATTGGATAAGGTGACTCATTGCCTGATAACGCACAGGCATATAGATCACCTGGATGGTGAGGGGGAGGCATTCCTGAAGAAGCGTGCTATCCCGGTGACGTGTAGTGTGAAGGATGAGGAGCTGTTCCGTAAAAAGGGGCTGAACGTGACACAAGCACTTGCCTACCGGAAGCCTGCGGCTTACCTGGGAGGTACAATAGAAGGAATACCGGCCCGGCACGGGTATGGTATAGTATATAAAATGATGGGAAATGTGATGGGTTTTTTGATAAGGTTACCCGGACAGCCGTCTATTTACGTTAGCTCGGATACGATCTACACGGATGAGGTAAAAAGGGTATTGGAGGAAGAAAGGCCTGATATAAGTGTGGTGGCGGCAGGCGGCGCACGGATGGATATACTACAGCCTCTGCTGATGAGAAAAGAGGATGTGATTCGTTTTGTGAGGGATGCGCCCGGTAAGGTGATCGCTAACCACCTGGAAGCGGTTAATCACTGCCCGGTAAGCCGGGAGGAACTTGGGGGAGACCTGAACAGGATGGGCCTGCATGGTAAAGCACTGATACCGGCGGATGGGGAAATAATGAGGTTTTAAGAAGCGGCATGTTCACCCACAAAGGCAGGGTCTGCCTTTGTAGGGGTAACTTTTTCAGAAGCTTTGAACAGGAGTATGATACCGGCTATCTCGGCTGGCACTAAAAGGAAAAGGCCGGGAATAGAAAGAAATACGGTAATAAAACAAAAGGCTACCAGTAATTCGAACCCTCCGGAGAGGTAGGCTACGGGTCCAAGGGGCCTGCTTAGCTTAAGCACACCAAAGGCGAAAACGAAGCCTACGGTACCAAGGGCTACAGAGGCGCCGGCCATAAAGAAGTCATACCCGAGGGGGTCGTATACGATAGATATGGCATCGTAGCCGAGCAAAAATATATTCAGAAAGATGAACATGAGGGCGCCGACTCGCAGCAGGGTATTATTATACAGCTTGCCTGCCACAAAAAAGCCGCGCATAAATACGACATAGGTGCCTAATACCAGTAGTTTGATGGTTATGTAGCCATACTCACCCAGAAACAGGGTGCCGTGGGTCATCCTGAAAAAATCGGCGGTACTTTCTACGAACCCGAACACAAAATAAATGACTCCAAAAACCCATGCGTAGTGCAACTGCCTTCCGAGGAAGCTTTTGGCTCTGTCGGGGTTTACTCCTGTCAGGAATACCTTTCGCCACCCTACGGGGGTCTCTTCTTGGGGCTCTTGATCATTAAAGTCTTCGAGGCCGGCGTTCATCGCGCCGAGTATTGTTTTTATTGTATAACTCCGGGGGGTAACTTCACCGGACTCGATGCGCTGAATGGTCCTGACACTGACATTGCATTTCTCTACTAATTCCTCCTGGGTAAGTCCCTGAGACTTTCGCAGGTCGGCTATTCTTCTTCCTAATTCAGGCTGTTTCATGGTGCATTAAAGTTAAGTAAATTTTCACATTATGAGGAAGCGTCTGTGCCTGGCCAGCCTGTGTGATAATACACTGGCTAATAGAAGGGCGGGCGGTTTGCGCTTGGAGAAATAAAGGTTGTGTATTGCGGGCTCCCCTCCAAAAAAAGAGGCTGTACTTCACCCGACATTTACCCGACATTGTACGAATGCGGGCAGTACGGGGGATTTTAAGTGTCGGGAAGGGGGATGGATGGCAATGAGAATTTTACGTTTATAATGGTAGGGGAAAGTGGTACGCACTGTTATTCCGAGCAAATACGCTTACCCTACTGAGGTCATGTTATGGGGAGGTGACGGGTGCGGCTGAGGTGTAAGCTGAGCCAAAAAAAATATTCCAGGCAAATCAATGGGGCAGCATGTGAGCCCCTTCTGTGTTTCCGGGTATATGTAAGGGATTAAGTATGCAGGGCCGCAGCACCCGGGCAAGCCCCCGGAGACATCTCTGCAAGCAGCCTTTCTTAAAATAGTCCTACCCAAGGATATAAGCTAAAGGGCCGTACCCTGACTATACTTAAGCTACAGGAAGCCTATACTCGTAACGGAGAAGCAACGGAGAAACCTCGGAGAAACGACGGAAGAATGATGCTCTACTGTGGAAGAACGGACGCGCTGAAGGGAAAGGCAAGATAACAGAAAAATACAACAAATATGTGTGAAGCGGGTTGCAATGGTGCCTTAGGATAGAAAAGGAGGTGGTGTGAGTGTTAAGGCTTGTGAGCTTTATGATAGGTAATGAATTTAAAGGCTTAGTTTCTCAAAAAAACGACTTATCGCTTACCCTTTTAGTGAGATTTTATTACTTGCAGCATGGATAAGATCGGTGTGATATTTGACATGGATGGTGTAATTGTGGACAACCACCTTTATCACCGTAAGAGTTGGCGAACTTTTGCAGAAAAGCACGGAAAGACAATATCTGACCAGGAGTACAATGAGAAGATGAATGGCCGGACGGTAGCTGAGGTGGTTAAGGTGGTGTTTGGCGAAGCTGTGCCTGCTGAAAAGGTCAAGCAATACTCTGATGAAAAAGAAGCGCTGTACCGTGAACTTTACGGCCCTCACCTGGAGCCGGTGCCTGGTATCGTGGCATTTCTGAAGCTACTGAGGGAGAAGGGCATACCTACGGCCGTGGCTACTTCAGCCCCTACGGATAATGTGGTGTTTACTCTCGATGGACTGGATCTGCGCCAGTACTTTGACAGCATTTTGGATGACAGGGCTGTAACTAAGGGCAAACCTCACCCTCAGATCTATGAAAAGTCTGTGGCAGCTCTGGGGCTTTCTCCTGAGCAGTGTGTGGTATTTGAAGATGCACTAGCGGGAATGGAGGCAGCAAGGGGTGCAGGGACTGCGGTAATTGCTTTGGCTACTACTCATCCGGCTGATGAACTAAGCCATGCGGATGAGGTAATCAGTGATTTTAAGGGAATAGGGGTAGATTTTGTAAAAAAAGTAATCGAAAACAACTCAAACAGAACCGGTAGCAGCCGCTGAACGTTATATTCGCTGACATGAAAAGCCAGAAAAACCAAATCCTCACTAAAACCTTGTTCCTGTGCATTTGCCTGGGCAGTCTGTTAGCTGCCGGTCATGCGATGGGTCAGGTGCGGATCGCCAAACTTAAGTATAATGGCGGGGGTGACTGGTATGCGAATAAGACGAGCCTGCCAAATCTCATTGCTTTTTGTAATGAAAACCTGAATACTTCCATCCACCCGGAAGAGGATGTGGTGGAAGTGGGCAGCGAGGAGCTGTTTCTCTACCCTTTTGTGCATATGACGGGCCATGGCAACGTGGTTTTCAGCAGCCAGGAAGCAGAGAATCTTCGTAACTATTTAGTAGCCGGCGGCTTTCTGCACATTGACGATAATTACGGCCTGGATAAATTTGTCCGGCTGGAAATGAAGAAGGTGTTTCCGGAACTGGAATTTGTGGAAATACCTTTTGACCACCCTATATATCATCAGAAATACAACTTTGACAATGGCCTGCCTAAAATTCATGAGCATGACGGAAAACCTGCACAGGGTTACGGGCTCATATATGAGGGGCGGCTGGTATGTTTCTATTCCGTAGAGAGTGATCTTGGCGATGGCTGGGAGGACCCTTCGGTTCATAACGACCCTGAAGATGTACGGCAAACAGCCCTTAGAATGGGGGCAAATTTGGTTGCTTATGCTTTTATTATTCAGTAAAAGGCATTTTCATTGGCGATTAGGGTTGAGAATTTAAGAAAAGAATTATTTTTACGGCTTAACAAATATTTTATCTGTGGTAATCATCATCTTTTTCCTTTTGCACTGGTACCTGTCTCTGTTTTGTCAGAGCTTCTTTCTGCATAGGTACGCAGCTCACAAAATGTTTACGATGACACGTAACTGGGAGCGCTTTTTCTACATGTTCACCTATGCCTGCCAGGGCAGCAGCTACCTGAGCCCCAGGGCTTATGCTATCCTGCACCGGATGCATCATGCCTACAGCGATACTGAAAAAGACCCACATAGTCCTCACCATGCCAAGAACCTCTTTGACATGATGTGGAAGACTAAAAACATTTACAATGCTTACCTTCATGAGAAGGACAAGGCTGAGCCTCGCTTCCTTAAGAATGTTCCTGACTGGAAGAAGATGGACCGCGTGGGCGGGTCTTATGTAAGCCGTATCCTGTGGGGTACCTTATATGTAGCTATCTACTTCTTCAGCATTACGGTCTTTGAACTACCTTACACACACTGGGCCATGTACTTCTTATTGCCTATCCACTTCCTGATGGGCCCTATTCATGGTGCTATTGTAAACTGGAGCGGGCATAAATACGGGTACTCTAACTTTGATAATAAGGATAAGAGCCGTAATAGCCTGATACTGGATATACTGATGCTAGGTGAACTGTTCCAGAACAACCACCATAAGCTTCCCAGTCGTCCTAATTTTGCTGTGAAATGGTTCGAATTTGACCCTACTTATCCTGTCGTTCGTATTCTTCACGTATTCCGGATAATACGGCTTCAGAAGGCATAAAGGAGCTATTAAGCTCTTAATCAGGGCCTTGCCCTACGGACTAACCCCGGGCTTCTCAAAACAATTTTGGGAGGTCCGGGGTTATTTGTTTGTAATAGGAGCCTAATTAACGATTTGATAATCAATCATTTAATGAGCGCAATGAGACTTATATATTCATATAAAAAGAAATTTTTGATGATGCTGCCTGCCATGGTATTTGCCTTTTGGGCAGTAGCCTGCAATGATGTGGAGGATAAAGCTGTGTATGAGCAGGACGGAGACTTGCACACTGAATATGAGACGATGAACGAGGAGCCGCACTATCAGAAAACGGAGTCAGAATATACTCCCTTTGATGATAGTAATACGGCAAAGGGTGGTGAGTCGGTCAACGAGGAACTGGTGGATGAAGACGGCAGTGAAATGGAGAGTTCTACAGGAACGGAGCCAACTGCTACGAGTGAAGAAGATGATAATTAAGAATAAACGCTCGAACTCTTTAAATTATTTAAAGTAAATGAGCCACAAGAGGCTGTCCTAAACACGGGGCAGCCTCAAGTTTTTTGAGGGGGTACTTTATTCATTAATTCTATCTGATAGTCGATTATGGCTCTCCTGGTTATGGTGAAGGCTTTGACATATGTATTTTTAAGCAATACTATCACGGAGACAAATATTTCTAAATTTTCGTTATAGATGATGCCATTTCCATAATACCTCATGGGCTTTTCCAGGTAATAATTTATAGCCTCTTTTTCAGCTTGTGACAGGAAACTGGTAAATGTTTCTTCCATAGAGAGGCTGGTGAGATGCTCTTTTAACCTGGGTTGAAGTTTTTCTACTTCGATAAATGCATTTTGCAGTTCCTTTTCGGTTTTAGCTTCCTGCACCATATCAACTGTTCTATCTAATCTCTCTTCAAGTTCTTTTTGATCGTGGTAATACTCCTTAAGCCTGAACAGTTTGTCATATATGATCGTGAGGTTTTCTTCCTGGTTATATTCTTTTTCTAAATGTAGAAATGCCCGGTAAACCTGCTGATCATTACTAGTGATCTCTGTTTCCAGATGCTTTGCCTTTTCACCTATAGCAGCGGCAAGCTTACCCGCATTTTTGTGGTGGTACTGCTCCCCATCATAAAAGAAGTATTTTACAGGGATGTCTCTTTTACTAATGTGGGTAAGGGTGTTTATATCCTCTGTCAGAGCAGTATATTTCATCCTTTTCTCCACCTTGTCCTTTGCAAATAATTGCTCAAAATCAGGATATAACTGTGTTGCAGGGGGGATATTAAGGTCAAACCTATGTGGCACATATCCGTCATAGTAGTAATTATACCGTTCATCGTAGTATCCACTATCAGAAATCAATTTTGCCAGTTCATCAGCAAACTCATGCTCCTCCCATATTACCTGTTCCGGAGTATCTGGTTCTATGCCTACTCCATACCGGTAGGTAAACATTTCCTCATAGTGCTCCAGGTTACGAAAGAGGGAGGGGGCTGTTTCTTCTATATTTATTTCGCTTACTATGTTGAGTTTCTCAGCCTGACTGATCCGCTTAAGGTCATCCGGGTGACTATCCCATGGATTCAAAATCACAAGGCTTTGGTGGCTTATACGCCTGATTTCATCCGGGTCTGGCTGGGGTAGTCCATTTACCAGGGGGTAACCGTTGAAGCGTGATAATACTTTTAATCCTATCTTTAAGTCTGTATAGATATTGCTCGATGCTACTTTTTCTCCAGCTTTTACGCTGTAAAGCTCAATGATCTTTTGGAGGGTATATTCAGCTAAACGGGACCTTAAATTTAAATTGATAAAAGGCCGGGAACCAGCAATATGAATACTTATTTCATCTGCCCTCAGCTCATTTTCCCTGGAAAGTGCGAGACAACTTTCAGCCATATACCCGTGAAGCTTTTTGAGCACCCACTCTATGCCTCTTGCCAGAAACCCGGTAGCCTGACTAAGCAAATTATTTACCCTGTCATCTTCACCGAGCTCTTCCAATCCCATATAGTAATCGGCGTTATCATAAAGTAACTTGTATGCCCCCTGTTCTATCAAATGTGTATATATCCCAATTTTGAGGTTAGCCTGTGAAAAATGACCAAATTCATGAGCCAATAAGGATTTAAGCTCCTGAACTGTACATGTATTTATTAATCCGACTCCTACAACAAGGCTTTTTTTTACAGGCAAAAACAAGTGCCAGAAGGATACAGGAAAGACTATAGCGGCATAGATATCAGGAGAGAGAAATACTTTATGTGGCATGGTGGTTTTAGCCTCATCAGATACTTCTCTTAATAAAGCAAATAGCTCAGGTTCATCACTTTCAGTAACCTCCGGCAGGTGACCTGTTTGCGGATAATGTTTTGCGAATACGAACCTGAGTGTAAATACAAGCACTGCGATACTGAATATGACTAATAGAATGGCCCCACAGATGGTGAATGCAGAGGGGTATGTGCTTACAGCCCAGATAGAAATTGCCACACAACCTGCTACAAGTGTAAATGCTGCTAATGAAAGGAGTACATACGCAATGAGAAAGAGACCTATGGACCACCGGGCTTTTGTGGTTAGTTTTTTGATATTGGCGGACCGGACAGCAGTGGTGTTTAAACTCATGTTTTTTTCTTTAAAGGCAGGCAGGCTTTTATTGCTCAAAAGATATAAAAAAATCCCTGCCGCTATATGCACCAGGGACTTATGTATATCAAAACAAGAAGGGGGTTAGTACTTTTTCCGGATGATTTCCCCCATGATGAAGGCTTTCCTGAACTCATGCTGGTCGTGCAGGGCATGCAGGATGTCTGCATGGCTGCCTACTTCATCATCATCATCATCCAGGTGGACTACCTCAAGGGAAGAGCGTGTGCGGTCGTCCAGTGACACCAGTTCATCAAGCTTTTGGGCCTTCTGATTACCCATCTCGTTGAGTGACGTATACCGGCTGCTTTTATTGGCTGGCTTTACGTGCTTGTCCTCTTCCGGTTTGCGGTGGTCAGGGTCTACATCAAACAGTTTACGCCTTTTTTGCCTATTCTGAGAGGTGTTCATGTGGTCTCTGTCATCCACTTCCTCTTCAACAGGGCGCTGCTGCCGCGGCTGTTCTTTCTTCTTCTCACCAAGTACCTCCCCTAGTATTTCTTCCAGATCAAAGCCTTTGGATCCTGTGTCGGTATCTTTCCGGGCTCCTTTGCCTACGACGGGCGGCTGTTTGGCTTCTTTTTTCTTCTTTATGGCCTTCATGATCCCGTAAATGATCATAAAGGCTATGTATATAAATATGCCGAAATTATCCATCGCCTCTAAATTAACATAATTTTTTTCCGGTTGGGTGGTAAGCTTGATTTTTCGGCGCTTGGGGCTCTGCAGAAGTCGGGTAAAATTGCTGAGATTTTATATTTTTGTAGATTGCTTAATTACCTAAATCCTGTGGCGGTATGGAGTTGACACGACTGGAGATCAAAGGCTTCAAAAGTTTCGGTGACCGCGTTGTCATTAATTTTGATCGCGGTATTACGGGTATAGTGGGCCCTAATGGCTGTGGCAAGTCCAATGTGGTGGATGCCATACGGTGGGTGCTGGGTGAGCAAAAGACGAGAATGCTGCGCTCGGATAAGATGGAGAATGTGATCTTTAACGGTACACGGAACCGTAAGGCGCAGCAGTTGGCAGAGGTGTCTCTAACATTTAATAATACGAAGAACATACTGCCTACGGAGTACACGACGGTAACCATTACGCGCCGCTATTACCGCACTGGTGAGAGCGAATACCTGCTCAATGGGGTGGTGTGCCGCCTGAAGGACATCACGAACCTTTTCATGGACACGGGTATTGCGACTAACAGCTACGCCATCATCGAGCTGAAAATGGTGGATGATATCCTGAATGATAAGGACAACAGCCGCCGGCAGCTATTTGAAGAAGCGGCAGGCATCAGCAAATTTAAGACGCGCAAAAAGGAAACGCTGAAAAAGCTGGCCGATACGGATGCTGACCTGGACCGGGTGGAGGATCTGCTGTATGAGATAGAAAAAAATATGCGGAGCCTGGAGCGACAGGCAAGACAGGCGAAGCGGTATTTTAAACTGAAGGAGGAGTATAAATCCTTTAGTGTAAGTCTGGCGCTGAAGAATATTGAACGCACCCGGGAAAAAACCCGGGATATTCAAAAAAAGCTGGAAGGGGAAAGTGACTTGAAGGTGAGCCTGAGACGCCAGGTGAGCGAAAAGGAGGCTGAAATAGAAAAGGTAAAGGCCAGCCTGCTGCAAAAGGAGAAGCTGCTAAGCGGCCGGCAGCGTACGCTGAATGACCATGTGGCGAAGATACGCCAGATGGAGAGTGATAAGAAGATCAAAAATGAGCGGCTGAGGTTTCTTTCGGATAAGGCGGACAACCTGCGTGACCAGATAGAGCAGGATAAGAAAAGTAATGAACGGGCTCACTTCAGTATACAATCTCTGAGCCAGGAGAAAGAGGTGGCTGAGAAGCAACTACGTGAGACGGAAAACCTGCTGGAGGAGTATACTGAGGCTTATGAGGATCAAAAAAGTGTAACGAGCCAACTACAGGAGGAACTTAATGACCTGGCCCAACGCCAGCGCAGCCGCCAGGACCAGGTGTATCAGCTAAAGAAGAGCCTGGAAATAAAGCAGATGCAGCTAAGCTCGCTAAAGCAGGAACTGGAGCGTACGGCCTCTGACACGAGTGAGCAGCGGGCGAGCCTTGATGACTTTGAGGACAAGGAACAGGAGCTGCGTGAGCAACTGGATCAGCGAAATAGTGTGATCGAGAAGCTAAAGGCGCAGGAGGAACACTTGCAGGAGCGCCTGGAAAGCACGGAAAAAACGCTGGAAATGATCCGTGAAGAGCGGACGCAGCTAAACCGTAAGCTTGATGCGCGGCAGAATGAATATAGCCTTACGAAATCGCTGGTAGAAAATCTGGAGGGTTTTCCGGAGGCTATCAAGTTTCTTAAAAAGAGCAGCAAATGGGCGAAGGATGCCCCTCTCCTATCGGACATCATCACGTGTGAGGATAAGTACCGGGTAACAATAGAAAACTACCTGGAGCCTTACATGAACTACTTTGTGGTGGAAACGGAGGCGCAGGCTTACCAGGCGGTAAACCTGCTGAGCGAAGCAAGCCGCGGAAGGGCTAACTTCTTCATGCTGGATCGTTTTGACACGTTTAAGCCACACGCTCCTAAACTTTTTAATAATGCGATCCCTGCCACTGAGATCGTGGAATATGATGGTAAGTACCGTCACCTGGTATCTTATATATTGGATAAGGTGTACCTGGTGCAGGGGGATCGTGATGAGTTTCCGGATGATCCTGATTGCCTGTTTATCAGTGAAAGTGGCCGTACGATCCGCAGGCCCTTCAGTATAAGCGGTGGCTCGGTAGGCCTCTTTGAAGGAAAGCGCATAGGGCGGGCCAAGAACCTGGAGAAACTGGAGAAGGAGATCAAATCGCTGGAAAAGAAGCTGAGCGACATCCAACGGGGACAGGAGGAGAAGCAAAAAGAGCTTAATAGCCTGCGGGAAAGTACGGTAAAAACGCAGATAGACGAACTGCAAAAGGAGATCAACCGTATCAGTGAGAACTATGTCTCTATCCGTACTAAAAAGGAGCAACTGGCTGAAATGCTGACCAGTGCGGCTACGCGCCGTGAGGATATGCAGGACAAAATTGAGGTGCTAGTCGATGAGGTGGCTGAGCTGGAACCTAAGGTACGTGAGGAGCAGGAAGCGAGCACGGGGATGGATGAACGGGTGAACACGCTGAACAGTGAGCTGGTGGTACAAAATGAGCTTCTTACCCAGAACAGCAGCCGCTACAACCAGCAGAACATCCTCTTCCATCAGCAGCAGAATAAGGTGAACAGTGTAGAGCAGGAGATCAGCTTTAAGCAGGCGGCATTTGAAAGCAGCCGGGAGCGCCTTGAGAAAAACCAGGGCGAACTGAAGCGTACGGAAGAGGAGGTAAAGATACTGCTGGACCGCAATGAGGAGGGTGACGACCAACTGGTGGAAATGTACCACGAGAAGGAGAGCATAGAGGCGGGTGTAAATGAGGCGGAAAAGGACTACTATGAAAGCCGGGGGCAGATAGATAAGGTAGAAAAGGACCTGAGGGGATTACGCGACCAACTACAGAATACGGACACGCTGGTGATGGAACTGCAGCAGCAGATGAATGAGGCTAAGCTGTCACTGGCGTCGGTGAAGGAAAGGCTGAGCGTAGAGTTCGAAATAGACCTGGATAACCTGCCGGAAGAAACAGAGGAGCAGAAGGAGGCTAAGGAGGGCATGGGTGAGGCTGATCTTAAGGAAAGGGTACAGGACATCAAGCAAAAGATAGAGAAAATAGGGCCGGTGAACCCTATGGCGATGGAAGCCTATGAGGAGATCAGCGAACGGCACACCTTTATCAGCCAGCAGAAAAAAGACCTGCACCAGGCTAAGGACAGTTTGCTGCAGACGATCGATGAGATAGACACGGTGGCTAAGGAGAACTTTCTGAAGTCTTTTGAAGCGATCAAGGCTAACTTTATCAAGGTATTCCGCAGTCTGTTTACTGAAGAGGACGAGTGCGACCTGAAGCTGACGGACCCGGATAGCCCGCTGGAAAGCAGCATAGAGATCATGGCTAAGCCTAAGGGCAAACGGCCGCTAACAATTAATCAGCTCAGCGGTGGGGAAAAGACGCTAACGGCTACCTCGCTGCTTTTTGCCATTTACCTGCTTAAGCCAGCACCGTTCTGTATATTCGATGAGGTGGACGCGCCGCTTGATGATGCGAATATTGACAAGTTCAACAAGATCATCAAGAAGTTTAGCGAGCAGTCTCAGTTCATCATAGTGACGCACAACAAGCGCACGATGGCCAGTACGGATGTGATCTATGGGGTGACTATGGTGGAGAGTGTGAGCCGGGTGGTGGCGGCAGACCTTCGTGAAATGGCAGACCTGCCTGAGGAATAAACCCTGCGGACTAAAGGGAGATAGGCCTGATAGTGGAATCGGCGTGTTCTGCCCGGCGCTTGCGCGTTAGTTCGGGCACCAGGAGCACCATAGTCAGTATAAGAAATTGAATAAAGCCTCTTCTTGCACTGTGAACGGCATCGCGGTAGGCGTTCATGGCGTGATTCAGGGGAAGGTAGGTATGAGCTGTTGTCCGGAGGGATAGTATGTTGCCATGGTAATCAACTACGTCTCGTAAGCCATCTTTTTCCACAGACATATACAAAACATCCCCACTTCTTACTTCACTGGTAAAGGCGGCGGAGTCAAAATAAGTGGCCAGGCTGCTTTTAATGTAGACGGTACCATTGTGCTCCATGAGGTCCAGCACCACATCGCCGCTGGGCAGGTTTTGTACTCCGTCAAACTTAGCGCTGATCTCTGTGAGGTTATCATTGTCAGGTCTTACCCGGAACGCAAAGTTTATAAATGCCAGGATGGCAATAGTGAAGGAGAGGAAGGCAACGGCCCTTCTCAAAAAGCGCAATTTGGATAAATCCATTAAGTGGTAAGCGGATGTTATTATTTGAAGATAGGCAAATTTACTACTATTGACAATGCCGCAGAACACACATTGAACGAATATCTTACCTCTGGCCCTGTTTTTGTACATACCTGACTAATTTTACCTGGAACAGCAGGAGGGTTTTCTAACAGAACAGGCCCATTCCTTGTTGAATTTAATAAAAAAGCCTCTGGTGAAGGGGGATAGCCAGACAACCAAAGAGTATTATGAAACGACTGAAACGTTTACCGGTACTGCTAATAGCGGTTCTGATGTGCTTTTTACAGGCATGTGATAAAAATAATAACCTGAGCCTTTTCAGTGTACAAAACGATGTGGAGCTGGGTCAGCAGGTTTCACAGGAAATAGCCAATAATCCACAGGAGTTTCCTGTATTGAGCGAGTCTCAATACCCTGAGGCATATACCTACCTGGAGGGGATACTGGATGAAATTCTGGCGAGTGATGAAGTGGCTTATAAAGAAGAGTTTGCATGGGAAATTAAGATCATCCAGGATGATGATGTGCTGAATGCCTTTGCTACGCCGGGCGGATATATTTATATATATACGGGACTGATAAAATACCTGGACTCAGAAGATGACCTGGCCGGGGTATTGGGCCATGAGATTGCTCATGCGGACCTGCGCCATACGTCAAGGCAACTACAGCGCCAGTATGGTATATCTATCCTGCTGAGTGTGGCCCTGGGTCAGGACCCTGGCACATTGGAGCAGATAGCTGCTCAGATAGCTGGCGGACTGGCTGGCCTGCGGTTTAGCAGGGAGTTTGAGGAAGAGGCGGACAGCCGCTCGGTAGACTACCTTGCCGATACGGACTACGCGTGTAATTCGGCTGCTTCGTTCTTTGAAAAATTATTAGCAGAAGAGCAAAATAGTGGTACACCTGAGTTTCTGAGCACGCACCCTTCACCGGATAACCGGGTGGCGGATATTAACGCAAAAGCTGAGGACATTAACTGTGATACGACTCCGCTGAACCCTTCCAGCTACGATAATTTCAAGAATATGCTTCCCTGATTCTTAGAGGAAAGAACTTATCAAAATGGCTGTCTGTGTAATACCAGGCAGCCATTTATATTTTACCCTTGCCTGAAGAGGACAAAAGGGGGTGAATCACTAATGTAAATTTTCGTAAGTTTGCGGCACTAACGAACGAATAGCCGAATATGAAACGATCCGAAATAAAATTCGAGGTTGAACTAGACGATAAACGGGTACCTGAAAAGATATTCTGGCAGGCTTCGGAAAGCGGCATTACTGAGCTGACCGAGACCAAGTCTGTGAGCATAAGTCTGTGGGATCATGCCGCCAAGAACACGATGCGGATAGATCTTTGGGCTAAGGACATGGAGGTACGTGATATGAAGCGGTTTTATATCGACTGCCTGGGCGGCCTGGCTCAAAGCATGTTAAATGCGACAGGGGACGAGCTTATGTCGCAACAGACGAATGAGCTGGTGGAGAAACTGGCGCTGCACGTAGAAAAAGAAATAAAGGCGGGTAAGATCTGATCGCTGATCCCGGTATGATATTATAAGATCCGGCTCCGGAAAGGGGCCGGATTTTTTTATTTAATAGTATACCATCAGTTTCCATTTAGTTTCCTATTTCCCTTTTTATTCAAAAAAGAACGCCTGCAGCCGGTAAATGAGATAAAAAATGTATTTTAGATGATCAAAAATGAAGAATATTTAAAACAACCTATTATTGTCTGACAATTTTACGTAAGCCCATTAAATATGAAGAGAACTACTTACAGCCGCCTATTGGCGATATGGGCCGTTTTCATGCTCATTACCTATCAGGGATTTGGCCAGGGACAAACTATCGTTTCCGGCCAGGTTTCCGATGCTGAGACCGGCGAACCGCTTATCGGTGTGAATATTATCGTGAAAGGCAAGGTGCTGGGAACGGTGACGGATATACAAGGCAACTACCGCCTGAAAGTTAACTCTGCCCCTCCCCTAACCCTCGTTTATTCCATTGTAGGCTTCGAACCACAGGAGCTTGTGATAACTGATGCCGTTTCTGAGGGCATCAATGTGCAGATGTCCGAACAGGTATTACTGGGACAGGAGGTGGTGGTGTCTGCCTCGCGTGTGGAGGAAAACATTTTGCAGTCTCCGGTTTCCATTGAAAAAATGGACATCCTGGAAATACGCAACACCGCCTCTGACGACTACTACAAAAGTATAGGTAACCTGAAGGGTGTGGATGTTACTACGAGTAGTATCAACTTTACGATTATCAACAGCCGTGGCTTTAACGGTACGGGTAATACGCGCTTTGTGCAGTTGATCGATGGAATGGACAGCCAGGCGCCGGCGCTTAACTTTCCGGTGGGTAATCTGAACGGCCCTACGGAACTGGATGTGGAGACACTGGAATACATTCCAGGTGCCTCTTCTGCCCTGTACGGTCCTAATGCATTTAATGGTATCCTGCTGGTAAACAGTAAGAACCCTTTCCAGTACCAGGGACTGAGTGCTATGGCCAAATTTGGTTTGAATCACTTTAACGGCAACTCGCTGGAGCCGGAAAATCCGCAACCGATGTACACAGCGGCTATCCGTTATGCCAAGGCCTTTAACAATAAGTTTGCTTTTAAGGTGAACCTGAGCTATTCACAGGCAGAAGACTGGTATGGCACAGACCTTTCCGATCGCTTTCCTGAGCGCGGACCGAGTGACTTCGGAGCCGCCGTGCCTCCCGGTGGTGAGGGACTGTACGCAGACTTACCGGATAATGTACTCTCTACTTACTATCAAAATCCCGGCGCTAACCTGGTGCACGGCTATGGCGACGATGCCGCTATTGCCATGCCGCTGGTAGGCTTTAATGCTGAAGACCAACTGCGGGCAGCAGGTTATGGTCCTTATATTGACGAGGGTGACATTCCTAATGTGGTCGTGGCACGTACCCCGTACCTGGAAGAAAGTGTGGTAGACTACGGTGCAGAAAACTTTAAGGCTAATGCAGCTCTACATTATCGCTTCAGTGACAGGCTTGAAGGTATTGCCAACTGGAACTACGGTTTCGGTACCACAGTATACACTGGTGCCCAGCGTTACTCCTTGTCTAACTTTAACATATCCCAATACAAACTGGAGCTTCGCAGTGATAACTTCTTTGTAAGGGGATATACCACGCAAGAGCGCTCAGGTGATAGCTATATTGCTGACTTCCTGGCATTACAGGTGAATAATTCCTGGCAAAGTAACCCTGACTGGTTCGGAACATACCTCGGGGGCTACCTCGGATACCTGGAGCAAAGTGGCATTGCTCCGGGAACCAGTACGGCGCAGCAGCGCCAGGCTGCACACTGGGCTGCCAGGCAGATTGCGGATCAGGGAAGATTATTACCCGGCACTGCCGGATTTGAAGAAGCGGCTGACCAAATCAGGGACGAAGTAATTCCCCAGGGAGCCAAGTTTGACGATGCGACTAACCTGTGGCATGGTGAAGCACAGTATGACTTTAAGAACATTACGGATGCCCTGGAACTGCAGGTAGGTGCCAGCTACAGGCTGTATGAGCTTAACTCTAACGGTACCATCTTTGCTGACTCGGCTGGAAATGACATCACCATACAGGAATATGGCGGATATATGCAAGCCGGTAAGCGAATGTTTGATGATAAGTTCAAACTGACCGGCTCAGTGAGGTATGATAAGAATGAAAACTTCGACGGACAGGTGAACCCGCGTATTTCGGGAGTCTACACCTTAGGTGAAGGCACACATAATATTCGTGCGTCTTACCAGACCGGTTTCCGTATCCCTACCACGCAGGGTCAGCACATCAACCTGAGTACGGGTGCATTCCGCCTGATTGGAGGTCTCCCCCAGTACTACGAAGCCTATGACATATTTAATAACGCCTACACAGCGCGATCAGTAAATACATATATCGCCGCAGTAGCCGATTCCGGCACTACAGCAGCTCTTGTTGATCCTGCGAATATCGCCCTGCTCGAGAGAGCGGAATTCGACCCGGTGAAGCCGGAACAAGTACGGGCCTATGAAATCGGCTATAAGGGCCTGTTTAACAACAATCTGCTGATCGACTTTGCTTACTACTATAATCGCTACGATGACTTTATTGCACAGGTGCAGGTTCGTAAAGCTTCCGGTGATGTGGCGGTGAACGCAATAAATGCGCAGTCGCTGCTGAGTGGGTCGGATCAGAATACATTCCAGACTTATACGAATGTGGACCAGTCCATATCGGCCCAGGGCGCAGTATTTGGCCTTACATACAGTCTCATGGACGGTTATAGCTTTGACGTAAACTATAACTGGAACAGGTTGAATGACGCTGATGCGCTGGTGGAGCAGGGCTTCCTTGCTGAGTTTAATACGCCCGAGCACAAATTCAACATTGGCTTCGGAAACCGTAAGGTAACAGACCGCTTCGGCTTTAAGGTGACCTACCGCTGGCAGGAGGAGTTCCTGTACGAATCTTCATTTGCACAGGGTATTGTACCTGCTGTAGGTACTTTCGACGCACAGCTTAGCTACAAGCTACCTGACATGAAGTCTATCGTGAAGATAGGTGGCTCAAACCTCCTAAATGAGCGCTATGTACTCAACTATGGTGGCCCTAATATCGGAGCCATTTACTATGTGTCTATCACCTTTGACGAATTAATGAACTGATACCCGCCATGAATAAACTTTATCGATATAGCCGGGTGGCATTCGCATTATTGTTTGCTGCCACGGCGTGTACATATGACTTTCCTGAAACAACGGAACCGGATTCGGGTGACTTATCCCTGGAAAAATACGTGGCTGTGGGCAACAGCATTACGGCTGGATTTATGGATGCGGCATTGTATAATCGCGGACAGGAAAATTCTTATCCTAATATTCTGGCTAACCAGTTTAGGCTGGTGGGCGGAGGGGAATTTACCCAACCGGATATTATGAGTGAAAACGGTTTTGCTCCGCAACTTAGCGATCCGGCAAATGGAGTGATACTTGGCAGACTAAAACTAAATTCTGCTCAGCAACCTGAGCCTTTAGAGGGGGAATTTCCTCTGGCCGAATACAACGGTGATGTAGCCGATTTAAATAACTTCGGTGTGCCTGGCATCATTACCGGGCAGCTTTTCGATCCCAGACTAGGCGATCCGGCTTTTATAGGCACACCTCTTTTCAATCCTTACTATGCACGAATAGCTTCATCACCCGGTTCCAGCACATTGCTGGACGATGCGGTGACCAGCTTGGAAAACGGCGGTACATTCTTTACCCTTTGGATAGGTAATAACGATGTACTGGGCTACGCACTTACGGGTGCGAGTAATGAGGCTCTCCTGACTGATGAACTGGTATTCGGACAGCAGATAGATCTGGCATTGGAAAGATTGACTAATGTACCAGGGGTAAGAGGTGTAGTGGCTAACATACCGGATGTTACCAGAACTCCCTACTTCACCACCATCGATTCAGCCTTTATCCCACTCGCGCAGGCTAATGTAGATGCCCTCCGGGCCGGATACGAGGATTTTAATAATGGGGTGGCAGCCTACAATGCACAAGTGAATGCTAATCCTGACCTGAGTGATGAGGAAAAAGAAGCACTGCGAAGACCTTCTCTTAGCTGGACCCCGGGATTGAATCCCCCGGTTATCATAGACGAGGATCTGCCAACAGTTATCCTGCCTACTCCCGACGGTAATATAGAGCTGCCGAAATACAGAATGCTAACAGGAAGTGACTATGTACTGCTAAGCCTGCCCCAGGACTCGGTGGCGAATGGCCTGGGTACGATGGTGCCTATGTCCGATCAGTTTATCCTAACTGAAACGGAAGCCGAAAATATTCGCAGCGTCATCGAAGGATTCAATGGTATAATCGAATCTTTGGTACCGGAAAATGACCAGCAGGTACGCCTTATTGACATGTATGATATTTTCAATAATTTCTACGAAAACGGCGCTAACCTGGGGGGCATTCCTCTTACAAATGAACTGGCCCCACCCTACGGAGGGTTCTCCCTGGACGGTGTTCATACTAATGGCAGAGGGTCGGCCTTCATAGCCAATCAGTTCATTCAAACGATAAATTCCGGCTTCGGTGCCAGCATTACATTGGTGAATCCGAACAACTACCCCGGCAACGATCTACCTGGTTTATAGAAACTTAAGTCTTTACATGTTTTATAGTAAAAGTAGCGGTACCTAAGGTGCCGCTACTTTTTTTTAGATTTTCATGAAACCTCCGCGCCTATATACAGTTGTATACCTAGTAAGCAGATAATTTATTACGTGCTAACGTATATTTTTTGAACATAATTACTATTTTTGGTAGTAATTAATCTGCAGATTTTTTAAATTTTTATCTAAATATTTCAGCCTAGATGAAAAAGGTACTTCTCCCATTTTTTTATACATTCATTTCTCTAGCCCTGATTACAGCTTGCTCTCAATCTGAAGAGATTGAACCTGGTGATGGTAACGGTGGCGGAAGTGGCAATCCGGGAAGTGGCTCCGGCGGAGGTAGCGGCATTATCGTATCCAATGGTCTTGTAGCTTATTTTCCTATGGATGGAAATGCTTCAGATATTTCCGGAAATATCAACAACGGCTCGGTAAGGGGCCAGCCCGAAAGCGTGAGTGGCTTGCGTGGTCAGGCTTATCGTTTTAACAGTATTCAGGAAGGCGATAACGGATGTGGCCTTCCGGGTGGTGACTATATCCGCCTGCCTGCCATGGGGCCTATCTGGGAAGATGGCTTCACCTTTACCGGCTGGGTACAGTTTGATGGCGAAAAAAGAAATTACGAGCGTATTTTTGACTTTGGTAACGGACGGGGTGAAGATGGCGGCATGCTGATTTCTCTCAGCCGTCTAGACTCAACTAACAACCTCGCACTTACTTCATGGCTTGATGAAGACCCTATCGTAAACCGTGATAAGGGTCGTGTAATAGCTAACGATGCGATCGTTAAAGGTGTGCCTATGTATGTGGCTGCCGTGATCACACCTGAAGGCACTATGCAAATATGGATTGATGGCCGTAAAGTAGCCGAAAAGATCGAAGGACAGCCTGTAGCTAATATTGCCCGTGAGAACATATTGCTTGGTCGTAGTAGCTACTGCCGCGAAGACCCTGACTTTAAGGGTTTGATGGACGAAGTAAGGATATATAACCGTGCTCTTGAACGCGATGAAATTCAGGAGCTGTATGAAGATCTGAATTAGTAAAAAGAAGACGCCATAGATTAAAGGTTGCTTACACGGTGTAGGCAACCTTTTTTTCTGTTGGAGTAATGGCAACTAGTCACTCTACGAGTGGCCTCGGATATCCTGGCGGTTATGAAGGAAGTGAACAGCCTCATCACGGTTATTGGTTTTGCCGTGATACATAGTGGCAAGGTACTCGCCTACCTGGCTGGCTGTTACCCAGTCAGGATGCGCATCGCGCTCGTTTACACGCGTTACGACAGGAGTCATCAGTACCAGTGAATATATACGCAGAGTGGAAGGATGTTTGTTTTCAGCCGCCATGACGCGGGCCATCATCTGCTGTGCCGAAGCCATAACGGAGACTGCGCCTGAATCCGGTACAGGATATTCTGACGCGCCACCATTTATCATTACGTACATTCCGCTCTTTCTCTCAGCCAGGATGGGGTAAACAGCCTTCATAAAAAGAAAGTGGGCACTCAGGTTATTTCTTAACACCTGTTGCCAGTCCATCCAACTGGTTTGATGTATAGGTGCTCCCTGCCACCACCCTCCGATGGACGCCACGGCAGCATCAATATCTGCGTGGTCTTTCCTGATCGTCTCACTAAACTCGGCAGCTACCTCAGGTTCATCGAACTCAGCCTGCTGGATCAGCAGGCGGCTTGTGGACACGCTCTGTTGCTCAAGGTGGGTTCTCAACCATTCGCCTTTCTTAGCATCCCGCACAGGCACAAGCACAGTGGCATCATGTCTGAGGAGCCGGCGCACGACTCCTTCGCCTACGGCTCCGGCACCGCCGGCTATCAGCCATTTGGTTCCTTCAAGCGTCATATGAATTCAGGTCAGGTAGTTTGAGTGGGCTGAGCTGCTTTTCTATTTCCGGCCTTTTTGGCTCTTCCCAATCGGGTAACTGCAGGCTTGTACCTAGTTTATCAGCAGGCTCATCTACCGTAAAGCCGGGACCATCGGTGGCGACTTCGAGTAAAATACCGGATGGCTCACGAAAATAGATGCTGGAGAAATATTTACGATCTTTCACATCTGTCACCTTCATTCCTTTCATTTCCAGTTTTTCATGCAGCCTTAATTGTGAGGCAATATCGTCGGTGCGGAAAGCCACATGATGAACAATACCTGCTCCGGGGGAGGGTCGCAGGTTGCCGGGGTGTTTGATGACGTCGATAAGGGAGCCAGGTTTAGCGCTTACCTTACCCTGATTTTCAGACATGGCGGGGGTTGTATATGCCTGCATTCGTATCCGGTTTCCTGACTCCCGTACCTGCCTGAATCCAAGTACTCTGCCAAGGGTGCTCAGGGAGTCGTCTGTTTTGGATAGGGTGAGTTCCATGGAATGAATGCCCCTGATACTATATTTATCCGGTACTCCATTACCCGCATATCCCTCTCGTACATCTTCCTCGCCAGCTACCAGGTCTACCCTGAGCCCGTCGGGATCCTGCAGACTGATTACTTCCTCATCCCAGCGGCTGAAGGGCTTCTGGAAAAAGACTTTGTTTTTTTCCAGGCGATCCATCCAGAAGTTAAGTGAAGCCCGTGGTATGCTAAGTGAAATGGTCGTTGCCTGCCCTGGTCCCCTTATGCCTCTGCGAATGCCGGGCCATGGGAAAAAAGTAACGATAGTACCTGGCTCAGCATTATGGTTTCCATAATAGAGATGGTATACGTGGGGGGCGTCAAAATTTACCGTTTTTTTGACCAATCGCATACCCAGTACGCCTGCATAAAAGTCCAGGTTTTTTTGGGGGTCAGAGGCCAAAATGGTCACATGGTGTAATCCTTTAATCACGTAATGGCTATTTGGTGTCAGTCCACGTATCCGCGGAATATAGATTCGGCAAAATGCAATTCCTCATCATTTACGGTATGCCCCATATCAGCATACAGTCGTTTATATACTTTGGCATTCAGGCTCTGCAATTGCTTTTCAGAATCATGTACCCGCTGTTCGGGAATGTGTGGATCAGGCACACTGCAACCCAAAAAAAAGGGTGTTTGTTCGAAGTCTCCCCCGTATCTTTTGTGGTCTACCCTTGGCCCAATGAGCCCGCCACTCAGGGCCACCACCCCCCCTACCTTGCGGGCATGGCGAGCGAGGTATTCCAGCAGCAGGCAGGCACCCTGGGAAAACCCCAGAAAGTAGATGCATTTCCTTTGAAAGCCGAGCCCATCCAGATCATCCATCATCTCGTCAAGGGCTGAGAGTCCCATATCCAGCTGTGGCTGGTTGCGGCTGAGGGGAGCGGTAAAGGGTTGCGGGTACCATGAATGTGCAATTGCCTGGGGAGCGACAAATGCCATTTCGTCCACTTGAAGAGATTCATGCATGCGAATAAACCGGGAAGCTGAATCCCCGCGTCCGTGCACCATAACACACACCTTCTTTGCCTCTTTAAGCGGAACGCCGGCAGTAGCTACGGGTTCATTGTGTATGATCATTGGGTTTAAAAAATTTAATCGAAACCAAAAAAAATTCCGTTTCCGGCAGGGTATTACTTTAATATAATAATATCCCGCGTAATACGCACATGATCTGAAGCTGTTTAAGTTCCTTTTAAAGGAAGTATTTACCTGCAAGCCAGTAAGTTTAGCAGTCCTGCAGGTGGCAGTCCTCTTCCGGGCTTTCCAACTCTAGTGTAGAGTGGTCTATCCCTTTATCCTTTATTAATTTTCGGGCGGTCTCTTTCAGGGTTATTCGCTCACCGGCTGACATTTCCTCCCTTACCACCATGTGGGCAGTAAGCACATGATACTCTCCGTCGAGGGACCATATATGCATGTCATGCACTTCTCTTACACCCTGCAGGCCCTCCAGTTCGTTCTGTACCATACCGATGTCCAGTCCGTGGGGTATGGCCTGTAAAATGATGCGAAGGCTTTTTCTGAGGTTTTTGTAGACGTTATATAAAAGCCAAAAGGAAATAAGGATAGAAAGAAGGGGGTCCAGCCAGGGCCAGTCTACAAACTTCATCACGATACTGGCAATGAGCACGGCTGCCCAGCCCAGAACGTCCTCCAGCAGGTGTAGGGAAAGCATTTCTTCATTGTGGGAATGCCCCTGCTGCAGCCGGTGTACGGCAAAGCCATTAACCAGGATACCAAAGACGGACAATATAATCATGCCGGTGGTCTCTGGCATTTGGGGATTAAGCAAACGCGGAATAGCCTCACTGAGGATGAAAACGGAACCTGCCACCAACACCAGGCCATTTACAATGGCTCCAAGTAGTGAAAACCGCCTGTAGCCATAGGAAAATTTACTGTCCCGGCCCTTAGTACTTACTTTTTGGAAATACCATGCAATGCCGAGTGACAGGGAGTCGCCAAGGTCATGCAGGGCATCGGACAGAATGGCCATGGAATTGGTATAGAATCCACCGATTATTTCAAGAATGGTAAATCCGATATTGAGAAAGAAAGCGATGCGAATATTTTTTATCGGCGCATCGTGATTATGGTGGTGATGGTGTCCCATGAGGCAATGTTAACAAAAAGTTCGTGCAACCATTTTGCAAATAGGGACAAGAGGGGGTTATATACACTTTCTGCGAAGCGGCTATATTTGAGGTATTAATAAAGGAATTGGAATGTTTGTGCCGAAAAGGTTATTATTCGAATCAATTCAGTTATTTATTTTGTGTACTTAAAGTCGGCCAGCTAAACACGACACTGCATATGAACCGACATACTTTCATTCTCTGCCTTCTTATCTCTGGAAGTACGATGCTAGCTGCTACCGGGGTATTGGCCCAGAAACCACCCCAACACCTGGAGCCACCCTACTGGTGGGCGGGCATGGAGCATGACAGCCTGCAGCTTATGGTGCATGCCCATAATGTGGCTGAGACTGTGCCTGCCGTGGACTACCCCGGTGTGACGCTGGTGAACACGGTGAAAAGTACTAACCCTAATTACATATGGCTGAATCTGCACCTGGCTGAAGATGTAGAGCCGGGAAGATTCGACATAACATTTAAAAAAGGCCGGAAAAAGGTATATCGCTATACCTATGAACTGAAAAAACGGGAACCAGGATCGGCCAAACGAATGGGGTATAGCACAAAGGATGTGATTTACCTGATCACGCCGGACCGCTTCGCAAATGGAAATGCGGACAATGATGAGAATAGCAACCTGGGAGATGAGCTCAATCGTGACATATCTCTGAAACGTCACGGGGGAGACATACAGGGGGTAATAGACCACCTGGACTACATAGATGAAATGGGTTTTACGGCTATTTGGTTGAATCCGATACTGGAAAACCGGCAGCCTGAATACAGCTATCATGGCTATAGCACGACGGACTTTTACGAGGTAGATCCCCGCTTTGGCACTAACGAACTATATGCCGGCCTGGCAAAGGAGGCCGCGGAAAGAGACATCCTTCTCATTAAGGACGTAATACTGAATCATATTGGCTCAGGACACTGGTGGATGAGTGACTTACCGGATACTAACTGGCTTAATTTTCAGGATAAATACAGGATAACCTCCCACACCCGCGAGGCACTGCAGGACCCTTACGGTTCTGAGTACGATGTCAGGATGCACAGCCAGGGGTGGTTTGTGCCCACCATGCCGGACATGAACCAACGTAATGCCCAATTGGCTACTTATCTTATTCAAAATAATATCTGGTGGACAGAGTTTGCCGGACTGGGGGGCATCCGGGTAGATACGTACTCTTACCCTGATAAAACTTTTCTGACGGAGTGGACACGCCGCATGATGCAGGAGTACCCAAACCTGAATATTGTGGGGGAGGAATGGTCACTGCAGCCTTCCATCGTTTCCTACTGGCAGAGGGACAAGCTGACTTATGACGGGTATATCTCCTACCTGCCGGGGTTGATGGACTTTCCTTTGCAGGTAGCCATGATTGAAGGCCTGCGGGAAGAGAATGGCCTGAGCAAACTATACCAGACGCTTGGCAAGGATAAGCTGTACCCCCACCCGGAGGACCTGGTGGTATTTGCAGATAATCATGACATGAGCAGGGTATTTACTCAACTGGATCATGATACGGCTATGTTTAAGCAGGCTATGGCTTACCTGCTCACGACAAGGGGTATTCCTCAGGTATATTACGGCACAGAAATACTGATGGGTAATCCTGACAGTGAGGACCATGGGGTGATCCGGAGTGACTTTCCTGGTGGCTGGCAAGGAGATAGGGTAAATGGCTTTACCGGGGAGAACCTGCCGGAATGGAGAGGGGAGATCCAGGAATTTATGGCTAAGCTGCTAAACTGGCGGAAAACGGCTACTGCGGTACACAGTGGAAAGATGCTGCACTTTGCGCCAGAACATGGTACGTATGTCTATTTCAGGTATAACGAAGAGCAAAAGGTGATGGTGATACTGAATAAGAATAGGAACAGTCACTCTCTTGATCTTAAGAGGTTTGAGGAACTATTAGGTGTAGGAGGCGAGGCCAGGGATGTAATTTCGGGCCGAAGCTATGACCTAAGTGGCGATTCTATTGACTTGCCCCCCCGTGAAGCATTAATTTTAGAATTAAAAAATTGAGCAAGTATGCTGATTTTTTGATTACGGCATCGTAAATTCTGACCGGGTTTTTATGAAAGAGCATTTCTGTTTTAAACAATAAGGGGGAAATAAGCTTTTTGGGAGAATGAGTGTGGCAAAAGTGAAGGCATTATTTTACTGTATATTGATTCTGGCCCCTATCGGTTTGGTACGGGCAGATAGTCTTCATATCGAGGAGGCGTTCAGGTATTTTGACCTCAGAGCTGAAAACTCCCGGGAATGTATAGCTGATGTCACTTACATTGACAAATCTATCTTTTACTTCGAAGCGGCTTTAAAGCAGGATCCTCACCTGCATCCTGACATTATCGCAGGCCTCCTTAAGGCTTATGAGTTTAAGGGGGCCCGCACGGAAGTCCCCTCAGAAGATAAAATAGCGGTATTTGAAAAAGGGATCAGTCTGGGCAAAAAAATGATGGTAACTCACCCTGATCATCCGGGCATAAAGTACTGGTACATGGCTAACCTTGGCCGGTGGGCGCAGGAGGTGGGCGTAATGAAGGCAGCGCGTACCAGCGTGGCCTCTGAGATCAAAGAGATTGCGGAATGGATGATGGAGCATGCGCCTCTGTACGATGAGGCAGGCCCCTACCGGGTGCTGGGCAGTATGCACATGGAGCTGCCACGGATACCCTTTATCATTAGCTGGCCCTCTGACAAAGAAGGACTCGCACTGCTTGAAAAGGCTTATGAAATGGCGCCTCAAAATTATGGCAATACCCTGCGATATGCCCGGGCCTTACTGAAGGAGGGCTATGATGAAAAGGCGATGGCCATACTCGAGCCGCTGGAAAAGGCTGAGCCCCGGAAAAAAACTTATATAGAAGACCTGCACAACCTGAAAGCAGCCCGGATACTGCTGGCAGAGCAAAAGTGATACCTGCTGCCCGATGAGATCCGCGGTTCATCTCACCTCCCATTTTCAATGGACCCTAACACTGTAAATGTCTTAAAAACCAGCGATTTACACCTCTATTCCTTCATTAATTCCACCTATCGGCATTTTTAAAATTCCATATTTAGACTATATTTAGGAAAAATATAACTCTGTTTAAACATGGAAAACAAGGTACAATCGGAAGGGCAGGAGATTCGTGTAGATGAGAATAAGCTGAACCGCTACATGGAAGGCCTGCGTCTGGAACAAAATTTTAGCGGCGCTATAATCGGAGGTGTTATTGGTGCTGTCATCGGTGCAGCCCTGTGGGCGGTCATTACCATAGTTACTGAATACCAGATTGGCTATATGGCCATTGGTGTTGGGTTTATCACCGGCCTGCTGGTAAGAAAAATGGGGAAAGGCCTGGACCAGGTATTCGGGGTAATCGGTGCCGCCTTTGCGCTATTCGGTTGCTTTATTGGCAACTACCTGTCCATTGCCGGATTGGGAGCAAAAATTGAAAATATCAGTTTTGTGGAGCTGGCTTTGAATGAGTCTGAGCTGATCATGCAGGTGATGGCGGAAGACTTCGGCGTATTCGATATTCTGTTCTACGGCCTGGCTCTCTATACAGGCTATAAATATGCATTCCGCGATATATCAGACGAAGAGGTTATGGAAGCGGCAGGCATACAAGCAGAACCTGCTACGGAAGAGGTATCCTCAGAAGAGGATAACCCCAAAACGCTTGCTTAAAAGAGGCCTTTGATAGGATAGCAAAAGACCAAACCAGGCTCTGCAGCCTGGTTTGGTCTTGTATGGGTAGTTGATAAGGTTAAAAAGCATAGGCTGCGGATAACTGCAGGCTACCGATGTGCGCATTGGGATCTAGGCCATCTACCTTTTCCAGCGAACCCGTCCATTCATACTCATACCCAACCTGCAGGTTCAGGCCGCTAGCCAGTTTGTAGCCCATGCCAAGGTTTATTCCAAACAATACCTCCTCCACATCGGGCAGATCACTTTTAACTTGTATGCCTTCGCTTTCGGCTATCATCTTACCATCAAGGTTTACACTCATTTGAGGCCCGATGAACAGGTTAAAACCGTCTGCCACATAAAATCGCATGAGCAGTGGAAGGTCGAGGTAGTTAAACCTGATCTTATTAGTGATCCCCTCTTGCATCGCTTTGTCTCTCTTAACCGAGTAGAGCAGTGTGGGTTCCAGATGAAAAGCATTGGATACCGGTACATCCAAAAACCCTCCGATAGAATAGCCTACTCCATTGTCTGTGTCCTGAAAATACTCCGATTCGATAGAAGAGTAATTGAGAGCGACTTTAATACCGGGCTTCACCTGTGCAGTGGCCTCATTTAAACATAGGATACATAGCGTGGCAGCAAGGATAAACACGTTTCTCATGCTTAGTGTAAATTATTGGTTATTAATCAGTTGATTACTTGCTGATATCAAAGGATGGGCCAAAGTCTACTGAGAATATTCAAACCTGTCTCAGCACTACAAAAAGCAATTATTATCAACTGAAATTCAATAACTTACCTCATTAAAAAGATTTCATTTCTTTACTCTTGCCCAGAATTAGGTCTCGCTAAATCCAGCCTGGCCACCTTCTGTAATTTGAGTACCCTTTATAAAAGGAACACCCTGGCCACTCAGGTGGCCAGGGTGTTTAATACTGTCAGGAGGATCAATAGCATATACTATTGGATCCGGCTATTGAAGAATCATTATGGCAATTTGTTAGAAAATCTATGAAGACCCTTCCTACAAATTCCTTGGTAAAAAAAGTCGTTGTAGCCGAAGGCTTATGCACAGTTCCAGGAACGACCACATAATACACAGGTTTCCTCACCCAGTGTTTTGGGTCCGTCGCCTACTTCTTTGTACATACCAGCTTTAATATGAACCGACTCGGTTCTGAAGCTTTTTACTTTAAGATCTTCGAGAGAAAGTTTCTTTTTCATATATGTATACGTTTAAATTAATACAGATACTGAAGGGCTGTCTTATCTGCACTGCTGAATTCACCGCTTTCATTTGCAGAGAAGCAGGCAAGCATCACACTGTTACGGTCAGCTCCTGTAGGGGTACCAGGGATGTGAATGGCACAGCCTCCTTCGTTTCCACCGCTGCCGCAGCTATAAGAACGATTGAAGTAGTCTGTATGGCGTAGCCCTACGCAGTGACCAATCTCGTGGGTCATGACGTGTTCTACTACATCCAGGCCATATACATCTGTACCGGAGTAGATGGTAACTGAACCGTAAGGCTTACCTCCATTGCTGGGGAACCCGGCAGACCCGCCTGCTGAGCTGCTGGTACGGTTACGTACGGTGATATCAGCCTTGCCACTGTACACGCGCTGGAAGACAAGGGAAATACCTAATTGGTTGAAGTTCTCAACGGCCATATCCAGAGCTGCATCCTGGGTAGAGGTAAGGCCACTACCGGTCACTGTAATCGTGCGGGGGGCACTAACTATATTACAGGTTCGGTACTGCTCGCCATTAGGCCCGGTAGTATTTACCTCGTCGGTAAGGCTGGCCAGCTCGGCGGGAGAAATGATAATATCTCCTTCTACTACATAATTGCCGTCCTGCATATACAGATCACCGGTGTAAAAGCAAAGCTCCTGGAGCTTATTTACTACTTCTGAGGGGATACGCTGATCGAGGGCTTCGGAGGATTGTCCGGGAGAAATGGCCTCATCTGAGGTACAGGAAAAGTTAAGGCTGAATACAGCCACTCCGGCTGCGGCCAGCATAAATCGTCTGGTTGACTTAAACATACTAATTAAGATAGTTTGGTAAATAATTCACAAAGATCACAATCTATTTTAAAAATCATGAATTACAAAATAAAGTACCACCTAAGGAAGTGAGAAAAGAAAGTAAGCTCTGGCATCATATTTGAGACCAATAGGCTTTGCTAAAAAAGCCTTAGCTTTAAGCTTCAAACAGTAAACGATACATATGAAAAGACTGATTATATCCTGTTTTCTGATCACGTTTGCCCTAACTGCTTATGCGGATGCAAAAGATGACATAAAAAGCGTATTCGAATCCTATAAAGAGGTGGTTTCATCAAAACAGGGTGATAAAATCCTTTCTATAGTAGATAAAAATACTAAGGATTATTATAGCGATCTGCTGACTATGGCACTTAGTGCAGACAAGCAAACCCTGACCCAGACAGCTCTTACTGACCAGATGACGGTGCTGTTTCTGAGACATTCCGTACCTGCCGAAAAACTAAGGTCGCTTACCGGACCTACGCTGCTTCAATATGCGGTGGATCAGGGCATGGTAGGTTCCAACCTGCAGCAAATCGGCCTTGGTGAGGTTCGCGTAAGCGGCGACATGGCTACGGCTCCCCTGGTAGTAGGTGGAAATGAGGTGCCTGCCATGCTCAAATTCGTGAAGGAAGAGGGTAAGTGGAAGGTGGATGTAACCTCTATGATGACCCTGGCGGAAAAAGGGCTGGAAATGACGATGCAGCAAAGTGGCAAGTCTAAAACGGAGTTTATCTCAGAGTTTATCAAACTGGCTACCCAACGGGCGTCAATAGATGACCTCTGGAAGCCGGTGGGCAGATAACCACACTCATCTAAGAATAATGAAGCCGCCACTCCCTTCTAACAGGTAGTGGCGGCTTTTACTTAAAAGTCTATAACAAAGCCTATAATAGGGAGCGGAGCCGAAGCATCCGTCTCTATCTCTACCAGTTCGCGGGGCTCGATTATTTCGCCCGTCTGCTCATTACGGTTGAGTCCAAAACTGGGCGGCTGAGGTGCCTGCTGGCCGAATGCATTTTGTAATTCGAAGTAGACGTCGAGCGAAAGATTGGTGAAGTTCCACTTCTTATCTATCCGGATATCTGCCTGGTTAAAACTGCTAAGCTCCACCTCCCCCAGGCGGGTATAATCCAGTATTACGGCGGGGTAGTTAGATAGTGTGGCTGATTGATTGACGGGGGCATAGGGCGTATTGCCAATGTACCTGTAGCGCAGGCTTGCCTCCCAGTTCTTCCCAAACTTGTAACCTCCGGTAAAGGTGGCCAGTTGGCCGCTGTTCCATACGCTGGGCAGGTATTCATCGTCAAAGGCCGTAAACTCACTGGTGAAGAAGGTGAGGGCCAGTATGCCATAGAAGCGCTTGCTCAGCTTTTGCTGGAAGAGCAATTCCACTCCATAGGTACGCCCCTCCCCTACGCTACGTACTTCTTCGTTACCCAGCACTTCAAAATCTGCTCCTTTATTTGCCAGGGACACACTGTCCAGCACAGACACCGGGTAATTGCTGTAACGCTTGAGAAAACCCTCTAAGGTAATGCGGGTACTGGGTCCAAGCAAATACTCAAGGCCAGCCACATAATGATCACTGCGGATGTACTCAGCCTCCTTATTAGTCAGTACGCCGGTATTATTTTTAAATCCAAGCACCGTGTAGGGTGGCAGCTTATAGTAGCGCCCTACAGAGGCGTTCAGTTTCCAGCGCTCCTCCGGGTCCAGGGCGTAGGATAGTGCCACCCTTGGTGATAAGTGCTTCAGAAGTTGATTTTCAGTAGTGGTAAAGGTGTTGGCGTCGGTTCGCAGACCAAAGCTAAAGTCCAGACGCTCATTCAAAAACGCACGGGAGGACTGGAAGAAGAACCCGTATTTATAAAAGTCGATATCGGAGTTGTAGGTGATGTTGTTTACGGCATTCAGGGTATTATTTTCATAAAGAGCCTGCTGCAGGGTGAGCCCGCCGGCCAGTGTCCAGTCCCCTGCGAAGTGTGTGTACTCATAGCGAAGTTTGCGTTCTGTCTCCCGGCTGTCATTGCGGAAGTAAAGACCGGTCTCGTCCTCATTATCTTCATATTGGCTGAAGTCATTATTGAGCACATTGGTACTGAGCACGGTGGTCATAAAGCCACTTTCGTTACGGAAGCGCTTTTTCCAGCTAATGCCCGCCGTGGTACTCCATTGATTAATCACCGGAACCTGGTCCAGGGTAGCCTGCTGCTCCGGGTCATAGTCATCAGGAGCCTGCACACTAAAGTCGTCAATAGACCCCACCCCTATCAGGTTGATCTCGTTATAATCGTCCAATTTGTGGGTAACTTTGTATTGATAGTCCCAGTAATCGGGCAGTATGGGTAGCTCAAGTAGTTGAAACAGAAGCTGCAGGTAGCTTCGTCTTACTGAGACGATATAGCTTGTATTACTGGCTTCCTTATCCTTTTTGAGAACTGGCCCTTCCAGCGTGAGCGCGGCCTCACTGGCACTTATTCTCACATTGCCCTGGAACTCGCGCCGGTTGCCCACCCGCTGATCGAACTGCAGTACGCCGGACAGAGGATTGTCATACCGGGAGTGAAAGGCAGAACTTGAGAGTGTTACGCCCTCAATAAAGGAGACATTGAGCAAGCCGACGGGCCCTCCGGCACTACCTTGAGTGCTGAAGTGATTGATATTGGGTATTTCCACTCCGTCCAGGTAGTATACATTCTCATTGGGGGCTCCGCCACGGATAATGACATCATTACGAAAGCCGCCGACGCTACCGGACACGCCCGGCAGGCTCTGGACTACTTTGGCTATATCATTATTGCCACCGGGATATGTAGCAATCTCTTCCGGAGAGAGGCTTTGGATAGAAAGAGGAGTCTCAGGACTGGTTTCAAACGGACTGGCCACTACCACTACGTCTTCCAGGGTTTCGGTAGCTTCCTCCAGCTCAAAATTAAGGGGAGTAGCTCCTGCTGATCTTACGACAATATTGTAGCGGGTACGTTGCTTATAGCCAACAAAACTGGCCGTGATGCTATAGGTACCGGGGGCTATGGCTGAGGCCTCGTAGTACCCCTCTGCATTGGCCACCCCACCCTTAGAACTACCATCTATCTGCACAGTGGCACCAGGCAGCGGCTCACCGGTACGCATGTCACGTACATACCCACTGAGTTTACCACTGCCCTGCCCTGCTGCCATAGTGGCTACCAGGGTAAAGCAGGTAATCAGTAAAAAGCTGTATAATCTCCCCATTTGTTATCTATTGACACGTAAACCTACGAATTATCAGATACGGGGATGCATAATTTACTTTCGAAATGTCACTAGCGGCTGTTACTCAGGGATAAAAAGTAGTCATTGAGGGGTGAACCGGGGATAAGCGCCTGATTACTTTAGTCCCAGTAGCCATGCGGCTACCTTTTCGGTAATTGATAAAGGTAATAGCCTTCGGATGGTCCACTTTTTAGTCTTATTGGCTACAAGGGCATAGCGCCGCCCGGGGTTCTTTTTGTGAAAAATACGGTAAATCTTTTCAGCTATAAAGCCGGGAGACCAGCCTTCTTTTCCACTACTGGCAGCCATCCTCGCGGCCTTTTGCAGAGAATTACTGTAAGGCGATCCTGCGTATTTTTCAGGGTGAATACCCTTCTCCCAAATGGGCGTATCAACAGAGCCCGGACCGATAAGCACCATTTTGATTCCGTACACCTTCAGCTCCTGTCGCCAACTGGCTGTGAGGGCCTCCAGGGCATGCTTACTGGCTGCATAGGCTCCTACAAAAGGATCGGCCAGTTTGCCGGAAACACTACTGATATTCAGGATACGGCCAGGAGATGATGAGCATTCAGGGCGCGTACCAAGCAGAGGCAGAAACGCACGTATTACCCTGACCACACCCATAACGTTTGTATTAAAGTGGCGCTGTACCTCCTCTAGCGGCTGTAGCTCCAGGGGGCCGCCGATGGCAATGCCGGCATTATTGATAAGCCCGCTGAGGCAACCACCTGCTAATCGCCTCTCTACTATATTAACAGCTTCATCTATAGCTTCTTCGTCCTGTACGTCGAACACTAAAGGTGTAAAGTACTCTGGAAAGGCCTGCCCTAAGTCAGCGGCATCTTCTGCTCTGCGTACGGAGCCAAATACGTGATAACTATTCTGACAAAATACTTCGGCCAGGGCTTTACCAATGCCAGTAGATACACCTGTGATTACGATGGTTTTCATATGCAGGAATTCACAACTAAGCTAAAAAGAGGCTAACTTTTACTTTAAAAATCTAAATCGGGGTATTTGTTTGATATGAAAACCGCTGGCTATCTGCCGGATACCTCTCTCTGAAGGGAGATTGAGTACTCCTCACACTATTTAGGGGTAGCTTTCGTTCAATAAATATGTCAATTCTGAAAGCAAATATTCCCAGCCCCTGCCATGAAGATTGGGACAAGATGAAGCCAGCTGCGCAGTCACGTTATTGCCAGGCCTGCCGGAAACATGTTAGGGACTTTAGCCAGATGGATCGACCCCAAACCCTGACATACCTGTTAACGAATAAGGGAGAGAAAACCTGCGGCCTCCTGAGGAAATCGCAAATGAACTTTACTGTAGAAGACCTCGAATCAGCCGTCAGCAGGATAGGCAAAACCTCCACAAATAAAAGCGTTGCCTTTTACCTGCTTACTTTGGGTAGCTTGCTTCTTGCGGGCTGCTCTGATATACAGATCGATCCCAGAGAGTCTTCTCAGGAAGACACCACCATGGGCCTGGAAGAGGAAACAGAGATGCCCCCTTTAGTCGGAGATATAATCCTGGATAGTGGTAATTATATTGAAACAGAGCCAAATGATGAGACCGGATGTTTTGTTACTCCTGAAAAAATGCCGGAATATCCCGGTGGGCCTGAGGCTATGATTAAATTTATGGAAGAGCATCTAAGGTATCCAATTGGATTGGCTATTGAAGGCAGGAGCTTTATTAGTTTTACTGTACAGACGGATGGCACCTTAACCGATATTAAGGTATTAAAAGGTTTTGGAGAAAATGTTGATGCTGGTGCTGTTGAGGTAATCCGGCAAATGCCCGCCTGGATACCTGGTGAAGAGGCAGGCAGGAAGGTGCCTGCCAGCATGGTAGTTCCCATACACTACAAACTGACAAAATAATAACGCCATCACTTCTACATCCTTTCATAAAAGGAATAATAGCTCAGATTACCCTCCTGCCCGTTCTTCACATACTATTATTCTTTGTCTGAGTATTTTACGGTCCGGATTAAGCTTTAGGGCTATCCGGTAAGCGTCTACCGCCTGCCTGTATTTACCCAGTTTCTCCAGGTTTTGGCCTTTTATTTCCATCACCTCGTAGTCATCTGGCAGCACACTCACCATTATGTCACTTAGCTGATTACTGACCTTGTACTGTCCTTTGCCAAAAAGGTAGCGTTCCAGCCAGTATACATGCAGCACATTATCCGGGTACTCAGCTTTCATGAGTGAGTCATATAGATAGACCAGGTTACCATCTTCCCTCTTCTCTATCTGGTCTGCCAGTTCATAGGCAATAGTCCTCACTGGCTTTTTGAGTTCGAAGTCAGGGTATATCAGCTTCAGGCCTACATCATCCATGAGGCTTCCGGAGTTAGATAGCACCACCACGCCGGTATTGGTAGCTTTATTATAAGCAATAAAAGAGGTATAACCTCCGGTACCCCCGTTATGCAGAAGGATTTCAGTTTCAGGACCGGGTTTTAGCACAAACCATCCGTCTTTGTAAAAAAGCTGGTCGGGTCCCAGGTTATCAATGCCTGTAGGGATGAGTTCGCTTATCGCCTCTTGAGAAAAGAGCGGATTATTTTCTTTTTGATAGTGTAGGTACCTCACAAGGTCCCCGGTACTGCTAAGCAGGGCACCGGCAAAGCGACTGGGGCCTGTAAAGTGCCAATGGCTATTCTTTATGCCCAAATTGGTGGGGGCTGCCAAGGGTAATGTGTCGACCTCCTCATGGTTAGTAAAGGTATGTGATAATCCTACCACAGTAAACAGCGAATCCATTAGGGTATCAAAGGTTTTCCCGCTGGATTGCTGAAGGATGGTACCCAATATAGCATAACCAAAATTTGAATAACTCCAGCGAGCAGAGGTATCTGGTTTCAGCGTATGCAACTCCTGCATAAGAAGGATATCAGAGTAACCGTTAAATGGATCTGACCAGTCTTCCGGGGAGAAACCGGCAGACAGCCGGGGAACTCCCGCCATATGATTACGAAGCTGTGCGGCAGTTACTTGTCCAAGCGCCGGATTAGCCTGAACTGCCTGGTGCAGCCAGTTGGTAATTGGCTGGTCAAGTGAGTTACCTAACAGACCATCTGCGAGCAGCGAGGTAAAGGTTTTCGTAAGGCTACCAATCTCATACAGCGTATTACGGTCGGGCCGGCTCCCACCCCATTCTGCCTGCATGTACCCGTAGTTGTAAAACTGGCTCTGGCCGGAAGGTAATAATATCCCTATAGAAATGGCCGGATTGATCTCCTCCCTTACCCGCCGGTTGATTTCTATCTCCACGGATTCGGACACTTGCCGCGCCATGGAAGTTACGGATACGCAGCAGACTAAATAAACAAGGAGTAGTCTCTTCATACAATTACTAAAGTTACCGGTATATTCACGGTCAGCAATCTACCCCCTAGCTGTACTACCTGAAAGAATCTGAACTGTTAGTATATGAATGCCCGTTTATCTTCATCCTTTACCTACCTCAAACACCCACGACGGTGCATTACCTGTGCCCCTTCGCAAGAGCATGTTTAGCTGCCCTACATGATGCTGCACATGGCGCATATTATACAGCAGGATCTCCAGTAATGAGAATCCATTGCTTCTTCTTCTAATTCTTCTTTGAAGCGTTCGCTAAGCCTATCTTCCGTGAGACTATCAATGAGTTGCCTGGCCTTTTGCCTACTGGCTTTTACATAAGTCAGTAATTCCTCTTTACTGTACAGCCTGTCAGGTATAAAATCGTCTATAGCACCTTCCGGAATATCTGCAGGCTCGGTATAGGAAAAGGGTAATAAAGGTTTGAAATCCCCGGGAGGCAGAGTCATATAGTCATTAAACCCTTCACAATGATCATTGCCTGGAAAAGCGGACATTCTGCACCCGCCCATTATTCACCAGCAACCCTTCTATCCCTCCCCTATCATTACGATCTACGGTGATTTCATAACTATTCATACGCAAATAGTCTTTGGTGAGCATTACGCCCTCACGGTCAATGTCGTTTTTATTTATCGAATAAATAGCCTCGTCAATATGCCTAATCAGGATTTCAGTGCCGGTTTCTTCATTTATATATCTGCCGTTGAGCGCTGAATAATATGACTGATCCGGGCTAAAATCAGGCAATCTTATCGCATGAATGGGCGCCTGTGATGACAGGTAGATCGTAAATTCTTTTTGCGCTTCCTTATTTACTGTAAAAGCAATTTTCAGATCAGGGTTGGTTTCATAGTAAAAGAGGTTGCCCTTTTCATTGATTAGCTTCACCGGCTCCGCCTGGTATAATTCTCTGTAGAGGACTCCCTCTTTTTCCACAATATGGATGATGGAGCCGGAAGAGGTTTTGTACCTTCCTGTGGCTTCACTGATATTTTTGAGGCGTTTGGTTTTAACCGGGCCAGCCGGATAGGTTGCTACAACATTCTTAAGGCCTAGTAAACGATCAGTGATAGATTCTGCCAGAAAATGGGTGGGTACGTTGCCATTATTGCTCATGACCACCACAGCCAGCTTCTCCTCCGGAAAGCGTAAGAAGGTGGCATTGTAGGCGCCGGTATTTCCGTCATGATACAGGCGCTTTATACTCCTGTACTCATCATGCATCACCCCATAACCGTAGCCCATACTAACCGGGAGCTTACCTTGACTCTCTTTTATGAGGGCGGTATCAAGCTTAATGTTGTCCTTCCTCTGCAGGGTGGCCTCCCAGCGCAATTGGTCCGGAAGGGTGGTAAACAATGCGCCATCTCCATGAATACTGGTAATTGAAGGATACTCTATCCAGCCGTCCCAGTTGCCGTATGGCCGCGCTCTATTAGGTACTACCTCCATATGGTTAGCTAAAAAATTCGTATGAGGCATGCCCATATCTCTGAATGTGGAACCGGCATAATTATGAAACGATGTGCCGGTGACCTTCTCTATCAGGGCTGCCAGCAGTATGTAGTTGGAGTTACTGTAGAGATATTGTGAGCCAGGTTTGAAGTTGAGCTCCCTTTGGTCTCTAAGCAAGGCCAGGGCATCCTCATTATCCACAAAAAGCTTCCACCAGGTTTTGCCCTGGAGTTCCCAGAGGTCATAGACGTCACGGATACCGCTGGTGTGGGTAAGGAGGTGGCTTATAGTTATGGGGTCCGGGTAGTCCGGGAAATACTCGATGAGATACTCGCGGAAGTCATCATCTCTGCTGATTACCTTTTCATTTACTAGCTGCAGCACCATCAGTGCGGTGTATTGCTTGGCATTGGAGGCAATGTTAAATCGGGTGAGGCTATCAACCGAAATATCGTGTTCCAGATTGGCCAGACCTGCATACCTTTCATAGACTATTTCGCCATTTTTAACTATCCCTACTGCAAAGCCAGGCCCCTCAGGTTCGATATACGGCATGAGCAAACTGTCAAGCGAGGTGGGTGTGGTCCGGGCATGCAGATGGTTGGCGGTAATCATAATACAGCCCAGCAGCCAAGTAGCAGTGGATAATCGAAGCATGACCAGAAATAGATATTTTTTTCTTAATCTACTTTCCTTTGTCGATTAATCAAAGTGCCTGCCTCCCGCCCCTATTATTCGTTTGGAGAGGCTGAAAAACTAGATGGCAATAGGAAAGATAAAAAGGGACGAAAATAAAGGGCAAAAAAAAACCGCTGCATTTTATGCAGCGGCTTGTCAGGGCAGCCCGTAGGGGAATCGAACCCCTGTTACCAGGATGAAAACCTGGCGTCCTAACCCCTAGACGAACGGGCCAAGTACCATTTGACGTTGTAGGATTTTTCAGTCTTTAGCAGCCCGTAGGGGAATCGAACCCCTGTTACCAGGATGAAAACCTGGCGTCCTAACCCCTAGACGAACGGGCCGTGTCAAACGGTGATGCAAATATAGGAGGCATGTTTTTAATTGCAAAACTCAGCCCAAAATTTTCTCAAACTTCTTGCTAAGTGCCTAAATGTAAAGCTGAAATTTCTGCTTTTGGAATACACTCAAAATTGCCTGAACGTTCTGACCTCTCATACGTTAGGCTTTATATGGCGGCTATCTGCTCCAATCTTGAAAAAGATTATTAATTTAGCGCCAAATTTTGATCCATCACTAAAACTTTTGATAGATGTCTAAGAAAAAGGTCGCAATTAATGGCTTCGGACGTATAGGAAGACTGACGTTCAAAGCGCTGCTCCAAAAAGACAACGTAGAGGTAGTAGGTATTAATGACCTGACCGATACCCACACACTTGCTCACCTTCTAAAGTATGACTCTGTTCACGGCAGATTCCAGGGTGAAGTGTCTGCTGAAGACAATGCCCTCATTGTAAACGGTCAGCGTATTGCTATTACAGCCGAGCGTGACCCCGCTAACCTCCCCTGGAAAGATAGCGGTGTGGACACCGTGCTTGAGTCTACCGGTATCTTCCGTGACAGAGCTGGTGCAGGCAAGCACCTGACCGCGGGAGCAAAAAAGGTAATTATTTCTGCCCCTGCCAAGGGTGATATCCCGACCATTGTACTTGGCGTAAACGAAGGCTCACTGAAAGGTGACGAGACCATCATTTCTAACGCCTCATGCACCACTAACTGCCTTGCACCAATGGTGAAGGTACTGGATGACAAGTTTGGTCTGGTAAAAGGATATATCACCACCGTGCACGCCTATACGGCAGACCAGCGCCTGCAGGACGCACCTCACAGTGACCTCCGCCGTGCCCGTGCTGCCGCGCAGTCTATCGTGCCCACTTCTACCGGTGCAGCGAAAGCAGTAGGCCTGGTACTTCCTCACCTGGCAGGTAAGCTTGACGGACTGGCTATGCGTGTACCCGTTGTGGATGGCTCTGTGACTGACCTTGTAGCTATCCTTAATAAAGAAGTGACTGCAGAAGAGGTGAACAATGCTATGAGAGAGGCTGCTAACAGCGACCTGAAAGGCATTCTTGAGTACTCTACCGATCCACTCGTGAGCGTGGACATTATCGGCAACCCTCACTCATGTATCTTCGACAGCGACATGACTGCTGCTAATGGTACCATGGTGAAGGTAATGGGCTGGTATGACAATGAGGCAGGATACTCTAACCGTACAGCGGACGTAATCTCACGTATCGGTTAATTCTTCCCATAGCTGTAAAAGTATAAAGGCCGGCAGATAATATCTGCCGGCCTTATTTTTTCGTTTGTTTTTACTCAGACAAAATGCTTCTGCAAAAATGCAAGGCCGTTTTTGTACATAATCTTGTCAGCGAGTACTCTGGCAGGCGCAGGTAGCGAAAGGCCAGCCTCAGAAGCCATCTCAGGAAGATGCTTTTCAATACCTTTTTTAAGGTCGGGGAATTTTGCAGACGTCCTGCAATAGTCGATTGGGTCTATCAACCCATCGAAGTCCGACCCTATGCATACCTGATCCCAAATCTGATCTCCTACCGATTGGCGACCGACTTTGACTATGTGTAGCAGGTTGTTGAGCAAATATCTCAGGTGCAGCCTGGCAATTTGCCTGGAGGTCATGTAGGTGTCATCTTCCTTTATCACCTTCCCCCCCGGCTTGCCTGTTGGAGCAAAACCAAGGCTATCCCACTCCTCCTGGCTGAATAGCTCGGGGCTGTCCTTACCTACTCCCATTATTCGCTGATCCAGCGACAGGCCTATAAGGCCGTTACTTTCGGCTATTTCAGTGATATCTTCGTCATAGAGGTTAATAGACCAGCTATTAAACTTAGTGCCCGACAAGGCAGGGTAAGGGTGATAAGTGGCAACCATACAATTCTTCTCACCATCCCAATGAGCCTCTTTCAGCGGGGGATTGGTACGCGAGCAGCCAGTTACCCCCATATGACTGGCCATGATAGGAATATGGGGAAATTCAGCTTTTCTCAGCGCATAGTATTCCATGCGGCTTACCGCACTCATATGCTTGATATCGATCAGGATGGGCTTCTGACCATTTTCACTACTCAGGGCCTTTCGGATAAATGCCTTACCCAGATCAGAGACACCCTTTCCGGCTGGATAGAAGGCCTCATCATTAATCAGTTTCATCCCAAAGGCCTGATTGCAATACCCGGAGCGCATGAGGTGAGTCAGTGTAATATAGAACAGTCTCCAGGGCTGTCCCGACTTGAACATTTCCAGCTTTGACAGCGTCTCCTCCGAGTCACCGGCATTATTTCCAAAGAAGTTATGCCCCCCTTCTACTGATAAAACGATATTAAGTGTATCAGAATCAGCAGACAGGTCATTTATTGAACTGAGAAAATTCAATTTCTTTCTTCCCCCGGGGTCCTTTACTTCCGAAGCCAGATGCCCCAGGCCCGAGGTCATCAGATTAAAATAAGGAAACGTACCATCCCCTATCCTATCCATAAAGTTGAAATCCACGAGGCGGGAAAACTTACCCAACAGCAACTTTATTGCCCAGTGAGCGGCAATAGGTTGCTCCAGTGCATAAAGCGGTACCACCGCAAGGCGCACATCTCCATCAAATAGCTGTTTATGCGAGGCCTGTGACCGTAATATCCTGAAATTAACCTTATACCTTATCTCATCCCAGCTACTCAGTCTGCGGGATGGTACCTCACTACTCAGAAAAGACTTAAAATCGGGATGGCAGTGCAGATCGAAATGAGGCATAGTGGCTGACGATATTTTTATTTTACTACTCTCTTAAGTCAGAGCTATTAACCATATGCACGCCTTGTGACTCCATCTCTGCAAGGGCTCTTTCGTGATCTCCCTCCCGGAGATTGACTGACCTGGTGGCGTCCTGAACGAGGCATGTGGTAAACTCCTCCTGCAGGCTATCCAGGGCGGTAAATTTCACGCACACATCACCTGCCAGTCCACAAATGTAAACGGTATCTACTTTCTGTTCCTTCAGATACCCCGACAGCCCTGTACTTTTGCGATGTCCATTGTCATAAAACCCACTATAACTATCTATTTCTGGGTCCATCCCTTTTCGGAAGATAGCACTGACCTGTCTTGTCTCCAGTCCGGGAGCCAAAGCCGCGCCTTCGGTTCCCTGCACACAGTGATCCGGCCACAGAACTTGTTCCAGACCATTCAGATTAATCTTATCACCTGCTTTTTTGCCTTTGTGATTAGAAGCAAAGCTTTTATGGTGCTCGGGGTGCCAGTCCTGGGTAGCTACGATAAGATCGAAGAACCCTTGTATGGAATTGATAACAGGGATGATGGCATCGCCCTCTGCCACTGCCAGATTGCCACCGGGAAGAAAATCATTCTGCACATCTACGATCAATAATGCATTCATGTCAGGATTCTTTTAAGTTTCTCATTTTCAGAATAAGATCCGTCTTCACTTTATAATAGTTGGCCTCCAGTCCTACCGGGTACCTGTGGGGGTTTATAAACCTTTTAACCCCGCTATGCAATTTACCTAACTGGGTTGCCACCCGGTTACGGATCTCCCCTGAGGAGGGAGAATCGTACATACATTGCCCGTTTCGGAAAATGGGAATCATAACCTCTTCTGTCTCATACTCCTGCAGACTCAGTTTCTTCCGTCTGGTAGGGTCCAGCGGATCTATGATAGACACCTTGGTAGTGTGCTCCCTGTCCGGGTCAAAAATAGCATCGGCGAAATACTGGCCGTCCTGCACAAACCTGAGTATTTGCTGGCGGCCGGGATTATTAATTTTTATCTGTTGCTCACTCAGCTTTATACGAGGCTCCCATATGCCATCCTTTTCCACGGCGCTTAGTTTGTACACCGCCCCGAGTGCCGGCTGGTCAAAGGCTGTAACCAGTTTGGTGCCTACCCCCCATATATCGATAGCTGCTCCTTGTATTTTAAGACTCTCGATAATGTGTTCGTCCAGGTCGTTACTGGCCACTATTTTCATGTAGCCCAGGCCTGCTTCGTCCAGCATACGCCTTGCCATGATGCTGAAATAGGCCAGGTCACCGGAATCAATTCTGATACCGAGGGCTCGCTGCCCCTTTTCCTCCATCTCCCTGGCTACTTCTATCGCATGGCGCACACCCTGCTCTGTATCATAGGTGTCTACCAGGAACACACAATTGTCCGGCATGCTCTCGGCATAACGACGAAAAGCCTCTTTCTCATCCTCAAACATCATCACCCAACTATGGGCATGGGTTCCGCTTACAGGGATATCAAATAGCTTTCCAGCCAGTATATTAGATGTAGAGTGACACCCACCGATGTAGGCAGCGCGACTTGCTGCAATAGCTCCGTCAATACCTTGTGCGCGGCGCAGTCCGAACTCCATAACAGGATCGCCCTTAGCTGCCTGACATATCCGTGCGCTCTTTGTAGCTATCAGGGATTGAAAGTTGAGGATATTAAGCAAGGCAGTCTCTAATAGCTGAGCTTGTACCACGGGCCCCTCCACCCTGAGCATAGGCTCATGGGGAAAAAGCACGGTACCCTCAGGCGCTGCGTCAATATCACAATTAAAACGGAGGTCATGCAAATAGGCCAGAAAGGGTTCGGAAAACATAGGCTTTCCGGAGGATGCCTTTATGGTTCTGAGGTAATCAATGTCGTCATCACTAAACCGGAAGGACTTGATAAAATCAATGATATAATCGAGTCCGCAGTTTATAGTATACCCACCGCTAAATGGATTTTGCCTGAAAAACAGGGTAAATACTGATCGCTGTTCCGCCAGGCCGGCTTTCCAGTAGCTGTGAGCCATCGTTACCTGGTACAGGTCCGTTAGCAGGGCCATACTACTGGTATACAGGTCGTGAGTTATCTTCACAAATACATGGGGTTAGAGGTGAGTTTTTCCCCTGGAATCACTTTAGGCCAGGGGAAGGGGCAGATCAGATCATCTCTATCTGCTCGTCGCTTATTTCTATGTTATGGTATACTTTCTGCACGTCATCATCATCTTCCAGCACCTCTATGAGCTTGTATACTTGCTTGAAGGACTCATCATCAAGTTCTACCGTGGTTTTTGGAATACGCTGAAGGTCGGCTGTTTCAGCTTCAATATTAAGTTCGTCGAGCTTGTGCTGCAGAGAGCCAAAGTCTTCCATGGCAGTGGTGACATTAACGTAATCATCAGAAAACTCCACCTCTTCCGCTCCGGCATCTATAAGCTCCAGGGTAAGGTCATCTTCTTCATCCCCTTCCGGCACCCTGAAGGTAAATACACCCTTCCGGTCAAATATAAACTCAAGTGAACCGTTGGTACCCAGGCTTCCTCCGTATTTGCTGTAGGCAGCTCTGACATTGGCTACGGTACGGTTTAAATTATCGGTCATGGTCTCCACAAATACAGCAATACCATTAGGACCATAGCCCTCATAGCTCACTTCCTGGTAGCTGTCACCTTCTGCACCCTCACCTTTTTTGATCGCCCGCTCAATATTGTCTTTGGGCATATTAGCTCCCTTGGCATTCTGAACAGCCAATCTTAACCTGGGGTTAGCATCGGGGTCGCCTCCTCCCTCGCGGGACGCTACAGTAATCTCCTTGATTAATTTTGTAAACAGCTTCCCTCTCTTTGCATCCTGGGCACCTTTTCTACGCTTGATATTGGCCCATTTACTATGTCCAGCCATATAACTATATGTTTTAAATCTTTGGGTCGAGACAAAAATATAAATTAAGGAATGAGCAAACCATCCACAAGGAGAAAAACAGGATATCAGCCTGCCTGTTTCGCCTTCTGATTAGATAACCTGTGCTTGTAAATGACATTGCCCACTACGCCGGCCAGTACAAGAGCCATACCGGCATAGGTGATGACATCAAACGTTTCATCAAAAAACACCCATCCATAGCCAAGGGCATAAATAATCCCTATGTATTTAAGGCTGGCTACTTTGGACACTTCTTCGGCCTGGTAGCTCATGGTCATTAGTACCTGGGCGAACTGTGTGAGCACCCCTATCCCAAGCAAAGTAAGCCATTCAATACCATGAGGCATGGTCCATTCTACAAAAAGGCAATACAGACCAGTAAGGGGCAGGGTAACAAGGGGAAAATAAAATACCACAACCAGAGGATGCTCTGACGTGCCCAGCTTACGGATAATGTTATAGGCTAGCCCTGCACAAAAAGAGGCTACGACACCGATACCCATGTAAAAGGGGCTAATGCGTGAATCGAAGCCCTGCACTACCAGAATACCGGCAAATGCGATGGCAAAAAACACCCATTGCCAACTCTTAACCGGTTCGCGCACCAAAAACACGCCAATGATGGCCGTAAATATCGGCGAGAGAAACTGAATGACTACTGCGCTTGCGAGGGGAATATTCTGTAGAGTAATAAAAAACAACACAAGCGCGACAGCACCTACGCTCCCCCGGGCGATAAGCCATTTTCGCTGTTTACCCAGCACCCGTACACGGGCTCTTTTTAACAAAACATAGCTGAGTAAGAGAGATATGAGCGACCGGAAAAACACAATTTCAACGGCAGGAATATTCGGCACGGCTTTCACCAATACATTCATGGTAGTGAATAGAAATGTGGCCGCGAGCATATACCTCACCCCAGGGGAAAGAATCATAAAAGAAACAGAAAAATTGAGCTACAAAAAAAGAGAGGAAAATTGAGGAATAAAAAAAAGGTGCCGGTTTTATCCGACACCCTGAACCTAAATAAACATGAAAAAATCTACAGTAATTGTTTTGACTGAAAAATCAAATAAATATAAAAATTAGTCTTCAGTTTAAAAAATATTCGCGCCTCAGTCTAAAAAAATAAAGGTTAAAAAATTGACGCGTAATAACTTAGAATAATTATATATCGTGAACTATCTTTTTAACTTCATCTTTGGTTTTACCCAATTTCTTCTGAAGCTTACCAAACAGTTCGTCTTCTTTTCCTTCATTATATACGAGATCATCATCAGTTAGTTGCCCGTATTCCTGCTTAAGTTTACCTTTTTTCTCGTTCCAGTTTCCTTCTATTCTTTGTTCGTTCATGACAGGCTGTTGTTTGATGTGTTCAACATATATAGTGCACAAGTTGTGCCACAAATACGGGAAAGCATGGAAACTTCTCAGAATAAGCCTGTAGTAACCTTAGAGAGGGGTTTATAAACTAAATAGGCTTTACGACTCTGGAGGTAATATTATCAAAATGATAAAATCATTTCATTTTGATAAGGTTTTATAGGGTAGCGAAGGAGTTTTCAGTCATTATTCCGGTAAAAGGAATTCTGAAAAAGAAACGACTCCCCTTACCAGGTGCACTCTCTACACCAATATTGCCCTCATGTACCTGGATAACTTCCTTGCTTATAGCCAGTCCAAGCCCCAGTCCACTACCCTTTTTCTCAATTTGAACAAACTTCTTAAATAGCTTTGCCTGGTTCTCCTCATTGATACCTGGTCCGTAATCTTTTACTGAGAACTCTATGTAATTCAGATCACGAAATACCTCAACTTCTATCTGACTATGAGGGTGTGAAAACCGGATGGCATTACTCAGAAAATTATGAAGCACCCAACTCACCTTTTCAGCATCTACGTGAAGGTCTGGCAGCTCCTCCTCAATATGTATGGTAAGGGTAAGGCTCTTTTCTTCCAATTCACTTTCCAGTGGCACTTTTGCATATTCAACAATCAGGGAGGGGCATATATTCTCCTTTTCCAAATCTATATGACCCGCCTCCACCTGTGAGAGGTCTAGTAACTCAGATACCATCTTGATGAGGCGCTTTACCTCTTTACGCATAGACTGGGCTATGTTTCGTTGCTCATCATTGAGGGAACCAAATCGTTGGTCCAGCAGCAGCATCATGCTCATATTCATTGCAGAAAGAGGCGTTTTGAGCTCGTGTGATACTGTAGCAATAAAGTTGTTCTTCGTTTCGTCAGAGTTCTTAAAGGAGGTGACGTCTTTGAGAGTTATGATGTAACCGATAAACTTGTTCTCATTATCCTTGTCACCATTGTACACGCGGGTAATATCCTTCGCATAAAACTCATACTCCCCATCTTTATTGATGATGCGGAGGAAGTTATCCTCAGAGCGACTCTGAGCGGCTCCACGATAGTGTTGCTCAAAGTGAATGAGTTCTTTGTACAGATGCTGGGCCACGGGGTTATCGTGCACCATAGAACTAAGGGTCCGGTTCCTCAGGTCATTTTCATCAGAACCCAACACATTACCGGCTACCTCGTTTATCAGGACAATTTTTTGCTCTTCATCCAGGATGATAAGTCCTTCATTCAAGCTTCGAATGATACTTTCTATCCTACCTTTCTGGGCGCGTATTTCTGACAGGTTACTAAACTCATAGGCTTCAAGCTTAACAGACATGTCATTATAAGCCCGCATAAGCTCTCCCAATTCATTATTAGGTGATTCGTATATGCGGTGGCCATATTCTCCGCTGGAGATGCGCCTGATCATGCTGGTGAGGTTTTCTACCGGCCGCATAATACGCTGAGGAATAAAATAGGCTGCCAGCCCGGAAATAATAATCACCAGGGCAATAATGAGCACCATATAGGTGCGGGCATTGTGATAGATCTCCTGAGAACGGCGGCTGTTTTTGCTGAGGGCGGAGTGGTTAAGGTTCACCACATCCCTGATATGAGCCCGAAGGTTTTCAGTATGATCCTGGATCATACCTACATACCGCACAGGCTCTCTGCTGACAGTATCAGGGTTCCACAAATAAGGCTTGAATTCCTCCCAGTCGTGACGGATTTTCAAAAGCACTTCTACCTCCTCAGAGGCCTCAAGTGAGTTTTCGAGAATAAACAGGTTACTTTGAAAGATGCGCTTTTCCCTGAAAAGGACTTCCTTGAACTTCTCTTTGTCGTAGCCCTCTTCTATCGCGTACTTTACAAAGATCTGCTCCATTTTAGACAACGACTGCAGCAACTCTTCTCCTGCCTTTACACTTCGATAGTGCACATTGAGGATGTCATCGGAAGCCTTTCCTAATTTTTGTAAATAATAACCGAAGACACCTGCCAGCAGGATAGACAGGGCTACTATGAAAAAGTAACCAATATGTATTTGGGTCTTTAGTTTCATCTACGATCGATGATCAGTTAAAAAAATAGTAGCAAGCTACTTTAATCGATACCGTATTCTTTAATCTTACGGTAGAGGGTTGCTAAGCCGATATCAAGCCTTTTGGCCGCCTCGCTTTTGTTCCCTTCCACCATGTCCAGCACTTTCAATATGTGCTGCCTTTCTATGGTTTTAAGTTCAACATTCATGCCATCGCCGCCACTTTCTCCATTGACATTTAGCTTATCCTTTATCTCCACAGGAAGCACATCATAAGTAAGCTCATCGCCATCGGCAAGTATGACCGCTCTTTCTATAACGTTTTTTAGCTCGCGAATATTCCCCGGCCAGTCATATGCACGCAATGCATGGATGAATTCACGGCTCATACCTGACAATTTTTTATTAAGCCTGTCGGCCTGATAGGTCAGAAAACTGAGGGCCAGCAGATTTATATCATCCCGTCTTTCTTTCAGGTTAGGCAACTTAATAGTAAAGGTACTTAATCTGTAGTAAAGGTCTTTTCGGAACTCATTATCAGTGGCATTATCCACCAGTTCCTTGTTAGTGGCCGCCACAATACGGACATCAATAGGAATAGGGGTTGTATCTCCCACACGATTGATGGTCCTGTTTTCCAATGCACGCAGCAGTTTGGCCTGCAAATCAGTATTCATTTCTCCGAGTTCATCCAGAAAAATGGTTCCCTGGTTGGCTACCTCGAAGTATCCCTTTTTATCGTTATTTGCCCCGGTAAATGATCCTTTTTTATGCCCAAACATCTCACTCTCCTGAAGATCCTTGGGTATGGCTGCACAGTTAATGGCAATGAAAGGTCCTTTGCGCCGTCGGCTGGCAAGGTGTATGGCCTCAGCCAGAAGCTCTTTTCCGGTACCCGTATCACCCAGAAGGAGAACCGTGGTATCCGTTACGGCCACCTTTTTAGCCAGTTCGATCATCTGGTTTACCGGCTGACTCTTACCAATTATCTTACTAAAGCTCGACTTGCTCTCCAGCCTGTGTTCCAGTTCACGAAGCTGCCGGTTCATCACCGACTTCTCTATGGCCTTGGCTGCTACGAGGGGGAGTTTTTCATCCCCATCACCCTTGGTCAGGTAGTCGAAGGCTCCAAGCTTCATAGCCCGGACACCGTCTTTTACATTTCCATAAGCAGTGAGTACGATAATCTCAGTGAGTGGATAGGTGGCTTTTACCTCTTTCGTAAAATCAATCCCGTTTCCGTCCGGCAATTTCACATCGGTAATGAGCAGAAAGGGATCCATATGTTTGATCAACTCCCTTGCTGCAGCCAGGTCACCAGCCGTTTCGACCTGAAAGCCTTCAAGGCTCAGTATTTTGGCTAGTAAACTACGTAAATGGGGTTCATCTTCTACGAGAAGAATTTTTTTTCCTTGAATATCCATATAGCGGCAATGCCTGAAAAAAGTACCGTTTCTTTTGCGGTTAAAAAGTAAGTCCCTATTTAGCGGGAGCTAATTCATCGTGCTAAATTAAAAATTTTAGTCGAAAAGCATATAATTCCGTGCCGGACACAATTGTTTAGAAGAGCTTATGCCCTTAAAGAAAAATGACGCTGCACCAGACTTTTCCCTGCCATCTACATCGGGAGGCACTTTTACGCTAAGTAAAGAACTAAATGAAAAGCCTGCGATCCTCTATTTTTATCCAAAAGATTTTACCCCCGGCTGCACCAAGGAGGCATGTAGCTTTCGTGATGAGTTCGCTGCCTTCCGTGACCTGGAGGTAAAGGTACTCGGCATCAGTCGTGACAATATCGAGACCCATCAACGATTCAGAAAAGAGCATAATTTACCCTTTCATCTGCTGTCTGACCGGTCTGGTGAAGTAGCCAAAAAGTATAAAGCGCTTATACCTGTAGTAAAGCTCCCACGCAGGGTCACCTATCTTATAGGGGCAGATAGGAAGATATTAGCCGTGTACGAAGATATGTTTGGCGCAGAAAACCATATTCGCCGGATGATCCGGGAAATAGATTAGTGATGGATGAGGCCGTCGCTCATTGTCAGCATACGGTCTGCCATATGAGCCAACTCTTCATTATGGGTAACAATGACGAAGGTCTGCCCGAATTCATCACGCAGCCGGAAGAAAAGCTTGTGCAATGCTTCAGCACTTTTACTATCCAGGTTACCACTGGGCTCATCTGCAAATATGATGGCCGGCCTGTTGATCAGGGAGCGGGCCACGGCCACGCGCTGCTGTTCACCCCCGCTCAGCTGGGAGGGCTTATGTTCGAGTCTTTCTGATAGTCCAAGAAAACCCAGAAGCTCCTTACCCCTTGCAACGACTTCCCTCTCTGGCCTCTTGCCTATGTAAGCTGGTATACACACATTCTCCAGCGCGGTAAACTCAGGGAGCAGGTTATGGAACTGAAAGATGAAACCGATCTTTTCGTTTCTGAACCTGGCAAGCTGCGTATGGTTCAGGCCCGATATCTCCTTGCCTTCATACTTGATAGATCCGCTGTCAGCCTGATCCAGCGTACCTAATATATGCAGCAGGGTACTCTTGCCGGCACCAGACGCCCCTACGATACTAGCCACCTCACCTTTATATATCTCTATATCGATCCCCTTCAGTACCTGCAGGTGATTGTATCGTTTACTGATATTTTCGGCTTTAAGCATACTAGCAAATATTAGGATAGCGCTTCAGCGCTGTTCAGGCGCCAAACATACAAAAATATTCTGTACCAGAGCATGAAAGACTTCCCCCCTCTACAGGCTCGGGGTTTGCTATAAAAGGCATAAACGTGTACATTCGTGCAAAAATTTTTTACCCGGAAATGAACATACACGAATATCAAGCGAAAGAGATACTGAAGTCCTACGGGGTTCGCATACAGGAAGGCATCGTAGCCGACAATGCAGCGAAAGCCGAAGAGGCGGCAAAGCAGCTACATGCGGAAACCGGTACGGACTGGTATGTCATAAAAGCACAGATACACGCCGGTGGCCGTGGTAAAGGCCAGGTGAAAGAGACCGGATCAAACGGTGTAGTCCTTGCCAAAAGCCTGGGCGAAGTAGCAGACAAGGCCAAAGCAATACTTGGTGGTACGCTTGTAACCAAGCAGACCGGCGAGGAAGGTAAAAAGGTAAATAAGGTGCTTATCGCACAGGATGTTTACTATCCTGGTGACAGCGAGCCTAAGGAATACTACATGGGTATCCTGCTCGACCGTGATAAGAGCCAGCCTGTGATCATGGCATCTACCGAAGGTGGTATGGACATTGAAGAGGTGGCAGAGAAATCTCCGGAGAAGATCGTTAAGGAGTGGATCGATCCTGCAGTCGGCCTTCAGGGTTTCCAGGCTCGTAAGATCGCCTTCGCACTTGGTCTGGAAGGCCAGGCCTTCAAAGAAATGGTGAAGTTCGTACAGGCACTGTATAAAGCCTATGAGGCAAGCGACTCATCTATGTTCGAAATAAACCCTGTGCTGAAGACAAGCGATAACAAAATACTGGCAGTAGATGCCAAAGTTGGTCTTGACGATAACGCCCTGTTCCGTCATAAAGACCTGGCCGAACTTCGTGACATCACAGAAGAAGACCCCCTCGAGGTAGAAGCCGGTAAGAGCGGTCTTAACTACGTGAAGCTTGACGGTAACGTAGGCTGTATGGTAAATGGTGCCGGACTGGCCATGGCCACTATGGACATTATCAAGCTTAGCGGTGGTGAGCCTGCTAACTTCCTGGACGTAGGCGGTGGAGCTAATGCCGAGACAGTAGAGGCAGGTTTCCGCATCATCCTGCAGGACCCTAATGTAAAGGCTATCCTCATCAACATATTCGGTGGTATCGTACGCTGCGACCGTGTGGCCAATGGTGTAGTGGAAGCTTACAAGAAGATCGGTAATATTGATATCCCTATCATCGTAAGGCTACAGGGTACTAACGCTGAGGAAGGCGCTAAGATCATAGAAGAGAGCGGACTGAAAGTAAAAAGTGCCATCCTGCTTAAGGACGCCGCTGCAAGAGTGAAAGAAGCGCTTAGCTAATAAGCCTCTTTCTCTGAAAATATAAAGGAGTTGCCAGCAGGCAGCTCCTTTTTTTTGTCCCTTAATTAGGCAGGTAACATCCTCCCGTATACGTGTCCTTGGGCTTACAAAGATGGTTATTTGTGTGGGCCAGTGTATTCCCTCCTTTTATCTTTTCGGGTCTTGACACATTCTTGATAAAGCTTTCTACCTCAAAGCTGTTTAGATTCAATTTCCTTTTCATAGTTGTTTTAGTTTGGTTAAAAATTGATTCTCTACGATCATTTCAAAAAAAATCGCAGTAAAAATTAATATTATTTTTTCAACAAGACCAACACATCCTTACATTATTAAAATATCTATTTTTTGAATTTTTAAGCTTATTTTCCATTATCCCTGTTATCATTTGTCTGAGGCATTATTTGGCAAGAACGACCAGAATAGTACCTGCGTAAAACTTTGTGGTTGAATTATTCATTTTTTAGATAAAAAGCTTATAATTGTACTTTCAACAGAGGAAATCACGGAATAAGTGCCTGTCACTCCGAGGATTTTCATAACAGCCAGACTATATATTCATGATCGAATGACCAGTACCATACCAGCTATATCCTATCCGGAGAATAATTTTCACTGTATTTATGGCTGCATTGGTACTTGATTAGGTAGTATAATCTACAGGTGTATGCGTGTATGTGAAATGAGAAAATTGAATAAAAAACACCATTAATTTATTATACTATGATTAAATCTTTAACTTTAGAAGAAAAGTGGGTACGTTTTTCATTAGAAAATGAGAAAACAGGAAGGCTGTTTGGAGGTACCGGAACAGGCGCAACCCCTCCCCCTGTCAGCGAACCACCATTAGGAGGCGAAGAAGAAGAAAATAACACAAGCGCTCTAGCGGTAAGTATTCTAGTTAATATATGAAAGCCAAATTTCTATCAGCTATTTGCCTGCTCTTAATAGGGGTAGGCTGTCAATCAGACATTGAAAAGGAGCTCACCGAAGCTCCTTTATCTCAAGAAAACATTCACAATATCCTTGATGAGGCCAGCACCCTTAAAGAAGTCAATCCGGCTTTAAGCCTGGAAAACGCCCAAAAAGGACTCACCTTAAGTAAATCCATCAACTACGCTAATGGCGAATTGAGAGCATACAGCATTCTTTCCGCCCTCTACATGTACCAGTTTAATGATCTGAACAAGTCTCACTACTACCTGGAGGAATATGGTAAAGTGATGAAGCAAAAAGAAAGTCAGATCGACCTTTCAAGATACTATTACAACAAGGGTGTCGCTTACTACAATGAAAAGAAATTCACCGAATCATACCGGTTCCTGATTAAAGCAAAAGCCCTCTACGAAGAGCTTGGTAATAATAAAGGACTTAGCAACACCTACTATACCCTGGGACTCATTCGCTCAGAAACCTTCCAGTACGACGAGGCTAAATCACACTTCGAAAAATCCAGGCAATTAGCTTCTGAAGCTAAATATGATCTTATCGAAATTGCGTCCCTTGAGCAATACGGCAACATCCTTCTTTGGGAAGGAAACTTCAGAAAAGCCAATGAGTATTTTAAAAAGAGTACCTCGCTAGCCCTGGAGGTAAATGATCTGGAAAACGTTGCTGACGGCCTTAACGTCACCGGATATTGCCTTATTCGCCTAGGGCATTATTCCGATGCCCAACATACACTCAGCGAAGCCCGCCGATATGCTGAGAAAGCCAATTCGGATATTGAGAAAGGCAACCTCAACCTGTATTTAAGCTACCTGGAAGGAACAAAAGGTAACCATGAGACCGGTCGCTCTTACCTCGATAATGCCGTAAAGATATTCCAAAGTCTTGATATGCAGGACAAACTGATGGAAGTATATGGTCAAATGGCCTGGCATAACACAAACTTGGGCGACCTTGAAGAAGCTAAAGCTTCTATCGAAAAAGGCCTGACATATATCCAGTCAGCAAGAAAGATAGATACCGACCAGTTTTTTGTATATGCCTATGAAGTGGCCAAAGCTACAGGCAGTCAGGCAGATACTTACCGTTACAAATATGAGCAGGCCAACCTGGAACTGGACCGTCGCAGAAAAAATGACATGGCGGGCATGATGAAGGTCCAGGCAGAGCATGAAGAAGCTATCGCGGCCAACAAGCTTGAGCTTGATAAGGCCGCCCTCGCACTGGAACAGGCCCAGGTAGAAAAGCTAAATCTTACACGCGGAATGGTAGTTGCCTTCATACTACTGCTGGTAGTAGCCGGTGCCTCTCTATCTATTGGCTTTATTAATAACTTCCGCGCGTCTAATGACCTCCGCAAACTGAGCAAGGACTTCCTTAACAACAGCAGTGAGATCCTACAGAAATACGGCGCATCTAACAGACGCTAGGTAAGTTTACAAAAAAAACTAACTTTCAAAGCCAGAGAGATCTGGCTTATTTTTTTGCTAAAAATCAGAGCCATATGCATTAAATGTATTTCAATGTAATTAATTTGGTAGGCCATTAGCATGTCAACAGACCTCATTATCCTTTCGATCTTTTCAGTGATACCCCTGGCATTTGCCCTTGTGGTATTAGCACCTGCCTACCTGAACTGGCAGAACAAACGAATACTTAAAGATATTGTAAAGCTCTGTGACAACCGGCTGGAGCAGGAGATGATCAGTATGTGGCTGGCGGATAACTATGAAGTTATTCCCTTTGACCGGCAAGCCTATCATGATGCGGCAAGGAAGATCGTGGCTGCCCTTTTGCACTCCGGCTATAAGAAGCCCCATAAGCGCATTAAGCGAACCATTGAGGAATTTAGCTGGCTTACGGAAACAGACACCTCGCCGATGATAGAGGATATCCAGACCATGCTTACCAGGCTAGACAGTGTAATGAACACGCTGGAGGAACTCCTGCAATACAAGACACTGGAGGAAAAAGGCATTTTCTATGCACTTAAAGAGGTGTTTCAGTATAACCTGGCAGACCCTGCGCTCAATGTCTCCATTAAGTGTGATGTGCCGGAAAAACGCTACGAAGCCGACTTTGAAAAGCAACTGGCAGAAGGGTGTATGCTCATGCTGATAGAAATGACCTACAACCGTACCGGTACAAATATCGTGATGGACCTGGAGTTTTGGGAAGACCGCGTGATCATCGATGTATTTGATGATGATGAAACCTATACGAATGTGGATCTGCTGTTGCAACCTCCTGCCTTGTGGCCCTTTAACTTTCTGTTTGTAAGGCTTATAATCAAAAAGTACCTGGGGGGAAAGTTTACCGGCCCGCTTAATTACCATGGCGGCCTGCACCTGCAAGCCACAGTAGAAACTCCGCGGCTACCCGTAGAGGCATGAAAAAGAGGATGCCTTTTGAGACATCCTCTTTAATTAAAGGGAGAGGTCGATTACTTTGTCGTTACTTCCACTTCTATATTTCCTCTGGTTGCCTTACTATAAGGACAAACCTGGTGTGCTTTTTCAGCAATGTCCTTAACTTTATCTTCATCCAGTCCTTTTATAGACAGACTGATCTTAACAGCCAGTTTAAAGCCACCATCTTCGGGGTCCTTCATAAGCGTAACATCCGCTGTTACTGAAATATCTTCAGGCTTGGCACCTGCATTCATTTTTTCGGCCACCAGCTTTACTGCGCTACCATAGCAACTGGAGTAACCTGCTGCAAACAACATTTCCGGATTGGTATAATCCCCTCCGGGTCCACCCAATTCCTTAGGCAGCCGGCTTTCCACATCTATAATTCCATCACTTGTTTTAATATGGCCATTGCGTCCCCCCACGGTGGTAGCAGAGGCTGTATAAGAAGGGTTATTTTCTGACATGGTCTGTGTATTATCTATTTGTTCAACTTGTCGTTAACCATAACAGGTGCCTCCCCAAAGTGTTGAAGCTAAAATGGAACAGCAATTAGAAATATGGCCTGCTACCACTATATTTGCACCGCTTTTCGTACAAATACATTTCCAGAATGCAGTATATTGACGATATAGAACTTATCGACTACCTCTTTGACCTACCCGATGAGCGAGTAGCCAAGCACCCGCTCGAGAAGCGTGATGAGAGTAAGCTGCTTACTTATGCAGGCGGCCAGATAACCCACCAGACCTTTAAGAATATTGGTAAACACATGCCCACCGACGCCACTCTATACTTTAATAATACCCGGGTGATTCCCGCCCGCATGTACTTTCAAAAAAGCGGAGGTGCCATTATTGAGGTCTTTTTACTTCAGCCCATAGCCCCGTCTCCAGTAATTGCCGAAGTAATGACATCACGCGGAGAGTGCACCTGGAAGTGCATGATAGGCCGCCTGAAGAGGTGGAAGCAAGGTCAAAGCCTGGAAGCTGATATTTCTACAGAAAAAGGTACCGCCCGGCTTACGGCTTATCTGGAAGACAGGGAAAGCCTGATCGTAAAATTCACCTGGAATAATCCCGGTATTGAGTTCGTAGACTTGGTGGAATCCGCCGGAAGTGTGCCCCTCCCACCCTACCTGAACCGCGAGCCGGTTGCCGAAGACAAGCAACGTTACCAAACAGTGTACTCCCGGGAAAACGGAGCTGTTGCTGCTCCCACCGCCGGGCTGCATTTTACAGACGAAGTTATTTCAGATCTGGAGCAGAGGGGAATAACCAAAAACTTTCTCACGCTACACGTAGGAGCGGGCACCTTCCAGCCTATTAAAAGCGAGAAAGTAACCGAACACCCTATGCATTCGGAACAGATTGTAATAAAAAGAGGTAACCTGGAGAGTTTGCTTAGCGGAAAGCCGGTAATTGCCGTAGGTACTACCAGTATGCGCACCCTGGAAAGCCTCTATTGGTATGGCGTGATGCTTCTGGAAGATGAAGACGCTCCCTTCAACGTTCCTAAGCTGGTAGCCTACCAGCGCGCTGCGGAATCCCTGCCAGGACTGGAAGAAGCTATGCAAGCCGTTTTGAATCGTATGGAGCGTGAAGAAACCGATCACCTGATCGGCCATACCGAAATATTCATTGTTCCCGGCTATACCTTCAGAGTATGCAGAGGACTGATCACCAACTTCCACCTGCCAGGCAGCACCCTTATTCTGCTGGTGGCCGCATTTATAGGTGAAGACTGGCGTAAGGTATATAAAGAAGCAATGGAAAACGGCTACCGGTTCCTTAGCTACGGAGATTCAAGCCTCCTTTTGCCTTGAGCATGGCAGAAAATACCATATTTTCATATCTTGCCTTCTGCTAATCATGGAGGATATACTAGAACAGTGGGACAACCTTTCCCTTACTCAGATATGGGAAAGGGTAAAAGACTTTTTCAGCTACACCCTGTTTAATCTTGGTGAGTCAGAGGTAAGCCTGCTTACCCTTATTTACTTTGTACTAGCCCTGGTAGCCCTCTTCACTATGGTGAGCAGGTTACAGCGCGTTCTTGTCTATAAGATCCTTACCAGGTACAGACTTGATATAGGGGTAAGAGAAAGTATCGGCACTATTTTCCGGTATATCACCCTTATACTCGGGTTCTTTATTATTATTTCCTCTATAGGCATTGACCTTAGTACGCTGAGCATTCTGGCAGGTGCACTCGGTGTAGGTATTGGTTTTGGTCTGCAGAACATTACCAACAACTTCATATCCGGCATTATCATACTCTTTGAGCGGCCTATTAAGATAGGTGACCGCATAGAGGTCGGCGATATTAATGGAGATGTGGTCAATATCAGTGCCCGTTCCACTACAGTGGTCACTAATGACAATATTTCAGTCATAGTGCCCAATTCACAGTTCATTGAAAAAGAGGTAATCAACTGGAGTCACAATGACCGTATGGTCCGCTTCCGTTTTCCCGTTGGTGTATCATACAGAGAGGACCCTGGCCATGTACGTGACCTGCTGCTGGAAGTAGTGGAAGAGAACGGTGGAGTCCTGAAAAATCCTATACCCGATGTGCTGTTTGATGGCTTCGGAGACAGCAGCCTTAATTTTCATCTGCGCGTATGGACCTCAGAATACATCAACCGCCCCCGTGTACTGCGTAGCGAGATCTATTATGCCATTTTCGAGAAGTTTCGCGAGCATGGCATCGAGATACCGTTCCCTCAGCGAGACCTGCACCTTCGCAGCGCAGACCCTGAAGCGGCCATCTCCTTTAATAACGGCAGCCCCAAGACCCCTAATAAGCCACTAATCGATCCGGGTGATTCAGGGAATCAATAAACAGGGGGTATCTCCTCCTATCGATAAGCCCTGGGGATCAACTCTCTGTTTTCCTTTTCCTCATACATTGCCCGGTGGCTGGCATCTTCGCCGTGTATATCCTTTTATAGTATGCCCCTGTGGCATCTTGCAGTTTTTGTATTTATCCTATAACCGCCCTTTGATCTATTCTATAGTAAACCTATAGTCATCCCATAGTCAACATATAGTGATCGTGTGGAAAAACTATAGCCAACCCTTTTGCACAATTCTGTGACACCCCCTCCATCCGTTACCGGCAACTATCTCTAGGCATAATACCGTACTTCAACCTCTTACTAAACAATAAGATGTAGCAATCTTTTGTATGAAAATGGTTTCCTCAATATATCGCCTGGTAAATTATACATAGCCTGTGGCATTGAGTAGTACCGATTATTTTGATATGTTAGCCATGACATAGAAGAATGAGCAAACGTAAACCCTGAAGAATATTCATCTTAGCTCATAACCAAATCGCATGGAAGCGAACAAATTTTTTATTATTGATTTTGACAGTACGTTTACCCAGGTTGAGGCACTGGACGTACTGGGTGAAATAAGCCTGGAAAACCATCCCCAAAAAGACGAGCGGCTACAAAAAATTAAAGACATAACCGACCAGGGAATGGACGGGGGTATGTCTTTTCGTGAATCACTGGAAAAGCGGCTGGAATTACTGGATGCTCACCGTGACGACCTCAAGCCACTGGTGGAACACCTTAGTAAAAAAGTCTCCTCCAGCTTTAAGCGAAACAGAGAGTTTTTTGAAAATAACGCCGATCGAATATTTATCCTCTCTAACGGGTTCAATGAATTTATCACCCCCATAGTGACCGAATATGGCATAAAAGCAGCTAATGTCTATGCCAATAAATTCATCTTTGACGAGAAAGGGAACATCATCGGATTTGATAAGGACATACTGCTAAGTAAAAATAATGGCAAGGTAGAACAGCTAAAGCGGCTGGAACTCGATGGCGATGTCTATGTAATTGGAGATGGATATACAGACTACGAAATTAAAGCCTCGGGGCTGGCCAACCGCTTTTATGCTTTTACAGAAAACGTAGAGCGCACCAAGGTAACCGAAAAAGCCGACCACATCACTCCCAGTCTTGATGAATTCTTATACGTGAATAAAATGAATACTGCTATATCTTACCCTAAGAACCGCATAAATGTCCTTCTGCTCGAAAATATTCATCCGCAGGCCCTTAAGATCATGCAGGAAGAAGGATATAATGTGGAGGTACATCCGGGTGCTATGGATGAGGAGGAACTTAGTGAGCGTATAAAGAATGTAACGATACTTGGTATACGCTCCAAGACCCACATCACCGAAAAGGTACTGGAGAATGCCAACAGGCTGATGGTCGTGGGAGCCTTCTGCATCGGTACTAATCAGATAGACCTGGAAGGTTGCCTGAAAAAAGGGGTCGCCGTATTTAATGCTCCCTACAGCAACACCCGCTCTGTGGTCGAGATGGCCATCGGACAGATCATAATGCTCATGAGACGCCTGCCGGACCGCTCTGCTCAAATGCATCAGGGCAAGTGGAATAAGTCTGCCAGTGGCAGCTTTGAGGTCAGAGGCAAGAATCTGGGCATAGTTGGGTATGGGAATATAGGTGCCCAGCTTTCCGTACTGGCAGAAAGCATGGGCATGAGCGTATACTATTATGATGCCGTAGAGAAACTAGCCTTGGGTAATGCCGTAAAATGCGATAGCATGGAGGAGCTGCTATCCCTTGCGGACATCGTAACCCTGCACGTAGACGGGCGTCCGGAAAACGAAAACCTGATAGGCAAACCTGAATTTGCCTCCATGAAAGACGGGGTTATTTTCCTGAACCTCTCACGGGGTCATGTGGTAGATATTGAGGCACTGAGCGACAGCATCAGCAGCGGTAAGGTAGGCGGAGCAGCCGTGGATGTATTCCCTTCTGAGCCCAAAACGAATAAGGAGCCATTTGAATCAGCCCTGAAAGGCCTGCCAAACCTGATGCTTTCTCCACACATCGGAGGCAGCACGCAGGAAGCACAGGAAAATATAGCAGGGTTTGTACCGGGCAAGATCTTAGATTATATCAATACCGGTGGTACCACCAACAGCGTTAATTTCCCTAACCTGCAGCTTCCTCGTCTGGAGAATGCACACCGTCTGATTCATATTCACCACAACATGCCCGGTATTCTCGCCAAAATCAACCAGGTGTTATTCAGTCACAACATTAACATTGTGGGCCAGTATCTGAAAACCAATGAGACCATCGGGTATGTGATCACTGATATTGATAAAGCCTATGACAAGGAGGTAATTAAGGATTTGAAAGCAATTGACCAAACAATACGGTTCAGAGTACTTTATTAATCTTTACACATTTTGGTGATTTGTCCGTTATTACTACCAAATCACTATAAATCAAAACATTAACCCAATGACTCCAGGTAGCGATTACAATATGTTCGAGGAGGTATCTGCCTATCTCGATAAAGCAGCTGGCTTCAGTGAACTGCCCGAAGGGCTTCTGGAACAGATAAAGCAGTGCAACAATATATTCCAGTTTAATTTCCCCATAAAAAGGGATGATGGTACGTACCTGGTTATTGAAGCTTACCGGGTACAGCACTCTCACCATAAACTCCCTACTAAAGGTGGTATAAGGTATAGTGACCTGGTCGCCAAGCACGAAGTAATGGGCCTTGCCTCACTTATGAGTTACAAGTGTGCCCTGGTAGATGTACCCTTCGGTGGAGCAAAGGGAGGCGTGAATATAAACACGAAAGACTTTAGCCTTCATGAACTGGAACGAATAACCAGGCGCTACACGGTCGAGCTGATCAAGAAAAACTTTATAGACCCGGCGCTCGACGTACCTGCCCCTGACATGGGCACCGGAGCCCGCGAAATGGCCTGGATAGCGGACACCTATCTTACATTTAACCCCAACAATATAAATGGTATTGGGTGTGTTACCGGTAAGCCGTTAAGCCTGTCCGGAATCCGCGGTCGCAAGGAGGCCACCGGCCGGGGCGTGTATATTGGCATCCGTGAACTGGCCGAGGATGCAGAAATGATGAAGAAAGTTGGCCTGAACGCAGGTCTTAAAGATAAAAAGATCATCGTCCAGGGTTTCGGTAATGTGGGCTTCCATTCAGCCTTATACCTGCACCAGGCCGGTGCTAAGATCATAGGTATCGCCGAGTACGAGGGCGGACTGTACAATGAAGAGGGCCTCGACCCCGGGCAGGTATTAAAGCACCGTACGGACACCGGCTCTATTCTGGATATGCCTGGTGCCAAATCGGTACCCAATTCAATTGAAATGCTGGAATACGAGTGTGATGTACTGGTACCGGCTGCGTTAGAGAACCAGATCACCTCACATAATGCTGCCAATATCAAAGCTAAGATAGTAGCTGAAGCAGCTAACGGGCCGGTAACAAAAGATGCAGAGCACATCCTTCTGGAGAAGAACATCATTATCATACCAGACATCTACCTCAATGCCGGCGGTGTAACCGTAAGTTACTTTGAGTGGCTCAAGAACCTATCCCGTGTGTCTTTCGGTAAAATCGAGAAGCGCTATGAAATGCTCAATAACCGGCGCATAGTCGAGGCTATCGAAAAAGCCAGCAACCATAACTTTACCACAGAAGACAAGCAGGGCCTGGAAGTAGGAGCTGACGAACAAGACCTTGTAAATAGCGGACTCGAGGAAACCATGGTACGTGCTTACAGAAATATACGCGACACCAGCCAGACCAAAAATACTGATCTGCGCACCGCTGCATTCATAGTGGCCCTTGAAAAAATAGCGGCCAGCTACATAAATCAGGGTATTTTCCCTTAATTACAGGGAAGACACCCACAGGGCCCTCATGCAGCCCCGGTATGCCTTACTAATAATACGCTATGATAGAGAATCCTGCCCATGCAGAACAATTATACGAGCTGGAAAGGCGCTTGAAAAAAAGCCGCAAACGTAATCGGTTTGTCTCGGGCTTACTTATGATTGTCCTGATCATAACCGCTTTGCTGGGCATTTACATCATCATGGGCGAAGTAGCGGAGCCACCTTTTGGCAAGTGGCCTGGCATACGTAAAGAGCGAAACCAGCTCAGGGAAGAAAAGGTCAGGCTCAAGGACAGGCTGGATAGTCTGAAATCAGTCAACCTGTTACTACTGGAACATAGCGACACCGCTACCGGCCTCTATTACCAGGTACAGATAGGGGCCTTTCGGGATTTTGACCTTTCAGGCTACAGGGAGCAACTACTGGGGCTGGGAATAGAGACTGTAGGTGATGTCAATAAATACACCCTGGGCAGGTTTTCCAGTTTTGAGCGAGCAAGGTCATTCAGAAGAGATATAATCCGGCTTGGCATAGACAGTGCCTTTATCATAGCCTATCTCAATGGGGAGCTGATAGATGTGCGCGAAGCCAGGCGCTATGAACAAAATCGCTAGAAAAAAAGAAAGCCCGCTGCAGAAAAGCAGCGGGCTTTTATAATACAATTCCCGAAAGGCCCGAGAGGTTTATTCAAAACCCCAAGAAGACAAGTTTTGAGCTGCCCAATAATCGCAACAATCCACTGTTAACTTCGGTCAGAGACCGAAGACCCTGCGAACAGGGTTGAGGCCTAGTTTTGAAAAAAGGCTTCACTCGGTATAAGTATAAATGTTAGGTTTGAAAAACAGTCACGGACCCAACGGGATACTTTAAATCAGCAAAGAGAATGCCGGCCACCCGGCATAAATGATAAACGGGCCGCTTGCCCGTCTCATGTGTCAAAGGTAAAACTTATTTCGATACCAGAAAATTCATTTGCCCCTCAAATAATCTTTCTTTCCCTCAACCACCTCTCTTCTACAAACAAAAGAACCACTGCCTGATTAACCTATAGGACTACTTTAAAAAACACTACGTGCAAGCTATTTCTACGTCAAATGTGAAAAAGTTGTGGTCCAGAAATTTCATTCTCCACTGCCTGGCCTATTTGCTTGTGGCAGTGGCATTTTATTTTCTGGTGCCGGTACTCCCCCTCTATGTAGTAGACCACCTCGGCGAAAGCAAGGATATGGTCGGCTATGCCGTTGGCCTGTACGCTTTTTCCGCCCTTCTGGTCCGCCCTTTTAGCGGGTATGCCTTCGATGCCCTTGGCAGACGACCGGTATATCTATGGGCCATCTCACTCTTCGTCCTTCTGCTCGCCTTTTACCCTTTTGCCACCTCCCTCATGCTTCTGCTGGCCCTTCGCGTGGCCCATGGCCTTAGCTGGGGGTTTCTTACCACCGGGGGAAGCACTATTGCCACAGATATAGTACCTGATAAACGCAGGGGCGAAGGCCTCGGGATTTTCGGCATGAGCATTACACTAAGTATGGCCCTGGCCCCTTTGCTTGCGCTTGAGGTACTGGATGGAGATCATTACGACCGCCTGTTTTATACAGCTTTCGGACTGGCACTATTGGGCATCGTCATGGTTATGCTCATGCGCTTTCCACCGCCGGCCAAGGCAAAGCGTAAGATCAGCTTCCGTACTATGTACGAGAAAAAAGTACTGCCCATTAGCTTTATGATGTTCATGGGAGCTATACCCTATTCCGCCATTCTTGGTTTTATCACGCTGTATGCCAAGCAGGTAGGAATGGAAAATGTAGGCATCTTCTTTTTGGTGTATGCAGCAGGAGTAGCCATATTCCGGCCCACTGCAGGCCGTATCATGGATAAGAAGGGACCGCGCTTACTGCTGATCTCATCCTTCACCCTCACTATTACCGGTCTCATACTTCTGTCCCTCTCTGAGAGCAGCACGCCTATGCTTGCATCAGGATTTGTGATCGGCCTTGGCAATGGCTTATTCATTCCTACCTTACAGACCATGATCATGAACATGGTTACTGTGGAACGCAGAGGAATGGCAAACAGCACCTTTTTAAGCGCAATAGACCTGGGCATCGGCTTAGGCGCCATACTTACCGGTTACCTGGCCGAAGAATTCGGGATACCAACCATGTTTATGATATGCGGGATTATGCTGCTTATTCCGCTTCTATATTTCATTACTTACGTTTACAAACATTACAAACTAAATCACATCAGCGGCCGATGAACATCAGAAGGACTTATTTGACCCCCGGGCCATCAGAACTATACTTTACCGTACAGGATCATATCCGGGCAGCCCTCCGTGATCAGATACCCAGTATTTCACATCGCAGTGCCACCTTTCAGTCAATCTTCCGGGAAACCCGCGAAACGCTGTCCGAACTACTGGACATACCCGACAACTTCCATATCTTCTTTACAGCCTCTGCCACCGAGATATGGGAACGTACCATACAAAACCTCGTCGAAGAAGAATCTTACCACCTCATCAATGGAGCTTTCTCCAGCCGCTTTTTTAAAATAGCTATGGAACTGGGACGTAACCCCCAAAAGATAATGGCTCCGGACGGCCAGGTAGTAGACCTGGAAAAGATCATGCTCAGTGAAACGTACGAACTCATTTCTATCACCCACAATGAGACCAGTACCGGAGCTATGCACACCATGAAGGATCTGGGCGTTCTTAGAAAGGCCTTTCCCGAGCAGCTTATAGCCGTAGACGCTGTTTCTTCCATACCCTGCGCGCCCTTTGATTTCAATGACTTTGACAGCCTCTATTTCAGTGTACAGAAAGCATTCGGCCTGCCTGCCGGGTTAGGTGTCTGGATAGTAAATGACCGGTGCATGGCCAAAGCCGAGTCGATGCTGATGCGTAAAAGGTCCGTAGGCTCGTACCACAGCCTCCCCAGCCTTTGGGCTAAGGCACTGAAAGACCAGACCCCTGAGACGCCGAATGTTCTCGGTATTTACCTGCTGGGCAAAGTGGCCCGTGATATGATCACGCGTGGAATAAAACAGATTCGTAATGAGACCGGCTATAAGTCGGCCGTAATCTATAATGCGGTGGAAGGCCACCCTACCGTAAGGCCTTTTGTGCAGAAAAAAGAAAACCGGAGTCAGACTGTAATTGTGCTGGAAGTAGACGGGGATGTAGAGGAATTACAGGGTCACCTGGCCAAGAATGGGCTTGTAGTAGGTACCGGATACGGGGATTATGCCGATAAACACATCCGGATTGCCAACTTTCCCGCTCACTCTAAGGAGCAGTTTGAAATGCTGGCGGACCTTCTGAAAGACTATTAATGAAAAAAGGAGGGGTGAACTTTAAAAAAAATCCATTTTCCCTTATGCCAGGAAACCCGAAATGGTAACAGGATAATCCACCTGGTTTCCAAACAATATTACGTCGCTCGATTTATACCAGTATTTACCCTTATATTGATCAGTTATAAGCCTGGCCGGTCCACGAAAAATCGGAGAAAATATACCGGGATGCTTGAGGGAATATACTAATTTTGAACCCCAAACAGCAGGGATTGTATCATGTACATGTTCAAAAACGTACTTGTAGGTCTGGATTTATCCGATCTGGACGAAACGCTTATGAATTTCGTAAGCTTCATTACCCAAAGTGATCGGGTAGAGGAAATTAACTTTGTCTACATTCTCAAAGAAGAAGAATTTCCAGAAGCACTCAAAAGCGAATTTCCTGACCTGAAGGAAAAGACCATCGATGAAAAGAAGCGGATCATTCAATCCGAGGTGGACAAGTACCTGCCCGATGTTAAGCAGAAAATTGACATTATTGTAAAGACCGGCAGCATCGGCAGGCAAATGCTCAATATCATTGATATTAAGGATATAGACCTTATTATACTGGGCAGAAGAGAAAAGAGTAAACAAAGTGGTATGCTTGCACAGCGTCTGGCCCGCCGTGCAGCATGTGCTCTCCTCATCATTCCGGAAGACACCAAGCCTTCCCTGGAGCGTATTCTTGTGCCTATCGACTTTTCAGAGTACAGTAAACTTGCCCTGGAAAAAGCCATTGATATCGCCAGTGTGCGTACCGAGAAGCCTCAGGTACTCTGCATGAACGTCTATAAAGTACCGGCAGGCTATCACTATACAGGCAAGTCCTTTAAGGAAGTAGCTGAGCGAATGAAGAAAAATGCCCGGATGGAGTTTAAAAAGTTCATTCATAAGATCGATAAAAAGGAGGTACCCCTTAAAGACCTCTACGATCTTGATGATAATAACGACTTCACTACCAACATCGTGGATGTAGCCAAAAATAAGAAGGCTGACCTGGTAGTCATCGGTGCGAAGGGCCGTACTGTATCCACCGCTTTTTTTCTCGGTAGCATAGCAGAGAAGCTCATACAGCTCGACTCTGATTTTCCGCTACTGGTTATGCGCTATAAAGGAAGAAACGCTGGTTTTCTGGAGTTTTTCAGAGAACTTTAACTATATTATTTAGCACCTCAGTGAGGTGCTTTTTTTTTACCTGCCACTTTTTATTGTATGAATGTAAGGCTCAAATTTTTTGGCGCCGCCAAGAGCGTCACCGGCTCAAAGTACCTGCTGGAAGTAGACGATACTCACTTGCTAATTGACTGCGGACTCTTTCAGGGTCTTAAGCCCCTCAGGGAACGAAACTGGCACCCGCTGCCATTGGAGCACGACAAGATCGATGCCGTACTGCTTACGCATGCTCACATAGACCATAGCGGCTACCTGCCCAGGTTGTTTAAAGACGGGTACCGCGGCCCTGTCCACTGCACTGAGCCCACTGCTGAACTGCTCAGGATCATGCTGACTGATTCCGGACGACTACAGGAAGAGGAAGCCGAGTTTGCCAGGAAAAAAGGATACTCCAAACATGAATACCCCCAACCCCTCTACACGGCAGAAGATGCTCAGCAGGTATTCCCTCATCTTACCACCAGCCCCATGGGTGAGTGGATAAGACTGGATGAGCGAATCAGCTTCCGGTTTCACTACGCCGGCCACATTCTGGGCGCCAGCATGGTAGAAGTACGCCTGCAGGGTAGCTACCAGGAAAAAACCATCCTCTTCAGCGGTGACCTGGGCAGGTATAACCACCCCACTCTCTTTAACCCTGCCAGTGTTCCCTCTGCTGATATACTACTCATAGAGTCTACCTACGGGGACCGGGATAACTTTAATGAGGACGTAAATGAGGACGTAGAGGAGCAGTTTGCCGAAGTGGTAAACGAAAGCCAGGACAATGGTGGGGTACTGCTCATACCGGCCTTTAGTGTTGGTCGTACCCAAACCATAATTTACTACCTCACCAAGCTTATAGATGCCGGACGCATACCAAACATTCCTGTTTACATAGACAGCCCCATGGCCATCAGCGTAACCGACCTGTACAGGAAGTTTATAAAATACCACCGCCTGGATAATAAAGAACTGGACGAACCCAGGGGGGTATTTGACCATCCTAACCTGCACTACTGCCGTGACCGGGAGCTATCCAAAAGCCTCAATAAGCTGGAAAAGAATGCCGTGATATTATCAGCCAGCGGCATGCTCACCGGCGGGCGTATCCTCCATCACCTCTACCACCGCCTGCCACGGGAGAACGACACCTTGCTCTTCAGCGGATTCCAGCCTGTGGGCACCCGGGGGCGTGATATTCAGGATGGTGAAATAGCCGTCAAAGTATTCGGACTGCCCGTGCCTATACGCTGTCATGTAAAAGATATAGACGGCCTCTCCGCACATGCAGACCGGCAGGAGCTACACCGCTGGCTTTCCGGTTTCGAAAGCAGCCCCAAGATGACCTACATCGTACATGGCGAAGAAGAAAGTGCCATGGCCCTTCAGAATTATATTTCGCAGGAACTGAAATGGCAGGCCACCGTACCTGACTACCTGGATACACACACGCTATTTGAGGGCATATAACCCTCAATTACCGCTAAAAAAGAGGTATCTAAACCCCGGAAATATTACGTTTTAGAACTTGATAATTTTAATTATTCAAAAAGGGCAATTATACATTTAATTACACAGTCGCCAGGAAAAACACAAATAAAGTAGGTAACTGCCTCACTTTTCAGGAATTGCAGAGGCAGGTTTTCTATGTTTAGTACATACCGCACGTTAATACTTGCAATTGCATCATATAAATGATTATATTTGGTAGGTAAGTTTACCTATTCAAACACTTAATTAATTCCTGTTCTTGATGAAAAGATTCTCACTTCTACTGATTGTTCTGATGGTCGTTGGCATATTCCATACGGGTGTATCCAAACTTAGACAGAAAGAGCGAAAGGCATCGGTAGCAGTGGAGTTCCTCACTTTCAGAGTAGACCCGTCTTCCCAGGAAGATTTCTTCCGGAAAGACAGTACTGAATGGACAGGTAAACTGGAAGACCAGCGTAGCTTCATCAAAAAAGAAATCTGGAAAGACCAGAACGATATCAGCCTGGTGCACATGGTTATCTACTGGCAGGCTCCTGTAGTAGCCGAGGACATGACCACTGATCCGGAGTTCATGGCCAGTGAACTGTTTGATGAGGAAATGACCAATGACTATCTTCTGATTGGTAGCCGGTACTACCTGACAGAAAAAAATATGCTATTGAACTAAGCCGGAGACATTGCCGGCGCCCTTATTTAAAGCCCCTGCCCTGTGCAGGGGCTTTTTTTAATGCCTCTCCCCTCCGCCTGTTAATTCATACATCCGCTGGCGTAAATAGCCTGTCAACTGCTAAACACGTTTCATAATTTCGCGTAGAAAAAAAAGCTACTTAATAAAGGAAAATTGGCATCGATGAATAAAAAGGTAATGCTAGCTGGATTGCTTGTCATTCTGATCCTGGCATCGGGATACGGACTCATGACCTATTTCAGCAACCAGAAAGAGCTTCCACCCCAACGCCCCAAACCGCCGGTTGTAAATCACGTGCGTGTACAGGAGGTCTCTTACAGCGATAAAAACTCCAGTGTAGAGGCATTTGGCCGTCTGGGATCCAGCCAGCCCGTAACAATTACCGCCGAGGTAAGCGGTAGACTTCTACCCGGATCCGTATCACTAAAAAGAGGGCAGTCCTTCAGAAAAGGGCAGCTTCTCGCGCGTATAGACGATACTGAAAACCGGCTGACCATACAGGCACGTAAGAGCACCTTTCTTAATATGATTGCCGGGATACTTCCGGACCTGCGTATTGACTTCACTGACAGCTATGAGGCCTGGCAGAGTTACTTTGATAAAATAGACATAGAGAAAACCCTGCCTGCAATCCCTGCAGTGGAAGACCCTAAGCTAAAGACCTTCCTCGCCACCCGTAATATTCTGAACGAATACTATAGCATACGCAGCCTGGAAGAGCGCCTTAGAAAATACTATATCTACGCGCCGTATGATGGTAATATCTCGGAGGTATTCCTGGAAACGGGCTCTGTAGTGAATGCCGGCGGTCAGATAGCCAGGATTTTCCGGACTGACAAGCTGGAGCTGGAAGTGCCTATCGAGATCCGTAACGAGAAGTTTGTAAAAACAGGCAGTGAGGTGGTGGTGACAGACCGTGAGGGTGAAACTGAATGGGAAGGTACTATCCTGCGCAAAGCGGAACGCGTGGACCCCAGCACCCAGTCGATAAATGTGTACATTAATGTAAAGCCCCGCCGGGAAGCCCCTTTGTATGACGGCATGTATATGAAGGCTGTGATAGATGGCGAGACGCTGGAAAATGTCATGGAAATCCCGCGCAAAAGCGTGTTCGACCGTAACCATGTATATGTGGTAAGCGACGGGGTATTGAAGAAGAAGCAGATACAGGTGGTGAAAAGCAATGATGAGACCTACCTGATAAGAGGCCTGGAACCAGGAGAAAAACTGGTGACCGAGGCCCCGGCCACGGCTGAAGAAGATATGAAAGTACAAATCCTGCAAGGATAAGCTTATGAAAAAATTAGTAGGCGAATTCATTAAATTCCCCCTGCTGGCTAACCTGATCATTCTGGTACTCCTGATGGGTGGTATCGGGGCCGGCCTTTTAATGAAAAAGTCTTTCTTCCCTGAGCGCTCCACTAATAATATTACCATTAATGTGGCTATGCCCGGAGCATCACCACGTGAGATGGAAGAAGGGGTAGCCACCAAGATCGAGCAGGCGGTAAAAGCCATTCCCGGTATAAAAGAGATCATCTCCACCAGCTCGGAGAACTCTGCCAACGTGAATATCACCACCTATGAAAATTACGACATAGATGAGATACTCACAGAGGTAAAAAATGCCGTGGACCAGATCAGCAGCTTTCCTGAAAATGCTGAAAAGCCCACCGTTTTTAAAAGAAAGAATACGGACCGGGGCGTCATCATGGTACTGCATGGTGATCTGGAAATGATGGAGCTGAAGGAGTATGCCCAACGTGTGGAAAAAGACCTCCTGAACTCCGGCCTCATCAGCCAGGTGGAAATATCGGGCTACCCTACCCTGGAGATCAGTGTGGAAGTACCGGAAGAGAACCTGAACAGGTATAACCTTACCTTTGAGGACATCATAACTGCCATACGCACCCAAAACAGGGATATATCGGCCGGTACCCTCAGAAACACGCAGGAGGAGGTACTTATCCGTTCCCGCGCCAAAGAGGTAGACCCTGACGAGATAGGCAATATTACGCTCCGCTCGAATGCTGAGGGCACAAACCTTCTGATAAAGGACATTGCAGACGTGAAACTGCAGTTTGCCGAGCAATCCTACAGCGTGTATTACAATGGGGAGCAGTCGGTAAATATTGAGGTAACGAAACTGCCTGAGGAGGACCTGGAGGCCATCAGTTCCTACGTAAATAATTATGCGGCTACGTTTAACGAAAAGCATAATGATGTAAACCTCACCATCACACTCGACTTTCTGAATACCCTCCACTCCCGTCTGAACCTGCTGGTGAAAAACGGGGTCATCGGGTTCTTCCTTATCATAGTCGTATTAGGTCTGTTTCTCAACCTCAGGCTGAGTATGTGGGTAGCCATGGGCATCCCCATCAGCTTCATGGGTATGGCGATAGCTGCCTATTTCGGTGGTGTGACCATTAATATGATCTCCCTGTTCGGAATGATCCTGGTGGTGGGTATCCTTGTGGATGATGGTATTGTGATCGCCGAAAACATCTACACCCATTTTGAAAAGGGCAAAAAGCCAATGAAGGCTGCTCTTGATGGCACGCTGGAGGTATTACCTGCGGTATTCACCTCTGTTCTTACCACTATTGTTGCCTTTACACCCCTGTTCTTTGTTACGGGTACATTCGAGTTTTTCGGAGACCTCGCCTTTGTGGTGGTTGCCAGCCTTTCCTTCTCACTAGTAGAGGCTTTCCTGGTACTGCCCGGTCACATCGGGTCTAAATCTGTGCTTAAGCAGCAGGAGAGAAAGACGCTCTTTACCCGAATTAAGAATGCCCTGGAAAACTCGATTAACTGGGTGCGTTCTCATGTGTATGGCAAGGTCCTGAAAAAAGCCCTGGATTATCGCTATGTAAGCTTTGCGCTAATCATTTTCTTTTTCCTTATCACCATAGGTATGTTTAAGGGAGGGATCATCCGGTATACCTTCTTCCCTCCTATCCAGTTTGACAGGATCGAGATCGGGGTGGCCTTTAAGCCTGGTACTGGCGAGGCCATTGTAGAGGACTACCTGGTACGGTTTGAGCAGGCAGTAAGGCAGGTAGAAGATACGCTTGCCGTATACCATCCTGATTTTAAATTTATTGAAAGCACTACGCGGGTAACCGGTGTGATGATGAATGGCGGTGAGAGCGGCAGCCATACCGGTAGCATAGGCGTCTCGCTGGAAGATATGGAGGGCTCTCCGATATCCACTTTCCAGATAGCGGGAATGATAAGGCAGTACATAGGGCCGGTACCGGAGGCTGAAAAGTTTGCCGTAGGTGGTATGAACCGGTGGGGTAAGCCGGTTTCTATCGGCCTGCTGGGCAATGACCTGGAGGAAATGGAAGGGGCCACGGAAATGCTGAAGGAGGAACTGGCTGGTATATCGATGCTTAAGGATATCTCGGACACGGACCCCCTGGGACGCAGAGAGGTGCTCATTCAGCCCAAAGAGGAGGCCTACTTCCTGGGCCTGGACCGCAATATTATCTCAAACCAGCTTCGCCAGGGATTTTTCGGTGGAGAAGCCCAGCGCCTGCAGAGAGGGATAGACGAGGTACGGGTATATGTTCGCTACCCTCGTGAGGACCGGATGAACATCGGCCAGTTGGAGAGCGCCAAGATCCGTAGCCAAAGCGGCGAAGCGTACCCGCTTACTCAGTTGGTGGACTACAGCATAGAGCGTGGCCCCAGCTCGATCCGGCACAGGGACGGCAGCCGTGAGATCACGATCGAAGCGGACCTGGAGGACCCTTACGCCGAGGTGCCCGCTATCCTGGAGAAGATCCGGACGGATATAGAACCTAAGGTACTGGCTTCCTACCCGGGTGTTCGCTTCAGTTATGAAGGGCAATCCAGAAACAGTGAGGAGTCACTGCAGCAGATGATCGTGTACCTTGGCCTGGCTCTTATCGTGATCATCATTATCCTTATTATCAGCTTCCGGAGTTTCATACAGGCCATATTGGTCATCCTTATGATCCCTCTGGGCTGGATCGGAGCCTGCTGGGGGCATGGCCTGGAGGGCACACCGGTTTCGTTACTTAGTGCCTGGGGTATGCTTGCGCTGGCTGGGGTGGTTATTAACGATGCGGTGGTGTTCATAGATAAGTATAACCGAAACCTGCTGGAGGGTGAGGATATACAGACGGCTATATTTAATGCCGGTCAGGCGCGTTTCAGAGCTATTTTGCTTACTACCATCACGACGGTGGCAGGTTTGTATCCGCTCATACTGGAGCAAAGCTTTCAGGCGCAATTCCTGATTCCCATGGCAGTATCGGTGGCGTACGGTATCTTATTCGGCACGATGTTCATCCTGATATTCCTGCCTGTACTGGTACTGGTATTCAATGACCTGCGATATGGCCTGGCCAGGACGTTCGGCCATAAAATCAGGAGGGAGAGGCTGGAGCCTTCCATCAAAAATCACCGAAGAGAGAAGTCCATCCGTATGGGCAACGCTAAAACGCTCGCCACTACATCTGTGAGCAGAGAGGATAATAAGGGACTTTAGCACGCATATTCATGAAGATATTTCATAAAGTATTACGCACCCTGCTAACGGGTGTACTGTTAGGTGCTGCCTGGTACCATCCGGCTGCGGCTCAGGAAGGAAACTCCCTGAGCCTGGCCGAAGCGTTATCACTGGGTCTGGAAAATAATTTCGATATCCGGATAGAGCGAAAACGGGTGGATATAGCTGAAAACAATAACTCATGGGGTGAGGCGGGCCGCTGGCCTACGATCAACCTGGTGGTGGATCAGCAAAACAGCCTGTCTGACGTGCCTAATGCAGCCCCTTTTCAGTTATCGGGCACGACTATTCGTAATTCGGTATCACCGGGGGTGAATGTAAGCTGGACGCTATTCAATGGCTTTGCGGTAAACATTAGCAAGCACCGCCTGGCACTACTGGAAGAGCAGAGCATGGGTAATGCGGCCCTGGTAGTGGAAAACACCATGAAGGCGATCATAGGACAGTACTACCAGGCGGTGCTGGAAAAGGAACGGCTGGAGGTATTCAGGCGTACACTGGACGTGAGCGGAGACCGCTACCGCTACGTACAGGAGCGGAAGCGCATCGGTAGTGCGGTGACTTTTGACTTGCTGCAGGAGCAGACGGCTTACCTGACGGATAGCTCAAACTATGTGCGGCAGGTACAGGCTTACGGTCAGGCGCTGCGTGACCTGAAGGTGTTGCTGGCGCTGCCGCTGGATCACCAAATACAGGTATCTGATAGCCTGGAGGTGATAGAGACGAACTTTGACTATGATGCGCTCTACGCACAGATGGCGGCTAACAATACGAACCTGCGGAATCAGTACCTGAACCAGCAGCTACTGAAGAAGTCGGTGATGCTGGCACAGGCACAGCAGTATCCGACTATCACCGCCACGGGGGGCTATAGCCATAACCGCTCGCGTTTAGACCTGAGTCAGGCGAATGTAGGGGAAGGTACGCCGCCGGTGATTAATAACCTTAGTAATCAGTTCTTTGTAAACTTCACGCTGAACTTTACGCTATATGACGGTGGCCGGGTGAAAAGGGACATTGCAAATGCCATGGTCGAGGAAAATATTGGCGATCTGCTGGTAGATGAGTTAATGCTGGAATTGTCGAATGATCTGAAAACGGCGGTGGAATTGTATGACGTACGCAAGAGCCTGCAGGCCATAAGCGCGCTGAATGCGGAAGCTTCGCAACTGAATGTACAGCTGGCGGAAGATAAATACAGCACGGGTATCATTAACAGTTTTGACTACCGTGACATCCAACTGGCTTTCCTGAATGCCTCCCTGGAAAATCTGCAGGCACGGTATGACCTGATCCAGTCAGAAACGGAAATACTGCGTCTTACGGGATCTTTACTCCAGGAGTAGTATCTGGCATCAGCTATTCCCCAAAAAATAAAAACCGGCTCATATGGCCGGTTTTTTTGTTTAACACTGTATTAGAATCAATACCCTTCAGGCGGCATGTGAGGTGGCCGTTTGTTTTTTACCGGTAGAGAAATACTTTTCTCTGACCCATTCTCTGAGGATAGAGGCGTCCTGGTCTCCCAGAAAGCGGTGGCTTTTGCGGTATTCTTTCCAGAAAAGTCTCTTATCAAAACATACCTTGGACAGTATGAGCTTGCAATACTCAAGCATGGATGTCTTCATGTATTCTGTGGTTTTTTGTTAGCAGTAAAATTCAGTGGAGTCTGAAGGGAACTGGCTAACAAAGAAAGGAGCAGAAAACAAGGTAACGCCTAATGGGCGGCGTACTTGTCGCTGAAGCAAGTGAGGGTGTGTGAAGTTGGGTAAGCCTAAAGGCGGGCTCAGCCAGCTTTTGCTGCTGCCTTATGCTTTCTTTAGCAGGCTTACGCTGGTAATAGTGACTGGCAACTGCCTCTACAGGGGTCTTGCTTTCGGCCTCTTCTACTTTAAAGGTGGCATCTGCATTGACCTGTAGGGCAATGGCAATAACCAGACATGCAGAAAATGAGCGTATAGCTTTCACAATGGATTTTTTAGCTTGAAACCATCAGGAATATTTACGGGTAAACGCAGGGGGTGGTTACAAAAAAAACCGGCCTGAAATAGGCCGGTTATAGGGGGTCTGTTGTAATTCTTAAAAGATTCTGCACACTGCAAATCTCATGGGATCGGATCCCTACAGATACCTCATGTATCTGTACTTAAGCCACGATATGACTCTCGGCAGAGGAGTCAGCCGTGTACCAAAGGTCTTTCTGATGCAAATAGTTTTGCTGCACCCATTCACGGAGCGCTTCAGCTTCGCTCTTTTCCAGTATGTTCAATGATTTCCGGTACTCTTTTTGGAAAAGGGCGCGGCTAAAACTAACCTTACTCAGAATCATTTTACTGTACTCCAGCATTTTCTGTCTCATTTTTGGAAGCTATTTATTTTATAAAACCTTGAAAAATTTCTGACACTAACGGTCAGTAACGAGTATTTAAAAAATGACCGGCCAAATAGCACGTCCAGGGCCTTTTGCCCACGCGTAAGGATTTACTAATCCACCGGCATACTCTGCCAAACGAAGCGGCTGTGTGCCTAAAAAAAGGCATTTACATTCCAGTAAAAGTGAAAGATCAGCCGGTCTGCATTCGGTGGAGAAAGTGCTTGTCAATTTTTAGTTCCACAAATGAACTAAAATCACCACCGTGGGTCTATGCAATCGTTTGAAATAGTCCTCCAATATAAGAAAAACTTTCACAATCTCTAAAAATACCTCATGATTTCCCGCAAATAAACCAGCAGGAAACCACAGCTTATTGCCGGGTTCCCTGCTTCGGGGACGTGCCGGGCCCACACGGGTAAAGTCTGTAAAACGAATAAACGTCTAATGCACTGACATTTGGTATTGTACATAGGGGGGCGCTTACCTGACCATAGGGTAACCGGGATAAACCACCGGGAAACTCTACCGAACTAATGAGGGAATATTCGTAAATGAAAAGTGTCCTAAGTACATATAAAACACGGGCTATTCTACGAGCAAGCCGGCATGGTAGTAAAGGCTGATTTCGGCCTGCCTGACGGCTATCTGCTGATCGGATACGTTTTTACGGGCACGGATCAGGTTTAGCTGGGCGTCGCGCAGGTCCAGGCCGTTGATCTCGCCGGTGGCGAAGGCTTCCTGGCTGCGGGTGTACTGCAAACGTGCCACTTCCAGATTATCCAGGCTGCTTTCCAGCAGGTCTACATTGGTGGTGTAGGCTACCCATGCATTGCGAATGTCTGCCTGCAGGGTGGCGCGGGCTTGTTCCAGCCGTATGTCGCTGCTGGCAAGGTTAACCTCAGCGTTCTGTACAAGGCGGTTACGGTTATCTCCGTCGTAGATGACAAAGGTGAGGTTGAGGGCGGTATTCCAGCCTTTGGTACGCTGCAGGGCGACAAAGCCGGCCTCGTTTTCGGTACGGTTGTATTGGTAGCCTCCGCTAAGGTCAAGTATGGGCCAGAAGCCTGCATTGGTTTCTTTTACCCTTAGTTCATTCACCTGGCGGTCTAGTTTGGCGAGCCTGAGGGAGGGGTTTCGCTGGTCTGCCTCGGACAGTATGGTCTGCAGCTCGAGGTTACGGGTGTAGGAAAAGGCTGTGTCAATACGGTAGGTGGTATCTACCGGCACACCAAGGAGGACATTAAAGTCGTTTTGCTGCTGCTTAAAGGCAAGTATGGATTGCTTCCATGTGATGCTGTCGTTTCTGAGGTCTACTTCGGCATTGAGTAGCTCAAGTTTGCTAACGCCACCAAACTCGTAGCGCCCCTTTACTCTGAGGTACCGCTCGGCGGAGATGGCTATGGCCTGCTCATTGATCTGCACACTGCGGTACTGCCCTGCCATGTCGAGGTATTGGGTGCTGACATCGAGAATGGTCTGCTGCATAGCCTGTGACTCCTGCAGGCGGGCTATGTCTGACTGGGCTATGAGGCGGTCGTAGATGTAGAAGCGGCCACCGCCGAAAATGGTGTAGTTGAGGGTAAGGGCGCCGCCATAGGATTCGGATACGGCTCCGCTGCGGTCTATGTTATCTGCCTCGGGGCTGGCGAATTCGATGCGGGTGTCCTGGTTGGAGTAATTATAGTTGCCGGAAGCCTGCAGGCTGGGTAAAAAACCGGCGTTGCCGATGGTGACATTATTCTCGGCTATTTCGAGGTCTCTTTCGGCGATGCGCAGGCTGTAGTTTTGCCTGAGGGCAATGGCTAAGGCCTCATCGAGTGTGACAAGGGGGGCTGAGTGCATGAGCACGGTATCGGGGCTCAGCCGGGGCAGCTCCTGGGCACGGGTAAAGTTGGCTGTGCTGATAAGACAGAGGAAAAACAGGAATGATCTGATACTAGCTTTCATAGGTTCGGGCTGCTTTTTTTCGTTTGATCACGCGCTCTACGGATTCGTATTCGGGCTTATCTCCTTCCCATAGCCAGGTAAGGTATACCTTGGCATGATTGCCGGCGGTAAGTGTGGCCGGCAGTAGTACGGAAAGGAAAAATGAACCGGCAATAAGCCCATAGCTGATGGTGATGGCCATGGGGATGAGGAACTGGGCCTGCACGCTTTGCTCAAGGACGAGGGGCAGCAGGCCGGCAGAGGTGGTGACGGTGGTGAGTAAGAGGGGCCTAAAGCGGTTCAGGGCGGTTTTTCGCAGGGACTCCTGGAAGGGGGTTCCTTCGGCGAGGTACTGGTTGAAGGTGTTGATGTATACCAGGCCGTCATTAATGAGCACTCCGGCGAGGGCAATGAACCCGAGGAAGCTGAGGAGGCTGATGGGGAGGCCATGGATGTAGTGCCCCCAGGCCGCGCCAATGAACCCAAAGGGCAGCACGAGCAGCAGGGCCAGGGTCTGGGTGTAGCTGCGGAAGGTAAAGATGAGTACGGTGATGAGGAGCACGAGAATAAAGGGGCCTACGCTGGATACCGAGTTCTGCAGGCGCCGGGTGCTTCTTTGCTGCCCTTCGTAGGAGACGTTAACGGTGGGGTATCGCTCGAGTATGCCGGGCATGACCTCGGTCTGTACCTGCTCCAGCAGTTGGGTACTGGAGACGTCCTGGCTGGCAAGCTCGCCCTCTACGGTAATTTCGCGCTTGCCGTCGCGGTGGTTAATGGTGATGAGCCCCTGCTGTGGCTCGAGGGTGGCTACCTGGCCTACGGGGACGCTGCTGCCCTGGGGGCTTCGGATACGCATGTTTTCGAGCTGGGAAACGTCCTGGCGGTTGTCGAGGGCATACCTTACCCATACCTTGACTTCGTCATCGCCTTTTTGCAGGCGCTGGGCTTCGTATCCGAAGAAGCCGGCGCGCACCTGGCTGATAAGGCCGGAGCCGGTGAAGCCGAGTCCCCTGCCGGTCTGGTTGAGGCTGAGGTTTACTTCGGGCCGGTCGGCCTGGTCGTTGCTGATAATGTCACGCACCTTACCGGTTTTACGCAGCTCTTCTTTGAACTCGGCGACGGCATTGCGGATGGTCTGATAGTCGGGGGCTGAGAAGGAGACATTGACGGGCTTGCCAAAAGCGGAACGGCTGTTGAAGCTCAGTTTTTCGACGCCGGGCACGGGACCGGTTTTACCTCGGAGGTCGCCGGCTACCTGGAAGCTGTTTCGCTCGCGCTCTTCGGATGAGACGAGGTAAAAAATGGCGGTACCGACGTTGCTGCCTGGGCCTACGCGTATTTCTCTTTTGGTGATGTACTGGCTGCCGTATTGGTCCTGGTAATCCTGGTTAAGAGCCATTGCTTTCTGTTCGATCATTTTCATAACGTCCTCGGTACGCTCATCGGGGGTGCCGGGGGGCATTTCGAGGTTAACGGTGACTTCGTTTCCTTCTACAAAAGGGAAAAAGGTGGTACGGATGACACCGGCCCCTACGGCGCCAAAGGTGATGACGAGGAGGGCGACGCCGGCGAGGTAGCCGAATACCTTGAAGCGGAGCACGAAATCGAGTATGGGGACGAATACTTTCTTACGGAAGACAAAGAGCTGATCTTCTATCTTTTGCTTTACCTTATTGGGTTTGGTCTTGCCCTTTAGGTCTTTGGTATGGGCGAGGTGGGCGGGGAGAAACAGGATGACTTCTATGAGGGAGAATATGAGTGACCAGATGACTACAAAGGCCACGTCGCTGAAAAACTCGCCCAGTTGTGCTTCTATAAAGAAGAAGAACCCAAAGGCTATGCATGTGGTGGTGATGGCGGAAAGAATGGAGGGGAACACTTCCATGGTGCCATCGACTACGGCGCGGAGGGGGCTTTTGCCTTGTTCAAAATGCTGGAAGATGTTCTCCCCTACCACGATTCCGTCATCTACGAGGATGCCTATGACGAGGATCATGCCGAAGAGGCTGAGGACGTTGATGGTGATGCCAAAGGCGTAGGCGACGACGATCATGCCGAAGAGGGAAATGGGGATGCCGAGGGCGACCCAGAAGGCGAGGCGAATGCGGAGGAAGAGACCAAGCAGCACGAAGACGATAACGGCACCAATGAGCCCGTTTTTCTGAAGGAGGGCGATGCGTTCGTTGAGCACGTCGGTGGCGTCATTGACCATGGCGGCTTTAACGGTCTGGTTGCGGCTGTTGAATTGCTCCACATATTCGGCTACGCTGTTGGCGGCCTGGATAATGCTTTCTTCATTAAGGGTATTGACGGTGATGAGCACGGCGGGCTCTCCGTTAAAGTAGGCGGTATTGGTGGACTCGGACCAGTCGTCGCGCACATCAGCGACGTCTTCGAGCTTTACGACGTTGCCATTGGGCTGGGTGCGCAGTACGATCTCGCGTAGCTGGTCGGCATAGTATAATTTCTGGTCGTAGCGGATGATGGTCTCTTCCTGTCCGCGGATGGTACCGCCGGTGGTACGGATGTTCTCACGGCCTACGGCCTGGGCTATGTCTGAGAAGGTAAGGTTGTAGGCGCGCAGGTCGCTTTCTCTGACGGCTATTTCTATTTCTTCATCGGTATAGCCGCTGATACTGATCTTGGAGATATTGGGAAAGTCGCGAAGCTCGTCTTCCACGAGTTCGGCTTTTTGCTTAAGGGCCTGGAGGGGTACTTCGCCGTAGAGGGCCATCTTGGCAGTAAAGTTGGTTACTTCCTGGACGTAGGTAACGAGGCGCTCCATGCCTTCGGGAAAGGTGCTGATCTGGTCTACGGCGTTCTTGACGTCCTGCAGGACGAGGTCGGCATTGGCACTCCACTCGAGTTCTACGGTGATGGTGGCGCTGTTTTCGCCGGACACGGAGGTGATTCGGTCTATGCCGGTGACGCCTTTGAGGTTATCTTCTATCTTGAGGGTGATTCCTTCCTCTACTTCTTTGGGGGAGGCCCCGGGGTAGACGGCTTCGATCATGATAAAGCGCTCGTCTACTTCGGGAAAGAAGGAGCTGTTCATCCTGAGGGCGCTGATGAGGCCAAGGGTGAGGATGAGGATAATGCCGAGGTTAACGAGCATTACGTTGCGAATAAAGAAGCGTATTACTTTTTTCATACTCTCAATCCTGAACTATGGAAACGGGTGTGCCTTCGAATGCTTTGGTCTGCTCGGTAAGGATAACGCGCTGGCCGCTGTCCAGCCCGGTAACGAGTACCTGGTCGAGTGAGCGGCCTTTTACGTCTACCTGCCTGAGGCGGGCGGTGCTGTCCTGCACGACGAATACGTAGGCATCATCTACGATGGCCTGCCTGGGTAGGCGAACGGCCTGCTGATAGGTGCGGCCGGCGTATGTGCCCTGGAGGTATACGCCGGTGCGTAGCCGGGGGCTTTCGAGCCTGAAAAACACGCTGACGAGCTGGGTCTCGGGGTCTACGGTTTCGTTTATTCTGATGAGGCGGCCCTGAAAGGTGAGGTCGCTGTTGGTGCGGTGAAAGGTGATGACTTGCCCGGGGCTGAGAAACTCTACATTGTCAAAATCAACGGATGCTTCCAGTTCATAGGTGCCGGTGCGGGATATTTCGCCGAGCTTCTGCCCGGGTGATGCGATGGTGCCGGGGTCTATGGTGGCCTGGGTAAGGGTGCCGCTAAAGGGTGCGCGGATGACGTACTTGGATAGCCGGCTCTCTAACTCCTGCACGGTGTAGAACTGGGAATAGATGTTACGGCCGGTGAGGAAGAGCCGCTGCTGGTCGTTTTGTACGGCGGGCAGTTCGCGGAGGGGTTGTGTGACATCAAAACTGAGGAGGTAGTTTTTCCATTCTTCATAGATGGCGGGGTAGTCTATGCGGAGATCGGGGACGGTCTGGGAGAGTAGCTGTACGAACTGGCTCTTGGCGGATTTGATGGATTGCCTGAGTTCGGAGGCATCCTGCCGGAGCATGACCTGGCCGGCGTTGAACTGTGTGCCGGCTTTAAAGGGTTTGGCTCCTTTGATGGTTCGGCCGGCATACTCTGCATATACATCTACTCGATCCTCGGGTACTACTCTGCCGGTGAGGGGTATTTGCCGGGTGATTTCGGAGGGGCTGACGGTGGTGGCTCTGACGGCAGTGCGGGCAACAGAATCGGAGGAGGCTTTACCTGATGATGAGGCGCCTGGTGGTGCTTTCTGACCTCCACCGGAGCTATTAAACAACCCGATGAGGGCCAGGGCGGCGGCTACGAGACCTATCCCGGCCAGTGAGACCCAAATTTTTCTTTTTTTGGACTTGTCCATGTTCGGTTAAGTGAATATTCAGTTCTAATGGCTAAGGGGTGCCATGATACAGCGTGTACTATTAACTATGGTGCGGCATTTGGTTCCCGGTCTCAACTATTTTCCATAGGTGAATCCGCATGACCGGTAGTCTGGGGGGCATCAATCAGCAGGAGGTATTCTGACGCGTTTTCCGGAAGCAGCGCTCTGGAAGATGGCGTCTACTGCAAGGAGATCGCGCAGGCCTTCTTCACCGGGCACCAAGACGGGGCGGTTTTGGAGGATGGCGAGCGCGTCATCGTCCATTTGGAGGGCTTGCTGGTCGGTGATACGTTCGTTGATAGTGGTGCCGTCGCTGGTGGTACCGCGTATGCCACTGTAGCTTTGGAAGGGCTGCAACCTGTACCAGCCCTGGGTACAGTTTATCTGGAGGCGATTGATATTTTCAGCAAAGGATGTCTTGCAGTCGGCCTTTATGCCGCCTGGGAACTCGAGGGTGAAGTAGGTGATTTCATCTACTTCACTGAACATATCAGGCCGGGTGACTTCATGCCGGGCGGTGACGGCGATGGGTTCAAGGCCTGTGCTGTAGCGGGCGGCATTGAGGGGGTATACGCCCATATCGTACATGGCGCCGCCGCCCATTTCTTTCTCGAGCCTCCAGGGGGTGCCTCCGCTAAAGCGAAAGCCTGCCTCAGTTTCTACTCCGGTAATGTCACCATAGGTTTTTTGGCGTCCGTAGCGGATGATGGTTTGGGTATCGGGCTCGTGCTGCATGCGGTAGCCGATGCAGAGCTTCACATTATTCTTTTTGCATGCGGCTATGATTTCGCGGCACTCTTTTGCATTGAGGGCCATAGGCTTTTCGCACCATACATGTTTACCGGCCTCGGCGGCTTTGATGGCGTATTCTTTATGCATGGAGTTGGGCAATACGATGTAGAGGACGTCTATATCGGGGTTATCGGCTACCTGGTGGATGTTACCGTAGTTGTATACGTTTTTATCGGGTATGCTGTAGCGCTGCTGCCAGAGGGGGACCTTATCGGGGCTACCGGTAACGATGCCGCGGAGCTGGCAGTGCCGGGTGAGGCGGAGGGCGGGGCCTAACTGGCCGGTGCTGTAATTGCCAAGCCCGACGAGGGCCACGCCGAGCTTTTGGGGCTGCCGGCCTAAGAGTATGCCGGGAAAGGGCAGTGCTGACAGGGCGGCGGCGGCACCGGCGGCTTTAATAAAGGAACGTCTTGAATAGCTCATAGGGAAAAAGTTGACCTATGAATAGAGAATATACTACGAGGCAAAAGGTTTGGGGAAAAGGATAAGTCGAGAGGGCTGAAGAAACCTCAGCTTATTGAAGACCAACCGGCAAAAGATCATGGCATACACCGAGTGGAATCAGGTTTTGATATTATACAGGTGAGTTCGGAGTTTCGTGCCTTCCGAGCCAATGTATTACGTCTTTGGAAAGAAATATGGCATCTGAGACTAAAGATGATAAATTTCAGGACATGATCCGTTTTAATGAGGCAATAGATGAGGCATGGATGCACTCTGTAAGTCATTATCACAATAAAATGGACAATAGTAAAAACTGGTTCCTGGGAATATTGGGTCATTATCTGCGCAATCCCCTTTCGGCCATAAAATCCGTTCAACAACTGCTTTCATTATCAAAAAATATTTCTGAAGAGGAAAGAATGTTGCTTCAACGCACGGATGCTAGTATTAAGCGGATAAGGGAACTGACTGAGAGCTTGCTTGAAGTGACTAAACTCCGATTAGGTACCGGGATTACCGTAGAAAAAAGATCCTCCGATCTGACGCTGCAATGCCAGCAAAAAATCCAGGAATTTCAATTAGCATACCCTAAAGCCGATTTGCGCTTTGAAGCACCGGGCCCCATACAAGTGCAGAGGGATTCTATCCGCATGGAGCAGGTTATATCCAATTTAGTGGCGTATGCTTTACGTTAGGGACGAACCGGCGGACCTGTTATTGTTAGTGTGGAGACCCGTGGTGTGGTATCACACTCTCTGTACACAATGAAGGAAATCCGATTCCAGAAGGTAGTAAAGAACTTATCTTCAATGGATTATTTAAAGATGCCGGAGAAAACGGGGATTGTAAAGAAAGTAGCTATGGTATTGGGTTATATGTGGTAATTGAAATAGTGAAGGCTGATAAAGATAAGGTTGTAGTGGCAAGTAGTGAACAGGATGGTACTGATTTTAGGATCATCCTACCGCGATATTGAAGCCATTTTCAAAGGCTGTTCCGAAACTATTTATGACCCGTGCAAAGCTGGCTAAATATTTGGTGAATACTACGGCATAAAAAATGGCGCTAGTATTCACTCATGCCAAACATGCACTGAAGTCATTAGCCATCCAGAAAAAAACAGATCCCTTACGAGAGCCGGTTTCTGAGGTGTGATTGCGACTATTTAATACTTCAATGCAACTCAATCGTGAACCTGCCCCTATTGTCTCATTTGTATTTCCGGATACTTTCTTCTTTCTGCACTCAGACTTTCAGACCGCAGAGCAGTGTATGTCCTGTTGCGGTGGTGGGGCAGTTTAAAGCTGTTAACAAAGGACATGTTACTCAGTTGTCTGATTTATAGCACTTTAAATTAAATATATGAAGGTGAAAATAGGAATTGTGTTGATGGTTTTATCTATGGCGTTACCAAATGCTTATGCTCAAATAGACTCAAGAACTGATATAAGATTTGGGGTAGCAAGGACCATTTTAGGTACTGGTGATATTAGCACTACAACCTTTGAGACAGAATTGAATTATAAGATAAACTCATTTTTCACTACTGCCATCAGTTTGAATTATGGAATTGGCGATGACCAAACGACTGGAACAGCCTCATATGCACAAGGAAACACGAATTTATTCATTTCACCTTTCGGGAACACCAGAGTTATTGATTTCAGAGTAGGCGGTGGTTTATCTTACTATGTAGTTTCCGATATTACCACTCAATCTACCAGCTGTGGCCCCAACGGCTGTTTTGTAGATGAATACAACTACGATAGGCGAAGAGAATTTGGTTTCAATATTATAACTGAGCTTGCTTATCAGTTAAATGAGAGTTATTTGATAGGGCTGAAGCTATATACTCAGCCGTACCTAAATGGCGACATAAATTCAGGATTGATGGTCAAATTTGGTGTAAAAATCTAAACAAAGGCTACAAACGTAACAGCCAATACCTCGCGTAAAGCCCTAACCGGCTGCTATGCCACCGTTATGGCCAACTTGAAAATAATACAAGCAGACATCAACTTTTTATTTGGTAAATGGACTAGCCTCTGACCTGAAAGCACTAGAATAATGACACACGCAAATAATCAAAATATGATTTGGGCTTTGGTTTTTAGTGTCTTGATTTTCTACGGAATCTTAATCTTAGTAAATATTCCTGCTCCATTCATTGGACTTAACTTTGATAATGATGAAACACCGAAACTTTGGTATGCACCTCCAGGATTTGTAATACCAGTTATTTGGTTTGTTCTATTTACCCTTCTTGGGATCGGATGATACAATCTTATTCAAACTGAATTGAATAACTATCAATGGTGGCTTTTTGGTCTTGCTTTTCTTTGTGCAACTTATGCATATTACACCTTAGGATTCGCAAAATTGACAAACGTTTCCGCCCTATGGTTCGGACTGATTGGGAATATTGTAGTGATATTTTGCTGCGTTTGTTGTCTACAAACTCTTTCCAATAAATAAGACAGCAGCTTTGCTGACTGTACCAGTTATTATTTGGACAGCATTTGCAAGTTTAATAGTCATTGGAGAAATGAAAATCAAGAAACTGTTATAAGGACAATTGATCAGAAATGAGTGTAGATCTGATTTAATAAAAAAACTCAAAACAACAGAAGCTCACAATCCCTCAATAACAAAAAAAACTGACCGCCTTACGAGAGTGGCTTTTAAATCTGTGATGGCTAGGGTACGTTTCTCGAACCGGTTTGAGGAGGATTTCAAAAATATAACACTCTTGTAGGTAATAGCTGCAAACAATTCTGTATGGATAGGGTATAGCAATTAGTGAGAAAAGCACTATCCATAGTATTGGCGGCTGTGATGCTGCTAATGAGCCAGGGAATGGCTTTGGGCACGCACTTTTGCGGGGGTAAGGCGGTGCTTCACCAGTTGATGGCGGGCATATCTGCGATGGACTGTGGCATGTCGGGCATGGACAGGGACTGCCTGGATACGGATATGGAAGGGCAGGCTTGCCTGATGGCAGAAGGTTGCTGCCGTGATTATTTTCTCTCTCTTGAGGTAAATGACGCCTTTAAGCCTGTCATACACGGGAGCTTCACCTTTGAACTGCCTGTGGCAGTAGTGGTTCAGGAGGAACCTGTCTATAACCTCTCTGTAGTGCTGCTTCGCCAGCCGACTGCCTATAGCTCGCCGCCGTCGCGGGGGCAACCACGTTTGCACATCCGGTACGAGACCTTTCTGATATAATACACTGAGCATTTTTCCGGGCGCCTACTCCAGGCACAGGGGTTTCCTGTTTGCGCAGCACTATCTCCGCTGCCAGGGGTTTCTCCTATTATACTTTTTTAGCTACCCTTTTCAGGAAAACAGCTCATGAAACACGCATTAATACTTTTTCTCTTCATTGTGCTGGCGGGTGCAAGCCAGCAGGCCTTTGCCCAGCAAGATACGATTGTACACCGCCTTACTTTACGCCAGGAGATGGTGGAAAAGGGTGGCAGGAAATCTATGGGCATGACGATAAACGGCAGCATCCCGGGACCTACGCTGGACTTTAAAGAGGGGGCGTATGCGGTGATCTACGTAACGAATGAAATGGATGTGGAAACCTCTGTGCACTGGCACGGGCTGTTGCTACCTAACTTCTATGATGGGGTGCCGTACCTGACGACTCCGCCTATTATGCCGGGGGAGACGTTTAAATATGAATATCCGCTGATACAGTCTGGCACGTATTGGTATCACTCGCACACGATGCTGCAGGAGCAAAGCGGGGTGTATGGCTCTATTGTGATACAACCTGAAAACGGCACGGAGCTGGCCTATGATAGGGAGCAGGTGGTGGTATTGTCTGACTGGACGCACCAGAAGCCAATGAATGTACTGCGAAACCTGAAACGGGGTAATGAGTGGTATAATATAAAGAAGGGAACGGCGACTCCTCTGAACCGGGTAATTGCGCGCGGGGCGCTTGGGGCGCAGTTTAACTTCTGGAAGCAGCGGATGGAGAGCGCGGACATAGCCGACATTTACTACCCGGCGTTCCTGGCGAATGGTGAAGAACGGGTGTCGTACGGGGAATATGAGCCTGGGGAAAAGGTACGGTTGCGGATCATAAACGGCTCTGCCTCCTCGCAGTTCTGGCTTACGTTTGGTGGCGGTGAGCCTACCATCGTGTCTGCGGATGGGCTGAATGTAGTGCCGGTGAGAAAGGACAAGGTGTTCATTGCTATTGCGGAGACGTATGATATTATCCTTACGATACCGGAAAGCGGCAGTATAGAGATGCGCGCTACGGCGCAGGATGGCTCGGGTTATTCCTCGACCATACTGGGGAGTGGCCCGCTGAAGGAGGCACCGGAAACGCCCAGGCCGGATAAGATAGGGATGATGATGCAGATGGCGAAAATGGACATGCGGATGGGTGCGCCGGCGATGAAGTTCAATCCCTCGGAGACGGACCCGCAGGAACTGATGGAGGAATGGGGGATGCAGATGGAAGAAGACTCAGAAAGCATGAAGCCGGGGCATGAGATGAAAGGGCACAGCGATGAGGGCCACAGCCACCACTCTATGGATCAGGAGGGGCAATCAGGCCACGAGGAAATGGATACGGGGAAGGAGGATAAGCGAATGAAGATGGAAGATCAGGAGAAGGGGATGTCCGGCATGGGGATGTCCGGCATGGATATGTCGGACGGAGGTATGGGGCATATGGATATGTTCTCGGAATATACTTACGACTACCTGAAGGCTACGGAGAGCACGGCGATGCCGGAAGACCGCGAGGTGAAGGAGATACTGCTGAACCTTACGGGCAATATGTGGCGCTATGTGTGGAGCATGAACGGGGTGCCGCTGTCAGAAGCTGACCAGATCAGGGTGGAGAGGGGTACGGTGGCGCGCATTACGCTGAATAACCTGACGATGATGCACCACCCGATGCACTTGCACGGCCACTTCTTCAGGGTGATAAATGAACATGGGGAGTACTCGCCCCTGAAGCATACGGTAAATGTGCCTCCGATGAATAAGGTGACGATAGAGTTTAATGCGACGGAGGACAGCGACTGGTTTTTTCACTGTCATGTGCTGTACCACATGATGGGTGGTATGGCGCGCATATTCAGCTATGGGGATGACCGTGACCCGCGGCTGAAGGATGCGCCACTGAAGGTACTGGTAAACGAGGGCAGGCAGTATTATACGTGGGGTACTGCAGAGGTGGGCTCTCATATGGCAGGCCTTAGCCTGGTCTCGAGTAATACCCGCAACCAGTTTAACCTCTCGGGTGAGTTTGGCTATAATGAGAACATGGAGGCGGAATTTACCTACGAACGCTACCTGTATGACTATCTGAGTGTGTTTGCGGGGGTAAACATGGAAAATGAGGGTGAGAATAGCCTGGATGAACTGGAAGCGGTGGCAATAGGCGGTATTCGCTTTTTTACTCCATACATGTTTAACCTGGACGTGCGCCTAGACCATAAACTGAGGCCGGAGGTAAGGCTTAGCCGGGAGCTGATGATCTTTCCGCGTACCACCATATTTGGAAATATAGAATACCAGGCGGACTTTGGCTGGGTCAATGACCTGGAGAATGAGGCAACGGGTGCTCCGATGAGCTATATGGATGAGCTGGTGTGGAGTGCAGGTATGGAGTATTTCCTATCAAGAAATTTCTCACTGATGGGCAGCTATGACAGTCGCTTTGGCGGGGGCGGTGGTCTGTCTATACGATTTTAAGTATTTAACATTTAGCTAAAACTATACGATGATGAAACATATTTTTTTAACACTGGCCACTTTGGCTCTGCTGAACTTTTCTGCCTGTGTGGAGGGGGAGCAAAAGCAGGAGGTGGAAGTGAAAACGCCTGAAGAGGTAAAGGAAGAGACGGAGGAGACGCCTGACCGCTTCGATGCTGAATTTAAGGATGGCATGGTGGGTAAGGTATTCCAGAACTACCTGGAGGTGCGGACCTCGCTGGTAAACTCTGACCTGGAGGATGCTAAAACAGCGGCCTCTAACCTGGCTCAGGCCTTTGAAGAGGAGCGTGCGGAAATGAAGGCGGCGGCGCTTGCTATGGCGGAAGCGGAGGGTCTGGATGACTTGAGGACGCACTTTTCTGAGTTTACGACGCTTGTGGAGCCTTTGCTGAAGGAGTCGGTAAGTAGTGGCACTATTTACAAGCAGTACTGCCCGATGGCATTTGATAATGAGGGGGCTTATTGGTTTTCTGATGCTGAGGAGATCCGCAACCCTTACTTCGGCGATGAAATGCTGACTTGCGGAAATGTGGAAGAAACTATCACTAAAAAATAAGATACGCTGTGAAGAATCATTATTTAAAGTTTGCCCTGATGATGCTGTCGTCATTTGTGTTTATGTACGCAGCGATGTTTTTTAATGTAGACCAGTTTGATCATATATACCTGAGCCATACGCGTACTTACATGGCGCTGTATATGGTAGGTCCTATGGCGCTGATTATGCTGGCTTTTATGGCGCCGATGTATAAAAATAAGGCTAAAAATGCGGTAATAGTGGTGCTGGCGGTGCTGGTGACCTCGCTCAGTTATTATTTTCTGAGGGACCAGACTACGGTGAAGGACATCCAGTATATGAAGGCGATGATACCGCACCACTCTTCTGCGATACTGGTAAGCCAGCAGGCTACGCTGGAGGACCCGGAAACGCGGGCCCTGGCGAAGGAGATAATCGAAGCGCAAAAGAGAGAGATTGCGGAGATGAAGAAGATCATTAACCGGCTGGAAAACGAGGACTAGTTTTCGTAAGTGCCTGTTTATCTCACACAATGGCGCAAAATCAGATGCAAAATACGGGAGAGGTTCTCCCCTTTCGTCTGCCAGGCCACCTTAGTAGTGAATTGACCTTTGAATTTCAACATTATACCCAGGAATCCTGGGGGTTAGGTATGTGCAGCCACCTTCCCCTTAGGGGAAGGAATTAAATGGTACCAAACTGACTGGGGTGCTAAATGTATTGTAAATAACATTCGTACCTCCTACCGCTCACCTTCGAGCTGGGTAGGCACGCAAAGGTGCTAAGGGTTTTACGGCGAAGTTGTGCCTGGTGACTGCCATTCAGGCTACATGCCACTTGGGGAGGCTTGCTAATCAGCCATGCCCACCTGAAGCGGGTATATCCTCTTACTGATTATATGGTGTTTAATAATGAATACTGACAAATGAATTACCTGTTCCTTATAATAGGCATACTGCTATTGATGATCGTCTTTACGGATTTCTTCCTTACGGTTATATCTGTAAGCGGGGCAGGTTTGGTTTCATCCAGGTTGTCGGGTTATGTATGTGATGTCTTTTTATGGGTAGGTGAAAAATCGGGCCAACGGGTGGTGCTTAAGTACGCGGGGGCGATTATTACGCTGACGCTGATCACGTGGTGGATACTGGGCCTTTGGCTGGGCTTTTACCTGCTGCTATTATCGGATCCGTACTCTGTGCTGGTGGCAACGTCGGAAGTACCTGGCAACAGTACGGACAAGATGTATTTTAGCGGTTATGTCCTTTCTACGATGGGCAACGGTGACTTTAAACCGGGTCTGCCCTCATGGCAAATAGTGATCGCCGTATTTTCGTTTACAGGGTTTATATTCTTTACTACGGCTATGACTTATCTGATATCGGTATCATCGGCGGTGATCCATAAAAGGTCAGGTGCTCTCTTTATAAATAATATCCTAAGGCTCCCTGCATCGAGGCAGTTGCAGCATGTGCTGGATAATGCTTCTGATATTGTGGATATGATCAATGTACACAATCAGCATCACCTGGCGTATCCGGTGATTCATTACTTTTTCAGTATGAAAGAAAAGTCATCGTTTATAGTAAATATATGGCGGCTGAACAGGCTGGTTACTTCTGCGGATAATGGAGCGGGGGCTTCCGAAAAGGCAGATTTGTTAATCGGGGCTATTGAGGACTATCTGGATACGATAAGCGGGGGGTATATAGCCAACTTAAGGGATAAGGATGGTGAAGGCCTGAATGATACTGAGATACGTGACAAACAACTAAAAAAGCTACTACGGAGTGGTGGCTGGGACCCGGATAGGGTAAGTGATTCGGCCAACTGAATATTATCCTTTGGCTGCAGTCAATTAAATATGATAGAAAAGGCATATGGTCATTCATATTAACGGCTGGTCATTATGAATGGTACTATCAATTCCCTACCCAAGGGCTACGTTGCAAAATTGAAAGAATGGCCGTTAGGTTAAGGTATGGGCTACCGAATGTCGGGCCTCCGGAATGCCGGATCACCGAGTGTCGGACCACCCTTATGAAAAAACTTTGGAACGTTTTTTCATCTGTCCCCTCCCTCAGGCATAGCCGTCAAGCTAAGAGTTGATCCAATGTAAATTACCCTCCTGTGAGCCGGGGTCGCGACCGACTCGGCCTCAAATGGCCATTTAGAACTCAAATAAAGATTCCGGAGCTGGGGTCTTTCAGACCGAGTACGCAGGCGACTGGGTTAGACTGTAGGTATAAGCTGAAATAATGGATTATTGCTCCAGCTTTAGACCCACCCCGGCGTGAGCTATTGCCATTCCAAAGTAAATTTCTGCGCCTGCCCGACGTGTGCGTCCCCAGTCCCAAAAGGGGACTCACTGCTTATTAATTGATTTACAGTAATTTGTGTGCTTAACTTGACGGCTATGCTCCCCCAGGGAGAGAATTATTTGTGCCTATCGCTGCAGAGTGCCATATTATTAAAAGTAAATTATATATAATCAGCAAAACAGAGGCTTAGCTTGACGGCTATGCCCCCAGGAGGGGAATTATTCGTACTTATCGATGCAGAGCACCACATTTTTATAAGCAATCATTCAAAATCAGTAAAATAGAGCCTTAGCTTGACGGCTATGCTCCCTGGGGAGGGGAATTTGTGCCTATTGCTAGAGGGTGCGCTGTTTTTAACAGCAAATCATTTTTCTTCACCAAAACAGGGGCTTAGAATGACGGCTATGCCCTCTATAGTGCAAACCAAACACCTCTCTTATAGTGCTTTGAGGAATAATATGGGACCTGCCTAGTAGGCTGCGTGCCTACGGCACTGTGGGTTGATCTGGCTTGATTGGGCTACAAAGGCAATGTCCCGATGGGACTGGTAGGGCCTTAGGGCAATTGGAGCTAGAACTATCGTGCGGCAGACCTGTATAAGAAAGCTCTTGTGATGAGCTGGAGATGAATTTTGGGTATCATTAAAAACCTGCCATTTAACGGAAAAATACCAAAAGCTATGAAATTAAGGTACATGGGCCTGAAATATACGCCAGGTATAGGCTACTTATAGGATAGGTACAGGATAGGCGAAGTAGTTACGGAGGAGAAACGGAGCAGAGACGAAGGAGCTCGGGTATGATTTGGTCTGAAGTGGTGGGAGAAGGCTACCTTGACCAGGTCGTAAATATAGGAAAAGTGCTATAAATATGAGTAGCGGTCAGGATGATTTTTATAGTAACTGGGGTAGCTTAAAGGGCATCCAGTATAAGAAGGTGATGATACCGCATTACTCTTCTGCGATACTGGTAAGCCAGCAGGCTACGTGCCTTGGCTGCTTCAAAGGCGACTTCCCGATGGGACTGGTAGGGTGTTAGGCCCTTATGGCGAAATGGACTGCGGAGGGGGTGGCTAAATTGGGGAAGGGAAATGCCGGTGGTTGCTGCAGGTGTCTACTCCTGCACTCTGCGAGTAGCTGGGGCCCATATGCATGGCGCCCATATGCATGGCGCCCCGTTATACGATGGGATTTGTGCTATAGATAAAAAGGCACTAAAAAAAGGGGCTGTCTCAAAAGTAGCAAGGCCTCTTTTTCTGCCAAACAATATTTTGAAAATCACCTCAAACACTCTGCATAGCGAAGTCGGACGCGACCCAGTCAGGCGCGACCCGGTCGGACGCGACGCGGTACAACCCCGCGGTAGTTACGAGGAATGCCAAATTATATTTTGAACAAAAAGAAAGAGGTTGCCTTTTGAGACAGCCTCTTCATCATTTTATATGGGATCAGCGCTTAGCAAAGGGCGAGACCGTTCCAGTCTACTTCGTCTGTATCGCATACGCAATATGACTTTCTTCTGGTATCAAGTCCGCCACCGGCTTTAACTGAGTCAGTGTCAACAGTAGTGAAGCTAGTGACTTCGAGTTCTTTTAAGCTTAGTTTTTTCATAATGGATAAAATTTAACTATAAATAATGTACCGCAGCTTCTTTCTCCTGGTCAAGGATCAAGTAGTAAAGCTACAGCAAAGCCCTAAAAAGCTATTTTTTTTCTGAAAAATCCATGAAACAACAGGTTTTATTTCATGAATTATTCATTTGACTTTCTCTCACTTTTGCTGATCGGAAAATATCCAAATAAATTCCTGTAAGCATACTATTCAGGGGCATGGGGGACTACTGCAGGCGTGACGGTCAGGTATGATGGCCCTCTGCTCTGTTATTCGTGATTTATCTGTGCCTTGACATTTACAGGGGACTTGCTTATTATTACCTAGACAAAGTAGAAAGTAATGACTAAAGGCAATTACCTGGGTGAGTTTGAAGAGTTAGTACTGCTGGCGGTGGGTATTTTATATGAAGAGGCATACGGGCTGGCGATAACGGATGAAATAGAAAAAAGAACGGGCCGGACGGTGACGATGAGCGCGGTGCATAAAACACTGATGCGCCTAGAGGATAAGGGTTTTCTGGCCTCGGAAATGGGAGGCGCTACGGAAACCCGCGGAGGACGCAAGAAGCGTCTGTTTAGCCTAACGGGGACGGGTAAGGAGGCGCTGAAGCATACGAAGGAAATGCGGGACAGCCTGTGGCAGGCGATACCTAAGCCTGTCTGGAACTTTAGTATCTGAATATGAACAACATGGAAAATAATGTTTCTCCCCCTACCCTGGCACGCAGGCTGTTTGAGTGGTACTGTAACCCGGCGATATGCGAAGAGCTGGCGGGTGATATGGAGGAGGCGTACCACCGCCGTATGGCGGAAGAGGGTAAGCTTAAAGCTGATCTGAGGTACTGGCTGAATGTGCTGATGTTCTTTCAGCCGCGCTTTATCCGCAGGGGAAGTGCGGGGCATGTGATGGATATGTACGGCAACTACCTGAAGGTGGCGCTGCGCAGCCTGACTAAGCAGAAGGGGTATGCGGCTATTAATGTGGCTAGTCTGCTGATCGGGTTTGCCTTTTGTATCATGATCTGGCTGTATGTACAGTATGAGCTATCGTTTGACGGGCACTTTGCGGAGGGGAGGAATATATACCGTGCCTGGGTGAAGGAGGACTATGGTGAGGGGGAGCAATTTTTTAATACGGTTACGCCTATCCCGCTGGGCCCTGACCTGGCGGCTACTTACCCTGAGGTGCGGGCTTTTACGCGATTTGATATGCGCAGTACGGTGGTAAAGCAGGGCAACCGCTTGCTGGAGGGAACTATGCACTTTGCGGACGAGGGCTTTTTTGATCTGTTTGATACGGAGGTGGTGTCAGGTGAGGCAAGTGTGGCTGACCTAGAGAGCATTGTGCTGACGGAGAGTGCAGCAAAAAAGCACTTTGGCTCTGAAGGGGCCCTGGGCCAGTATATGACGGTACAGTTGGGGAATCGCTTCGAGGAGTTTATTGTGCGGGGGGTGGTGGCGGACCAGCGGGCGACGCAAAGTGTTCAATATGATATGCTGGTGAACTATGAGCATTTTTTAGATGTGGTGGGGCCGGAATCGAGAACGAACTACTTTAATATTTTCAGTGAAACGTATGTGCTGCTGCAAGAGGGGGCATGGGCCGCAGATCTGGAGGGGCGGCTGCCGGCACTGGTCAAACGTGTGCTGGGTGAAGACTATCAGCCGGGCAGCTATGTGGTGGGCTTGCAGCCTCTGGAAGACATTCACCTGAATGCTGATATACCTGCCGGGATAGCGCCGGTTAGTGATGCGAAATACATTTATATCCTGTCTGCAGTGGCACTACTGATTTTGCTGGTGGCGTGTATTAATTTTGTGACGCTGGCGGTGGGCCGCTCACTTTCCCGGGTAAAGGAGGTAGGGGTACGCAAGTCTCTGGGGGCAATGAGGGGACAGATCATGTCGCAGTTTTGGGCGGAGGCTTTGCTGACGACATTTGTGGCACTGGTGGCGGGGATTGCTCTTGCGGCCATTTTGCTGCCGGTATTCAGTGAGCTGGCGGGGGTGAAGCTTTCGCTGGAGCTGTCGGTGGCGAACATCCTGTTTATCTTATTGTTGGGGGGTGGTACGGGCCTGCTGGCGGGCAGCTATCCAAGCCTCTTTCTGAGCCGGTTTCATCCGGCAGGGATATTTCACAGTGGCGGGGGTACGGGCCGTAACCGGGAGCTGATGCGGCGGCTCATGGTAGGGTTTCAGTTCGTTCTTTCGATTCTGCTGATTCTGGGCACGCTTACGATGCAACGCCAACTGGCTTACCTGCAGAACAAGCACCTGGGCTTTGAGCAGGAACAACTGATTACTGTGCCGCAGCATATGGAGAGTAAAGTTTTTAAGGACTTTGAAGGATATATTAATGAGGGGCTGCAACGCCGGAATCTGCTGGCGGAGGCCCTGGCTTCTGTGTCTGAGGTGGAGGTGGTGGGGATGTCCACACACACGTTTGGCCAGCAGGGCTGGACGAACATAGGCTGGCAGGATGAAAAGGGGGTATATGAGGAAATTACGATGAATGTGGTGGACAGCAGGTTTATCGATGCTTACGGGATAGATATAAAGGCGGGACGGGGCTTTGATGAGGACAACCGAGCGGGACTGAACTATGGGGTGGTGGTGAATGAGGCTTTTGTGAAGCACTTTGGCATAGAGGACCCGGCGGGCGCTGCCATGCCACGGCCCTTTGGAGACTATACGATACTGGGGGTGGCGAGGGACTTTCACTACCAGTCTCTGCACTCACCGGTAATGCCGGCGCTGCTGGTGGTAAGCCCAATGGGCCTGCTGAAGAACATCACTAATCTGGACTTTGCAACTAACCCGAACCCGAAAATAACGCTTAAGCTGAATACGGCAGACTTACCGGCTACTATGGACCGTATAGAAAAAATCTGGAAGGAGACGCTGAGGGACCAGCCATTTGACTACTCTTTCGTGGATATGACGCTGGCTTCTCAGTATAGTCAGGAGAAGAGGCTGAGCCGCATTATGTGGCTTACGACGTTGCTGGGGATAGCTATTTCCTGCATGGGTCTGTTTGGGCTGGTTACCCTGTCTCTGACTAAGCGCACAAAGGAGATAGGCATACGTAAGGTAATGGGGGCCTCCTCAGGCCAGGTGATGGGCATGGTGTACAGGGAATTTTTGTTACTGATCGCTCTCTCCTTCGGTATAGCGATGCCGCTGGCGTGGTTTGGAATGGAGCACTGGCTGCAGGAATTTGCGTACCGGATTGGCATGGATGCAGGGACTTACTTACTGGCGGGGGGTATAATCACTGCGGTAGCAAGTGTGACTATCTTTTACCACTCGTGGCAAGCAGCAAGAAATAATCCGGTATATGCGCTGCGGTCAGAATAATTAATTATTCTCTTCGAGGGCTTCTTTGGGTTTGATTCCGATGATGACATAGCTGGTTTCTGTATACCTGCCGGTGGTAGGGTCAAAAATCTTGAGGATTGGCCCATTATCGGTATCGGCCTGCTTCCGGCTCAGGGATAGTACGAACTCTGCTCCTTTGGGGACTCCTCCCTGTGCATCTACAATCATAAGGTTTGAAGGAACTACCAACAATCCCTCGTCTGCATCCAGGTCTTCTTTAGGTGCTCCAAGGTAATTGAGAAATAGCATTTCGGGTTCGCTATGCTCGTTTACGCTTACCAGCAACTCTACCTTGTCCTGCATAAGTTCACGCTCGGTTTTACAGGAGGTGAAGGCGATTAAAAAGAGAGAAAGAACGGAAAAGATGCGTACTGCTAGTGTCATAATTTGATTATGGTGTGTTGACTATAACAACGAAAAAGGGGTAGGATCGGTTAGATTTTAATCACATAACAGGGTCATGCGCTAAACAAATTTTGGGGTAAGCGGGTAGTTAAGGCAAATTTCTCCTTTAATGTCCACACACATTTCTAATCCGGATCTACTTACCATAAAAGATAACTGGCCAGGCACTCCGCTGGATGAAAAAGGCCGATTCGTGAACCATGAGCACCCTTTTGAGCCTAAATTTTCGGATCTTATCAAATGGGTGACGGGGCCAAAACCACAGAAAAAGGCAAAGAAAGAGGATGACTTCAGTCCTGAAACGGATGACAGCGGGGCCTTTCTGGAAGGGGATGAGGACTGTATTGTCTGGCTGGGACATGCTTCATTTTATATCCGGCTCTCGGGGATCACATTCCTGACGGACCCGGTATTTTATAATATCCCTTTTACCAGGAGAATTTCACATATACCTATCGCACCGGAAAAGCTGAGGGGGATTGACTACCTTTTGATCTCACATGACCACCGGGACCACTGCCAGAAACAGAGCCTGCAACTGCTGGCGAAGAACAATCCTAAAATGAAGGTAATGGCCGGGCTGGAAATGGAGATGGTGCTGGAGGAGTATACGGGGGGGCTACCGGTACAGACTGCGGGATGGTATCAGCAGTTCAGGATGGCTCATGAAGAGGTGGAGCTTTTTTTTCTGCCCTCCCGGCACTGGGGAAGGCGGCACCTGACGGATACGAATAAGCGGCTCTGGGGTGCTTTTGTATTCAGGCATAAGGGCAAGACGATCTATTTCAGTGGTGATACGGGTTACGGAAGCCACTTAAAGGAGGTGAAGGAACTCTTTGAGGAGGGTGTGGATGTGTGTATCATCGGTATCGGGGCCTTCAGGCCGGAGTGGTTTATGTCTCCTAATCATATAAGCCCATCGGATGCGGTAAAGGCTAGTAATGAAATGGGTGCGCGGTACTTTATCCCTATGCACTATGGCACGTTTGACCTTAGCAATGAGCCTTCGGGGGAGCCGATAGGTATTGCGAGACGGCTTGCGGATGAGGGGAGGCTAAAGGGGACTCTGTGTGAACCGGTGCTGGGAAGGCCGGTGGATAAAATATTTTAAACCAAAGCGTACCTTATTCACTTTCAACTGCATAGCGTAGATTATTTATAAATAAAACGTGTAGCACCATGAAAGTAGGCATAATAGGATCTGGCAATATAGGAGGCAACCTGGGGGTACACCTGGCTCAGGCGGGACATTCTGTATATTTTAGCTCAAGACACCCTGAGCAACTGACGAGCCTGGTGGAACAGGCGGGCAGCAATGCACAGGCGGGCACGCCTGAAGAGGCGGCAGATTACGGGGAGGTGGTGGTGCTCTCGATCCCTTATAAAGCAATAGAGGAAACGGCGGGTAGCCTGAAGGAGAAATTGAAGGGGAAAACGGTCATCGATACCTGCAACCCGTACCCTGAGCGGGACGGTGACATGGCTAAGAAGATCCGGGAAGATGAAACTATGCGTGAAACTGAATACACGGTACAGAAGCTGCCGAATTCGGACGTAGTAAAAGCCTTTAACACGATATACTTTGAGAACCTTAGGGACAAGGCTTTCAGAAGAGGTGAAGACCGGCTGGCTATCCCGCTGGCGGGCAATGATCCGGATGCCAGAAATGTGGTGGCGGGCATGATCTCGGACATCGGGTTTGCGCCTGTAGACCTGGGGGACATGGCTCACTCAGCCCCTATGGAGGTGGATAAGGAACTTTATAATAAGGTAATGAAGCCGGGAGAAATGCTGAACACAATAAAATACCTTGACTAATTGGCTGAGGTAAACAGGGTTCTGACAGAACCCTTTAATAGAAAAAACACTATATGACATTGGAAGGAACGATAGAACACTGGCCGGGTAAACCTTACCCGCTGGGGGCTACATATGACGGGGAGGGAATAAACTTTGCTCTCTTCAGCGAAAATGCTACGGCTATATGGCTATGCCTGTTCAATCATACAAACGACGAGAAGGAATATGTTTCGATAGAAATGACGGAGGTGACGGACCACGTATGGCATGTGTACATACCGGGTCTGTCGCCTGGGCAGCTCTATGGCTACCGGGTGGACGGCCCGTATGAGCCTGAGCAGGGACACCGTTTTAATAAACACAAACTGCTGCTGGACCCGTACGCTAAAGCAATAGATGGTCGGATAGACTGGTCTGATGCCATGTTCGGATATCCTGTGGGGGATGAGGATGAGGACCGTGACCTGAAGTTTGACACGCAGGACAGCTCGGAAGGCATGAATAAGAGCATCGTGATTGACTCTGCTTTTGACTGGGAAGGGGTGGAAAAGCCGCAAACGCCTTTGCACCAGTCGATCATTTATGAATTGCACGTAAAGGGATTTACGAAGCTGCGGGAGGATGTGGATGAGAGTATCCGTGGTACTTACAAGGGGCTGGCGCAGCCACAGGTGATAGAATACTTTAAAAACCTGGGGGTAACGGCCATCGAGCTAATGCCTATCCATCAGTTTGTGCATGACAAAACGCTGATGGATAAGGACCTGCGCAACTACTGGGGGTATAACACGATAGGTTTCTTTGCGCCTCACTCGGGCTATAGCTCAGCGGGAAAGCTGGGGGAGCAGGTGACGGAGTTTAAGGAACTGGTAAAGGCTTACCATAAGGCGGGTATAGAGGTGATACTGGATGTGGTGTATAACCACACGGCGGAGGGTAACCACTATGGCCCTACGCTATGCTTTAAGGGGATAGATAACCAGGCTTATTATCGCCTGGTGGAGGATGATAAGCGGTATTACATGGACTATACGGGCACGGGCAATAGCCTGAATATGCTGCATTCGCGCTCTCTGCAACTGGTGATGGACAGCCTGCGCTACTGGGTGACTGAGATGCAGGTGGATGGCTTCCGCTTTGACCTGGCCTCTACCCTGGCGCGCGGCCTGCATGAGGTGGGTAAGCTGTCTACTTTCCTGGATACGATACACCAGGACCCTATCGTGTCGCAGGTGAAGCTGATCGCAGAGCCATGGGACGTGGGCGAGGGGGGCTACCAGGTGGGTAAGTTTCCTGTGCTATGGGCTGAGTGGAACGGTAAGTACCGAGACACGGTACGCCGCTTCTGGAAGGGGGACGAAAGCCAGGTGGGTGAAATGGCAAACCGCCTGACGGGTAGCAGTGACCTGTACCAGACGGATGGCCGAAAGCCTACGGCGAGTATTAACTTTGTGACGGCACATGATGGCTTTACATTAAATGACCTGGTGAGCTATAATGAAAAGCATAATGCGGCTAACGGGGAGGATAATAATGACGGCGAATCACACAATATAAGCTGGAACTGCGGGGTGGAAGGTCCTACGGATGATAAAAAGATCATCGCGCTGCGTGAAAAGCAGAAACGCAACTTCCTCTCTACGCTGCTGCTGAGCCAGGGGGTGCCCATGATCAGTATGGGGGATGAGTATGGCCGTACGCAAAATGGTAATAATAATGTATACTGCCAGGACAATGAGCTTAGCTGGTTTAACTGGGACTGGACGGAACGTCAGCAGGCTCTCTTCGACTTTACGAAGGAGCTTATCAGCTTCCGTAAGAATGCTCCTGTGATGCGCCGCAGACGCTTCTTCCATGGCCGTAAGGTGCATGGTGTAGGGGTGCGTGATATCCGCTGGCTGGCGCCGGACGGGCACGATATGACGGATGAGGAATGGGACAATGGCTACGTACGCTGCCTGAGCATGCTGCTGAACGGGCATGCGATGGAGGAACGGGATGAAAAGGGGAACCTGATCACGGACCATACTTATATGATGATGCTGAACAGCTACTGGGAGCCGGTGACGTTCATATTCCCGCTTAAGCACCGTAAGTGGGAGTGGGAAATCATCGTATCAACAGATAATCCCAAGGCGATGCACGAAAACACGATGATCCGCGAAAATGTGGAGCTCCCCCCCCGCTCTTTCTTATTACTAAGGAAATGTGAAGCGGAGCCTGACTCCAGTGGGTACTAACCCACCAGCAGGCTAAGCATAAGGCCGCAGTGGATAACCGCTGCGGTTTTTTTATGCGGTTGCGGAGGCTTTTTTGATAGTTTCCTCCTGTATATCGATTGCCTTTTTTTCGTTTAAAGCTTCCTGAAGAATTTTAGACTCAATTGTATGTTTGAATCTACTTAGAATAATCTGATCTTTAGAAACACCTTGGCTTTCCCATACACAATAATCATTATCTATATTTTCTAAAGCCACCTGAGAACACCCTCCATTACATATCGGCTGAATCCTACAAGAATTACATGGGTTATTTTTAAATTTACTATTAAGGCGTTTATAATACTTATCATTCCAACTTATTGAGCCGTTTTCTTCTAAAATACCCTCGGTTCGATCTGAGGTAAAATCTCTAGCAGTACATTTATGAATTTCCCCATTATAGTTTATAGTAGCCTGATATTTTTTATCCGCATAACAAGATTGCCTAACTGTATCAACATTAGAAAATTGTGAGCTAGTGATAAACCCTCTTGTCCGAAAGGCAGTAATAATTGATTCTACTTTATCAATTTTAGGGTCGCCTTCCTGCCATACATTATGAAAAGAGAAAGTTAAATTGGTTCTGGTCTCGTAGTCCAAATCTTCAAAATCATCAATGACATTATTGATTGATTCAAGGGTTTCTTCAGTATAATTTATTCTTGCGTGCACATTCAAACCTGACGTTGTCAGGGCTTTGATGTTTTCGACTATTTTTTTATATGAACCCTTGTTATAATTGACATACCTGACTTTATTATGCTGTTCTAAACTACCATCCAATGTTATTTGTAATGTAGTTACATTATAGTCTTTTAACTTTTTTATTACTTTCTCTGAAATTAAATAGCCATTTGTAGTAAATGACATCGAAAAGGATACATCCGAATTTTTGAAAATTTCAGTGGCATAATCAGAAATAGGTACAATTGCCTGCTCAAAGTACAAAAGGGGCTCTCCACCAAACCACGACAGGTGAAAATTTTTCAGCCCTTTCTGATTCTTAAATACATGTGATATATGTCTTTTAATTTTTTCCTGGGTTTCATCATTTAGCTTTGAGCCTTTAATATGACTTTCGTAACAATACCAGCACTTAAAGTTGCAGTTCATAGTTGGATTAATAATTAGGGTGTAATTAGAATCATCCATGTCAATGGAATCTCTCAGAGCCCTAAAACTCAAATCCTCATCCTTTTCATCAGGAACAATGAAACCTTTGTCCGACAAGGTATTAAAAAAAGCAGGGTGTACCTGTTTTAGCTTATTTATTTCATTATCACGATTACCTGCCGTATATAACTCATATAAAAAAGGGTCTAATATAATAAAACCAAGGGTGAGGGAATTAAAGGCTACAAATTTACCCTTATATGGAACGAAAGAATTAAATTTACTGACTTTCATGATCATAAATTTTCAATAAAGCTCTATCTGTAATCAGATAGAGCTTTATTTATAACTGTTAGCAAATATTAAGCTTAATTACGAGACAGAAGTTACCCGCGGCATCAGCTTCTTCTATCACTCCAGATTCAACAGCTTGAAATCCACCATGGAGCATTCCCATTTGATCTTCTTTTACATCTACCATAGAAGACATCAATTGGTCAATAGATTTTTCTACCTTTTTCATAAAAAGAGATTGATTTGAAATAACACCTACTCATACGCTTTTCGGTATTCGCGACCTTATCAGAAGGTATGTCAAACTTATCCTCCTATGATCTCATTATATGAGACTGCAGTTATTTAGAATAAATCTAACCAATTTTTTTATACCCTATATTGAGGCTCACAGGCTCAGAATAGTAATAACTTTGCCTTTGAGAAGAATACTTAACTGGTCCTCCTAAATCCCTCAAGACATCGAGGTACCGAAACAACATACTTCTACTTAATCCTATCTTACCTGCGAATTGGTCAGGAGTTCCTGTCGCTCGCAAACGTATAAATTGGTCCATTCTTTCGAGCCTATTCAAATAGCTAGTTACACACATAGTCCTGATTTTTAGACCTTTATATTAAAAACAATAGATAAGTTTGGCAATATTTATCTGGAGTTTTTAGTAAAGAACAGAATAACTAAACAACCTAAACTAAATTTTACTTTTCAGCATTTAAGCAAAATAATCAGTACACCGTACTTAAAATGAGGTTTCGGAAATGAAGAAAAAAAACAGCTGGTGTATCTCTATACGAATAGTTAATAATATTAAACCAAAAAAAACCATCCGCCGGGTGGACGGATGGTTTTGACGAATTGTGTATGCCTAATTTAGCCAGAGACTTTCTCGCCGTAGGCGTAGGTATTATCTCCGCTGGTGAAGCTGCAGCCTTTCTCAAGGGTGAAGGCTTTTTTACCAGCCAGATTAATTAGAAGTCTTGCGATGAAGCGCTGGGTGAGCTCTCTCTGCACGGCCCAGTCGATAGATTTACGGCGGAAGTCATTTACCATAAGGACTTTGCTATAGTTGAGCTTCATGTCCCTGGCCAGTGGGGCGAGGGTGCCTGTTTTAAACCTGGTGAAGTCGGTACTGATGTTATTATCCCAGAGTTGATAGGCAAGGGCTTTGGTTTCCATGTCGCCATAGTTTACCCCCTGGTCTTCGAAGGTGCTTTCAAACTCGGCGAGTGAAGGATACTTCTGTTCCAGCATCCGGCCTATGTCTCGCTTTATGGAGTCTTTGGTGATGTTACCGGCGTGGGTATTAAAGTACTCTTTGAAGTAGGTAGTATAGGCTGCTCTTCGCTCTACCATGGTGCGGCGTCCGTCGTATTTAACGTATGGCAGGCACTCGCTTGCGGCGGCGGCCAGGGCATTGGTATCCAGGAAGATCAGGTCATTGACGATGCTTTCAAAGGTGCCGTAGGGGATATTGAGAAATACCTTGAAGTCCACAGGCTGCTTTTCCAGTTTACTCCACAGGTCGTTGTAGGCGGTTTCTACATCGTCTTCTTCCAGTATGCCAAAAGTATAGGCTATGTCGACCATATTCCGAAGTCGCAGCTTGCCCTCATTCTTCTTAAGGTCCTTTGTTTTCTCCTCATAGTTGAGGGTAAGGTTGTAGTCGAACTGGTCACAGGTGGCCTGGCCTGAGTCACTGACGAAGCCGGGCATTTTGGCATTAAACTGTATGTTGCCCATGTGCTGGAAGTTATTGCCCTCCATGGCACTGACGGCCCGTTCGTTGCTGTAGTCGGTCACGCGGAAGAGTACCTTATTTCCCTGGAGTACTTCTTCTGTTTCTAGTTCTTTGATCCTGTCATCGTCAAACTTTACCTTCCAGCCGGCAATGCTGAGGCCTATGCTAAAGCCGCGGCTAATGATAAGCTTGGTTACTTTCTTATACTCGGTAAGGGTAACTCCGCTCTGACTGCTTTCAAAGGCCTGGATGAGGGGGTCTACATTAAGAAAGCGCAGGCTTTCAAAATGCTTTTTCATGGCGGCGGCGGTAAGGGTGGCGCTGAATACGGTGTCCTGTGACTTGGTACGGCTGTAGGTAAGCTCGGCAGATAGCTCAAGCTTGGCTTTGAGTATATCAGATATGTCTTTTTTTACGGCATCCCGTTTGGTCTTATACTCTTCCAGGTACTTCTGCCCGTCTTCTTTGATTTTATCTACCTCAGCATCGAGGCCAAACAGCTCCATGGCCTGCTGCAAAAGGTCGGCATTGTTCTTTATCTCAGTAAGCAGCTTGCTTTGGGTGATCTTCTCATCTGCGAATTTCTGAAGGGAATCGAGAAGCTTATTTGAGTTTTCAATTACTTCTGCCTCGCCTTTGTCAAAGGCCTGTGAGATGACTTCATCTATAAGTTCAGGATTTTCTATCTGAGCTTCTGCGGCAAAGCCGGCCTTCAGCCCGGTGACGTTATTTTTGACTCTGCTGAGGTTGGCGACAAACTTATTATCCAGTTTTTGGATGGAAAGAATAAAGTTGTCGGTAATGTTTATGGAGGCAGTGGCACTTAGGTTAGCCCCCAGATTCAATTTTATGATATCGGATGTCTTCAGTATTTCCGAGATGTCCGTAAGGCTGGACGTTACAGCATCGGTCCAGTTGAATTCGGCTTTGAAGGAAAGACTACCGTTAAGTATCATACTTACGGCCTCACCGTCTTCAAGGGCGAGTACATCCTCTTTGCTGAGGATAATCCGGAAGCTTTTTATGTCTTCGGCAAAGGCTTCATGAAACTCCTGATCGGGCTTATGTATGCGATAACTATTGAAGGTAATGGCTTGAGAAATATTAGCCTGCAGGCCTACATTCGGCACTTTGAAGGCACCTGACAGCTTAAGTTTGCCATCGAGCGAATACCGTATATAATTGCCGCTACCGCCTTCAAGAGCGGTTTTCAGATCTAGTTTAGAGTCTTTGCTTTCGTGGTTTAGGTCGCTTACCTCATTATACAGATTGATGCTGATACCGGCACCACCATCTACTGCAATGGTAAAGTCGCCGAGGTTTTCTTTCTGATTCTTTTCGAAGGATTCACGCTTCAAAATCTCGACATCACTTATTTCAGATAGCTTTTTATTGTCATAAGGTGCGAGGTTCTTAATGCTTAGTTCTTTAAACAGGCTCATAATTATTTTATTGAGGTTTGGTACTGGCTAAAGTACCAATAAATAGTAAATGGATTTCAATTTTCACTATATACAATAGCGTTAACGCTATTCACTGACTCAGGCCTGTATATTCCCATACATCCCCCATTTTTTGAAATACCAGCTTTTCTTCGGGTAAAAAACCTACCCAACTCAGGGTACGGGTTTTATACCACCCGGTTTCTTCGCTCAATTCATATCTTATATTAAGATAGCGAATGGGCCTGGTATAGCGGACTCTGACAATATACTTACCTCCCTGCCCCTTCCTTATACTTACTACGGTAGGGTCAGGAGGTACTGTCTCAACTATACCGAAGGTAAAGTATAGTGCTGCGAAGGTGGTATCGGTTTGAAGGCTCATTTTCCCTCCACCCATAACAATGGGTTGAACGAACCCGAACTGGTTCCAGGGGGTGAGTTTATTGATGTCTTTCTCTATGACAGGTTCTATATTCTTTTTGAACTCTACTATGGTATAGCCATTCGTAAATCCGTAATAGTTTCGGTAGTAGGTGCTAATGCTATCGTAGGTAAGGGTGGCGTCAATTAGATACTGTATGCCGGCAAGGGTGTCATTGCGCCTGTTAGTTCTATGTTCTGCCTCTCTGACAAGGGCCTCTATTTGCTGCTTGCGCTTTGTGATACCTTTCTCGAGTTCTCTGTGGTCGGGCTTGTCAGCGGCGGGGCGCAGGATGAAGAAGTAGGTGGCAAGGCAGCTAGCAAGCAGAAATAAGGCCACAAAAAAGGCCACTTTCCATACAGGAAAGCGAGGGGGAGCGGCAGGAGGTGGTTTGGAAGTAACTGGAAGGTTTCGCATAGCTGGTTGTGATCGGGCTTTTTTTTCAGATTCTTTTTTTATGTAGTGTGTAAGCTTTTGAGTATTTCGGGTGTCGGATAAATAGACTTGTAAGGCGATGGCCATAAAGTCTATAGGAAACGGATCGGCTAAAATCATTTGGCTGGTATCCATATACCCTGACTCTTTGGTAAAACGCAGAGTGAATACACCCGGAGGACCTGCTTTATCGACTTGATCGCTTACGTAAAGCTTAATTTTCGGAAGCGAGGACAGTTCTCCGGATTCAGCCGCAGAAGGAGCCTGAAAAAGCAAGTACTGGTAGGTGTCCGAGATATAGCCTGTGAATGTAAGCTTGTCCTCTTCGCTCAATCTGGTTATATCCAGTATGGGCGGCCGGTCACCGAGAAATTCAAACAGGGAATCTGCTTTTATAAAGAAATCCTCAAGACGGGGGTAACCGGCATACTCTGCAAGTGCCTGGATATTCTCTTCCCTGGCGGACACCCTGTCATTATGGGCCTCCAGATTGTTCCGCGCCTGAGTAAACTTTTTATCCAGGTATTTTTCATCAAAAAGGGGCTTGGATGACCTTTTCATTCCGGCTACCTCAATGGCTAGTTTCCGAAGCCCGGAGTAGTCAGGCTTAAAGCCTTTCCGGGCGGCAGCAGACCATATTAAAAGCATGAGATTTGCCGCAGAATATTGTTCGTTTACAGCCATATAAGGATAAGTTTAAGCTGGCACACAACATTTCTTCATTGGTAAAGTCTGGCGATTCTTAGTCATAGGGTTGTTTATATTATCTCAGCTGAGCCTGTGTGGTCCCGCTGAGAGGAGCAGGAGGTTCTTAACCGCACTGACTCAAAAGCCACAAGAGGGTGAGCCCGATGGTACCCCAGATTATAATCTGTGTCAATACGGGTTTTTTCTCAGGCCGTGGGTCTACCATAATTTTGCGCAGGTAAAAAGCCACTTCTCTCAGGTTCTTATCTTCCCGCGTACGCCATTGGGTAAACAGGTAGCCGAGCAAATCTTTATCGGTGGCTTTACGGTAGGTAAAGTAGCGGTAAAGCATGCGCACCTGATCCTGCAGAGCAGCAGGCTCCTTTTTCATCAGTTTGGTGATAAACTTGTCCGTTTCTGTGTCTATCTGAGGCATTACATGAATATATTCCTCATGAGCGGGACTTTGGGTTCTCTGACTACTGGCGGGGTTGTAGCTTTGGTACTGGTTTACGCTTTCCGGGGGTTGTCCGTACAGGAGGTATTCGGCTACTTCCCGGCGCTCCTCGAGCTCAAATTTGTTTGACAATACGGCAAGCCCGAGTGCGGCCAGTTTCTGAATGTCCCGGTCGCCTCTTTCCAGCCAATGGTAAAGCATCTGCTCCACAAGTGTGAGAGGTCTGCGGGAAGGTTCTATCCAGGCACTAACATAATGGCCTTCTACTTCTACTGTGCAGTCTCCGCCGGTCATCAGGCTGCGTTCTTCCACATAACTTAGGTAAAGGGCTGACGTGAATACGCTGAGATCGGGATCTAATGGGGGAAAGAATGTGAGGATATACTTTCCAGACATACGCCAATCCTGGCTAAGGAGTGTGATGGCGGTGCTGAGGATTCGCTGGCGCAGCTCTTCTCTCCCCTCCTGCTGATATAGTTCGTGCAGGGTTTCGACTACATCATTGCGGCTAAATTTTTCGGGGTCTTGGTGATCATAATCGATCTTGGACCAGAAGGCCAGAATGGTGGCGAGCATCTTATCGCGAATGGTCATCTTATGCCGGCGGTTTTTCCGGCTGGCATCGTCTCTCACTGTGTCGAGCCAGTGCTCTACGGTCCTTACGAGGTCTTTGGGGTGGTCCTGGTAGGCAAGTTGAAGCCCACTGGCAATGGGCTCGTCGAGGTCGTCTATGCGCATGATATGCTCGGTAAGTACGCTGCGCAACTGAAAGATATGGTGGTGTATGAAGCGGGGCAGGGCTTCGCAAATGGCGGCATTTACCCTTGGGTAAGAATCCCGGGCCATGCGTATAAGTTGCTCTATTAATCTCTCACTTAGCTGGTTGGGCTTATCATATTCGGCTGCATAGCCGAGTACCTTTACGGTAGAGGCTCTGATGTATTCAATGGCCTTATCGTCATAGTTACGCTGGTTGAACTGCCCCAGCCGCTGGCTTCTGACGAGTTCGCCTACGAGGGACTTCACGTCAGCATCGTTCTGCCACCTGTCGAGGGTATCGAACAATAACTGGTCATGGCCAAGCTCTCTCCACCTGGCGAGGGCCTTGGAGGCTACGCGGGACATGCGCCTATCTGAGGTGGCGCTAAGCTCCATAAGGGGGCTTTCTACTGAGGGCAGGTGGACAAGACCGAGGTCGCTAAGGGTATGACTTACGGTTTGGCGCAGGACCATACGGCGGTCACGGGTGCCCAGCCGCTCAAAGTCAAATGTATGGGGCTTGGCAGACTGCATGACTAGCTCTATGAGCCGGGGGAGCATATCGAGTATGTGTCGGCGGTGGGTGCTCCAGGCAGCGCGTATGAGTTGGGTGCGCTGGCCGGTAAAGCGGCTGCGGAGCAGGCGCTTTTCTTCGTGTATCTCTTCAAACTCGAAAAAGAGCATGAGAAATTCAAGATCGCAATAGTCCAGGCACTTGAGGGTTGGGTCGCGGTACTCCCAGAAGCCGAGCACGGCCTCTTTCATAATGCCGAAAAACTGGTCGTCATACATGCCTTCCATCATAGAGGCAGCAAGGGTAATGAGCTGCTGTCTCATACTGAGGGTTTTAAACCACTTGGCTACCAGGGCATCGCTGCTATCTGTTACCTCTTTTACGAGTTCCGCGAGCCTGCTGGCATCCGGGGCCTTAGCGAGGCTGGCTAGCATGTGTACTAACAGATCTATCTCTTCGGGGCTGTCGTACTGTTGGCTAATTTCTGCCAGGCTCATGGACTCTGCCAGCTTATAGTCTGGGGTGAAAGCGGGGTTATCTTCTATCCAGGCTATGCCGGGGGCTTGCTTTGCCAGGGCGGTACAGAGGTAGGCTGTGAGCTGATCCTGCGAATAGATATGCTTATCGGGTACACTGAACCACAGGTCATCTACCAGCGAGGAGTGGATTTCCCAGCTTTCCGGGGGTACTTCAGTAGATATGATGATGTAGTGGCCTTTTTGCCGGGCAAGATGATGTACGCGCTGGGTGTCGTGCCCGAGCTGGCGCGGGTGCATCCTGGGCAGGAGAAAAATAACAGGCTCCTCCTGCCTGCTGATGGCCTGGAGAATATCATCGGTCTCATTGTTTTCCCTAAGTTCGAGTACAGGAAGGGGGTGTCCGGACTTTATGCGCCTGGCGAGGTGCCTTAGGTAACGTTCCTTGTCAAAAGCGGGGTTGTTGCCTATAAATAACAGGCGATGATGCCGTACGCTGTCTACCAGCGCTTCAGTAAATACAGGTTCAGGGTAGGGGCTTTCTTCTTTCAGAATAAGGCTGGCAAACTCAGCTTTGTAGCCATTGTAGACGGTATGATGATTAATATCCCGAAAGGCTACCTGACTGGCGTGCACTTCGGTTTCTCCGGCAATATAGTTTCCGTGAATGGTGGTAGACTCCTTGGGTGATCCGGCGTCTTCAAGGGCTTCGGTGTGATTTTGTGGCAGCAGGTCTTCATTTTGTTCAAGTAGCGCTGTATTCATAGCTGATCAGGTATTTTGGTTGTAATGATTGTTATTGGTGATGTGCACATCGGAGCTGGTAACGAACTGCTGGCCGGTGCCGTGATTGTCTTGCTGTATATTGACCCCGCCCTGAAAAACGGTACCGTGGACAGTGCCGGATAGGGTATTTCCGTTTGGGAAATCTTTTGGGTCTTTTGTTTCGGGAATATTTATAAGTCCTGGAGAACAAAGCAGAATGGTTACCATATGAAGGTCGGTAACTGAGGTAATAACCCTCTCTGCGGGCCAGTCTGGGGGTATAGGGGGCTTTTCATTAGTATGTATAAAAACAAACCATCTCTCCTTCAGCTCTTTGGATAACGAGCTAAAAGGGGCGGGTTCCGCAGCCGTGGTTATGATTACTCCTCCCTTTACACCCATAGCCATTTTACTATGGATAGCTTCTTCTTCGCCAGAATCAACAGAGTTCACTACAGGAACTGTCTTGTCAAGGATATTTATTACGGGCGATAGCTCTTTCTGGTAATGATCATATAGCTTCTTGGTGACTAAAAAAATGGGTGCCTGGGTGGAGGAATTATTACCCATCAGGGCACTATAGGAAAGGTACCTGCTTTGATAGTCTGCAAACTGACTATAGCCGGCAAAGCGGGCCAGGACGTTAATCCTCTCTTCAGAAAACTCGGGATCTGTTCCTTTGTCAGACCATATAAGCCTCTCTTTAAGGTATCTTCCCGTCCATTCTATATTGAGGTGTTTAAATCTTTCATCCTCTTCCAGCGCAATAGCTAAATCTTTCATTCCGTCGGATGAAAGAGACACATCGGCTTTTACTGCAGCTAGTCTGATGAGAAGACCTGCCTGACTGGTATTGTATTTCGGCATTTTACCGTCGGGTTGGTTATGCCGAATACTACTTCCAAGGTGAGATTATATTAAATTTACTATCCCAAACGGGGGGGAAAGTTTCCGTACGCAATTTCAGGCATTCCTAAAAAATATCAGGAGAGCAGCGTTTTGATGTTATCACGGTAGCTGGGTCCTATAGACAACCGGGTATTTCCTTTCACGATAAGTTCGTTACCCTCATAGCCTGTAATGAAATCAGCGTTAACCGCATGTGACTTATGAATTCTTACAAATTTTTCTCCGCCCTTTTTTTCTGATAATATGTCCAGCACTTTGTTAAGGGGACGGCTATAGATAATGCTCTCTCCCTCCACAAGCATGATGGTACAATAGGCTCGTTCTGAAATCAAATGGGTAATACCTGAGAGCTTTATGCGGTGATGTGCTTCTTTGCCGGTTTCACTTTTCAGAAAAAGAGAATCATTTAAACTTAGGTTCTCATTACGCTTTACCTTGTGAAAGGACTGGCTATTGTCCTGTTCGAAAACCTGCTCTATGGTGCGCTTCAATTGTAAAAATGTTATGGGCTTAGGTAACATAAAGCTACCGGGTACTGCTTTGCACCTTCTGAACACTTCATCTGACTCATTGGCCGTAAGGAAAATTACAGGCGCATTATGAATGGAGCGAATTTCTCTGACAGTGTCCACGCCATCAAGATTTCCTGCTAACTGAACATCCATCAGAATACCATCGGGCCACGTGCTACCGCATATTTCAATAGCTTTTTCTCCTGAATGACAAATGGTATTTTCGTACTCTAACTCTTTCAGATAGCTCTGGATTTCCTCTGCCAGGAAAGAATCGTCTTCAACAATAAGAATGTATCCCTTCTCACTCATATGCCGATCTTAAAATTTTATCAATAAAAAAGAATTTTATTCTAAATTGAAAGCTAATAGTAAAGGAAACAGTGTCTGATTGATGAGTGTAAAGCAGCTAATTGTACAGATAGGAATCGGGCTGGTATGTCTTACGATATGCTCGTGTGCAGAGGAGCCTCCCCCACCCTCACTGTATGATACCTATCATAAAAAGGGGGTAAATGCCTTCGTGGGCAAGACCTACGACTCTGCCATATATTACTGGGAAAAGGCGATGGAAGTAGCAGAGGCTAACGGAAACAAATTAAATGTAGCCGCCTCACAAAATAACATTGCCATCGGTCTGAACCATCAGGGTCAGCTAAAAAAAAGCCTCCTGAGTTATGAAAAAGCTCTGGCTACGCACAGGGAGCAAGGTATCGATACCCTTATAGCAGGCACGTTGGTTAACGTAGCTCAAGCTTATACACCATACGACAAAAGTCGTTCTGCAGAATTGCTATACGAAGCAGTGGGGATACTGGAAAGGCTTGAAAAAGAGAACCCAAAGCTGATAAATGCCTATAATACCCTGGGTAACGTAGAGCAAAACAGAGAGGCCTATGAAAATGCTATCGAACTTCATGAAAAGGCTCTTTCCCTGGCAAGGAAGGTTAATCCATCAAAAGTAGGCTATACGTATCATAATTTAGGGGCAGACTACCTGGAAATGGGCCAGTGGGAACCTGCTCTTGAGTACCTTTTTAAGTCCCTTGATTATAAAGATAGCCTTCGGTTAGCTGGTGAACCAAGTAACATCGAAATTACCTATTACGCCCTCGGACGGGCCTACCTGGCCGGCAATAAATATGATAAGGCCGAGCATTACTTTAACCTGGCCAGGGCTATCTATTCAGATGAAAACAATAAAGACCAGATAGCCTATGTGGACATCAGGCTGGCAGAATTGGAATTACAGCGAAACCGGTATGAGACTGCAGCCGGCCAAATCAATAAAGCCTCTGTTTATGCTCCGCGTGCAAGTGATCCTGAACTTCAGCGTGAATACCAGGAGGTAAGGTATCAGTTTTTTATGACTACCTCGCAGTATGAAAAAGCCGCCAATCTATTGAATGAAATATTAGCTATCAAAAAAAGGGTGCTGGATGAAAAAAGACAAGTACAATTGACGATGATGGAGGTTGAGTATGATGTGGACCAACTGGACCAAACCATACAAGGACAGGAGGTAATTATACGAAATAACAGAACCATAATCATACTTGCCATAGCTGCAGTTATACTGCTGGCCATTGTACTGGTGTTCATATATATCAACTATCGTCAGGCAGACCGCCGCAGGCTAATAGAAAAGAAGGCGAGGGAACAAGAGGCTAAGCAAAAAGAGGAAATACGGCAACTGCACGAAGAAATGTACCACAGGGTTAAAAATAACCTGTCTACTTTCTCATACATACTTAAACTGGAAGCAGAAAGGTACAGTACTGATGAAACCCGTGAAGCACTAAGAGACCAGAAAAACAGGTTGACAGCCATCAGCACTATTCATAGTAAGCTTTACCTGGCCCAGGACAGTGATAAAAAAATTGCGCTTAACCTAAAAACATATCTATTTGATCTGGCGAATGAGATACTATACAGCTTTAGATATAATAATAAAGTCGAGTTAATAACAGAGATGGACCGCCTGGACCTGGATATGGACAGGGCCCTGTTGCTCGGCCAGTTACTTAATGAGTCACTTACCAATGCTTTTAAATATGCGGTACCAGGTAACCCAGCCCCTCAAGTTACCATCCGTTTAGTTAAGACCCCTTCAGGAGAGTGGAAGCTGGAAGTAAAGGATAATGGTAAAGGGATAAAGGCAGAAACCCCGGATGCAAGTAATAGCCTGGGCATGAAAATTTTCAAGAACTTAACTAATCAGCTAAAGGCCAAGTGGTATATGCATACTACTAATGGGGTAGGCCATACATGGGTATTTATGCCCTAGATCATAAAAAAGGCATTCGCAGTAAAGCGAATGCCTTTTTTATGACTTCAGGTGCTACTCGTTATTGCTGAAGATTGACTGGAAGGTATTTATCCCCATCAATTACTATACTATCAAGTGTACAAGTGGAGTAGCCCGTAGCCGAAACTATTATATCATAAGCTCCCGAATTGGGTACATTCGTATAATAGTCTCCGTAAGCATCAGACTGTGTGTTAGCCACTATGTTGCCTGTGCTGTGCTCTTTAACGGTTACATCCGCATTGGCAATCTGAGTCTGGCTGCTACCACTGCCTGACGATACAGGCCCCTGAATTATGGGTTCGTTCTCATTCACATCGTTACCATCGGCAGTTTGAGAGACTATCTGGTTGCTCTTATCCACCTCGGGTAGTTCCACACCGAAGTCACATGAAGTAAGAAAAAAACCAATAGCGATAAGGGCAAAGAATTTATTTGAAATTGACATAAGAATCATCAATTGAGCCCCGACAGCCTCCGAAAAGGCACAGGTTTCCCATTCAGCCTGATGAGGGCTGCCGGAGCGGTGAAGAAAAATTTGATTATTGTGCCTGACCGGCAGGCCCACTCTGGGTCTGCTTCGCAGTGCGTGCAGGGAAGGCGTGCTGCCTTGGTGAGAGTCGCCGGGCTTTATCGTTCCCTTGGCCCGGGGGGCTGCCACCTTAGCAGTTGCCGCGGTCTCGATAGCCGTGTGTCACTTATCCGGTGTTGCTATCTCGCCGCCGATGATTCAAATATGAGGGATGAGGTCCGGAGAGGAGTCTCGGGAATTCCCGGGAAATACCGGGGGATCAAAAACCACTGTAAATCAGCTATTTAACCGCCATAAAAAATTTGAGATTTCTTTATGAAATATTCTGAGATGTGTGGGAAAAGGGTAATCGTATCAGGCTGATTTTTAGAATGTCACAAAAAAACGGCAGCCCCTCAGGGGACTGCCGTGATTCTTGATTTGTGATAAAGGGTTAGAGGCGGGCGTTACGGTCAAGCCAGTAGACGACAATGACCCCGAGGGTATAGGCGAGCATATCAATCCACTCGAAGGAGCTGCCGAGGACTATCCTGGCGAGCTTGTTATCCTGAAGGCTGAGGGCGCCCAGCAGGTTGAGGTACTGCAGCACTTCGACCAGGTAGGCAATGAGGAGGGTGGCAAGGGCCAGGTAAACTTTAGAGAAAGTGAGAAAGGTGCGGAAGAAATAGTAGACGAGCATGACCACGAGAAAATCGCCGACATAGGGCCGGATGATGGCATCGCGGACATACAGTGCAATAAGCACTTCTATTATAAAGAGGAAAAGGGTGAGCAGTGCGTAGCGGGGGCGAAAAGTGAACATCTGTCGGGTATTTAGGCTGGCAAATATAGCATGCCTGCCGGTACCCTGACCAATGGGATCAGTCTTCGGAGGTCTTTTTTAAAAAGAATTTGTCTCTGCCTACATCCAAAACGTTACCTGGCTTCGTAAGTTAAGTAAGGCAGATCCGGGTATTCAGATGGTAAGTAGCAGACAATTCCACCCGTTTCTGCCTTTATTTTTTACAGGTTGCCTGAAATTTCTTTTACCTTAGCCACCTATCAAATGACTGGAAATGGATACATACTATAATCCTGAGGATCTTAAAAAATTCGGAGACATTGGAGAATTCGGCAAGGAACTGGCCGATAAGTTTTTCGATTACTACGGTAATGTGTTTAAGGAAGGGGCGCTAACGGCCAGAGAGAAATCACTGATCGCCCTGGCGGTGGCTCATGCCATACAGTGCCCGTACTGCATAGATGCTTATACTACGGACACGATGGAAAAGGGCTGCGATGAAGAACAGATGATGGAGGCCGTGCATGTGGCCGGAGCCATCAGAGGTGGAGCCTCGCTGGTACATGGGGTACAAATGATGAACAAAGCGAAAAAATCACTGATGTAAATGAAGTCACTAAAGGCACAAGGACATCTTTATGCTGATACGGCTGCTCAGATTGAAAAGCTCAATGAGGGCAGTTTTACTAAATTTACCCGAAAACTGGAAGAATCCGGGCTGGAGAATATGCGCCCGACGGGCATAGACATTATGCAGATCAATGTGGGCAAAATGTGTAACCAGACGTGCAAACACTGCCATGTGGATGCCGGGCCGGACCGGGAGGAGATCATGACGCGGAAAACGATGGAACTGTGCCTGGACATTCTGAAAAAGTATGATATTCCTACAGTGGACCTGACGGGAGGGGCGCCGGAGATGAACCCGCACTTTCGCTGGTTTGTAGAGGAGGTGAGCAAGCTGGGCAAGCAGGTAATCGACCGCTGCAACCTGACGATCATCCGGGCTAATCCGAAATACCACGATCTACCGGACTTTTTTGCGGAGCATGGCGTGGAGGTAGTGTCGTCATTGCCTCACTACACTGCCCTGCGTACAGACCGGCAGCGTGGCGACGGGGTTTTCGGACGGTCGATAGAAGCGCTGCAGATGCTGAATGAGAAAGGCTACGGCATGGAGGGCAGCGGCCTCACGCTTAATCTGGTATATAACCCTACGGGGGCCATACTGCCGGGCCCGCAGGAGACGCTGGAAAATGAATTTAAAAAGCAGCTAAGACGCAAGTTCGGGCTTGAGTTCAACAACCTGTTTGTCATTACTAACCTGCCGATAAGCCGCTTCCTGGACTATCTGATCGTAAGCGGTAACTACGAGGATTACATGCAGAAGCTTGTGGATGCCTTTAACCCGGCAGCCGCACGCGGGGTGATGTGCCGGAATACGATAAGCATAGGCTGGGATGGCTATATCTATGACTGTGACTTTAACCAGATGCTGGAGTTGAAAGTGAGGCAGGGAGGCCGGCACCTTTCCGAGTTTGACTTTGAGAAGATGGTAAACCGGCCTATTGCTATGGACCAGCACTGCTATGGATGCACAGCCGGGGCGGGAAGTAGCTGTGGGGGCCAGACTACGTGATCATACTATTGCTTCAGCCGGAGCTTCAGGTATTGGTAGGCCCTTTCACCTACAAAAAATAAGCCCTGGCTAATAAGAACCCCTGCTACAAGGCCTGTAGCCGCTCCGATACCCAGGCTATAGCCCTCTGAAACCCAGTGAACCACGCGATTAAGCACATACAATATCACGGCACCTGAGGCCGCGCCTGCAAGGGTACATGAAAGTAACAGGAAGGTTTTAATACCTTGCCTGGAAGATTTTTGATACACGCCGACTACGGCGGAGGCGGATAGGATACCCAGAAATGCCAGGCCACTGATAACCAGAAATATAAATACACCTATTGCTAAGCCAACGCCTACCAGCACCAAGAGAAAGAGCACCATAATCAGGGCCATAATTCCCACTGCCGGGGTGCCTATATCATATTCGTCTATCTCTTCCTCCCCCCTATCCACAGACTCAGAACCGTTATCCTCAGCCATTACTACTGTATCTGCCATGGCCACCGTATCAGCCGCTATGGCTGGCGGCAGGATTAGCATACCCCCAATGATGAGTTGACCGATTGCCAGTTTCATGCTTTTCTTAGACATAGAATTTACCACAGACTCTGGTTGGTGTTTATTAGTAGCTGCCGGAGGCATTTACAATTATATGTAACCGGAGTGATTATATCATAAGGACGCTACCTAATCAAACGGTTTGTTCTCCGCATTATGACCATTGTTTGCTCCAATTATGGCACCCAGGCGTTATGCATCGTACCGCCGGGAGGATAAAAGGGCAACCAATCGATGACTTACACCTTCAGCGATTAATTTTTTCTCTAAAACGATTTAAATGGCTCTACAAGGCCCTTTGTTATACGTTTGTTATACGATTGCTGGATACTTGTTATATCCTGAAAATGGGTTTTTGCCTGTGTATAGGGGATATTGCTTCTATTGATTTTGTGTGCCACCGACTCAGTATTTCCTGTGGATTTCATCTGCTGAAATAGGTCATTCAACCGGCTCACCTATCGCATGTCATTGAACAACTAACCCCAAATCTATGAGAAAGCTTTATCTCATGGTAGTGCCTTTGGTGGCATTACTTTTTTCTTATCAATCCCATGCCCAGACGGCTGTGTCAGTAGGGCCGGGAAGCTACGCCTCCTACCCTCCTACTCATGAAATGGACGGTACTTTTACGGAGATCGCCACGAATGCGCAGATAGACGTGCAGGATGGCGAAACCCGCCCGATACCTACTAACGACTGGTGGACAAACCTTATCTATGATGAAAGCGACGAACTTGGTGGCCGCCTGTGGGCTATGCCACTCGTCGTCGACCCCAGTGAACAGGGGCTGAACATCTATCACCCTACTAAGTGGAATGCAGCTGGTAATGATCTTATGATGGACTTCCCTGTCGTACTAAAAGGCGCCGGTTTTGCTCCTGCCCGCACCATAGTTACCGACTGGTCGGACTGGTCCGTAGATGCGAAGGTATATGAAGACATAAACAACAAGTACTTCAACCTGAAGGCTGTACACGGCAGCCCCTTTGTGTGGACGGAGATCCAGGGTTTTACGCCCCAGGTGGAATGCTACCATGGCGCGAGCTACCTGGATGCCGGGGGTAACCCTATCTCATTTCCTTTTACCGGGGAGTATTTTGTGATTGAATACTGGGACACGTATTATGGCGTACACATGCCGGCGGGTTCGACCGTATCTCGCGGAGGCCTTACAGGCAATCTGCTAACCATCAACCTGGGATCCGGTGCTAACTACCTTGTCTTTTCTGGTTTGCCAAATGCCGCTGCTGCTGCTACCATGCACCCTTATGCGTATGTAAAGCCAACGAATACTACGGTGAGCTGGAATTATGACATCAACGGCGGTGAAATGAATGCGACCTGGACGGCGGCTACGGCTAATATCCGTGGTGCAGGAGAGACTGCGATGCTACAGGGCTTTTTGCCTCACCATTACCGTACAGCGCTTAGCTCTACTGCGAGCTATACGGGCATTACGTATAAGCAGGCGCGTGGCACTATGCAGGTGGCGGCAGGCACGAGCTTCTCTTTCAATTATTCGTTTAGCGGCATACTGCCTCACTACACGGCGCCGAAGGTTGAAAGCGGCGCCAACCCCTACCAGCCGGGTCGCATGACCACGCTGATCAGTGAATATACGGCTAACCTGCAGGCCCAGGCGGAGCCTTACGGTACGGACACGTACTGGGGGGGCAAGGACCTGGTAAGGATAGCTAAATATATGCTGATGGCTAAGGAGACTAATCACCCGGATTATAATACGCTGCTGAGCATACTGAAGGATGCTATTACCGACTGGTGTACGTATACGCCGGGGGAAACGGAACGCTACTATGCGTGGTACCCTCAGTGGAAGGCCCTGGTTGGGTTTAATGAAAGCTATTATTCAGGTGTATTTACGGATAACCACTTTCACTACGGATACCTGATACAGGCGGCGGCCCTGGCGGGGATGGCTGACCCTGCCTTTGTGGGCCAGTATGAGGGGATGTTAACTATGGTGGCTAAGCAGTACGCTAACTGGGACCGCTCAGATGCCAACTTCCCCTTTATGCGGACTTTTGATCCGTGGATGGGCCACTCTTATGCAGGCGGGGTGTCCTCTCCTAACGGAAATAACCAGGAGAGCACCTCTGAGGCGATGCAGTCGTGGCATGCAATGTTCTTCCTGGGCTCGGTACTGGGAAATGACCAGATGCGCGATGCGGGTGCCTTTGGCTACATGTATGAGTCGCGGGCCACGCTTGAGTACTGGTTTAACCAGTATGGGGATATATGGCCTTCCAACTATGACAGCCGCCACGATGTGGTAGGAATTATGTGGCCGGGCGGCTATGTTTACGGCACGTACTTTGGCACTGATCCGCAGTGGATTCACGGTATACAGATGCTGCCCATCAGTCCCGGATTCCATTATTTCAATGACCTCTTTACAGAAGCGGAAGCGGATACTTACTACCAGGGCCTGCTGGACGAAATGTACACTTATTACAATGCGAATGGTGATGCCGGCCGGACAGACGGTGGTGTGGTCACGGAGGCGGAAATAGGCCGTGACTGGGCCAATGTGCTCTTCGGTTTTAAGATGCTTTTCGACCCTGAATATGTGACCCAGAAGCTGGATCAGTACTGGGTATCGTCTGACCAGGAAGAGGAGGACGTGATACGGTCACCTTACACCGGTGGTATCAGTTACTACTATGCGCATGCGCTGCAGAACCTGGGTACGATTAATTTCGACTACCATATGTCTATGCCGATGAGTGCCACCTTTGTAAATGACAATAACGAGGTGACGCACGTGGTGTATAACCCCTCTCCTTCGGCACAGGTGTGCCAGGTGTACCTGAATGGCTCGCAGGTAACTTCCTTTACGGTACCGGGCCATACGCTGTACAATAGTTCGGCGCCTGTATCGGGCGGGGCACCGGTAGCTTCACTCTCTGCCACTCCGCTTACGGGACAATCTCCACTGGTGGTGAGCTTTGATGCCGGCGGATCTACGGACCCTGATGGTGATGTGCTGAGCTATAGCTGGAACTTCGGTGATGGCACCTCAGGCAGCGGGGCAGCGGTACAGCATACGTATGCCTCATCCGGCACGTATAATACCACGGTAACGGTATCTGATGGCACGTACAGCGATGTAGCCTCGGTACAGATAGTGGTTAGTCCGGGTAACAGCGGCAATGATAACCTGGCACTGAACAAACCGGCTACATCATCCTCCGTAGAGGGGGCCTATTTAACCTCGCAAGGCAATGATGGCAACGGAAATACCCGCTGGTCAAGCGAATACGGAGCTTCTGCCTGGATGAAGGTGGACCTGGAGGATACTTATGACATAAGCCGGGTGGTACTGGACTGGGAAAGGGCGAGTGCAGAGAGCTACCACGTGATGGTATCGGATGTGAACAGCACACCTGACCCTAATAGTGCCGACTGGACCATCATCTCTACCCAAACGGGCATGGCTGATGCGGCCCGTGAAGATGACCTGGGTGGACTGAGTGGCAGCGGCCGCTATATCGCCATTTATGGCTACAACAAGCTGCACGAATGGGGCTACTCGCTCTGGGAAGTAGAGGTATACGGCACCCAGGGCAATGAGCCGCCGGTGGTAACCTGTGGTACGGCTAACCTGGCGCTGAACCAGCCGGCGGTATCGTCTACATTCGAAGCGCCTTTTGAGGCCCCTAATGCCTTCGATGGTGATGCTGGCACGCGCTGGGGAAGCGGCTTTACGGACAATGAGTGGATCCGGGTGGACCTGGGGGGAACTTACGCCGTATGCGAAGTGGTGCTGAACTGGGAAGCGGCCTATGGCAATGCTTATGAGATCAGGCTTGGTGCCACCACTGACCTGGCGGCCTCACAGGTAATTGCGAGTGTATCGAATGGTGACGGCGGCATCGACAATGTTACCACTGACCAGACTGTGAGCGGACGCTACGTATGGATGCAGGGCATAAGCCGGGCACTGCCTTATGGCTATTCGCTATATGAAATGGAGGTATACGGTGCCTCTGTCAGCACCCGGATGAGCCCGGCCGATAATGATCTGACCGATGCGATGATGCTGTTCCCTAACCCTGTGCAGTCTGTACTCAACTTCCGCTCGAAAAGTCTGCAAACTGGCGACCGCATACGGATCTATACAGCTACCGGTAAGCAGGTGATGAAACTGAAGGCGGATACGGACCAAGGTGCCACATTTGATGTAAGCAGCTTACAGCCTGGTATTTACCTACTCAGGATTGAAGGTTCTACGGATACGTTCCGCTTTACCAAGCAATAAATTAACCTAGAGCCATCCGGTACATGCCGGATGGCTCTCTTATACATAACCCATTCTCCAAATCTGTATGACACAACATTTACCTATATCTCTCAGGTGGTTGCTCCTCTGTGCCGGGATGCTGACCCATATGACCTTAATGGCACAAAACCCGGTGTGGTCGGATGAGTTCGATGGCACACAAATAGACCGCTCTGTCTGGACCTATGGGACGGGTGGTGACGGGAACGGCAACGGTGAGTTGCAGTACTATACGGCAGCCAGTGAAAATGCCTATATAGAAAACGGTAACCTGGTCATAGAAGCCCGGAAAGAAGACTATGAAGGTAAGCAGTTTACCTCTGCCCGCCTGGAAACGATCGGGCGGTTCTCATTCAAATACGGCTCGCTGGAAGCCCGGATCAAACTGCCGGACATAGCGAACGGGCTGTGGCCTGCCTTCTGGATGATGGGCAGCGACTTCGGCCAGGTGGGCTGGCCTCACTGTGGGGAGACGGACATCCTGGAGGCGGGGGTTAAGTCGGCCATTGATAATGGCACGGCCAACCGTACGGCTATTGCGGCCACGCACTGGTGGCATGATGAGGGTACCTGGAGCGACTGGTTGCAGGCAGACCATGCTGAGGATACTACATTGGCAGTAAATTTTTACGAGGACTACCATACGTTCAGGCTTGACTGGACGCCTACGGAAATGGTTATTTCGGTAGATGGTGTGCCTCACTTTACGCAGGATATAACCGACCCTAACCTGTCGGAGTTTCACAACCCGAACTTCATTCTGCTGAACCTGGCGGTGGGCGGCTATAACTTTGTTGAAATTACTGACCCGGCGCAGATCACGGCGCCCTTTCCGGCCAAAATGTATGTAGACTATGTGCGCCTGTATGCCAATGAGCACACGGAAATGTACCAGGCGGAGGATTACGCAAGGAGGAACAACTTTGGGATATTCACAGAGACCACTTTGGTGGAGGAGAATCTGAATTTCGGTGACCCGAATAACAACATCTTCCTGTGGAATAATATGGTATCGGTAAACGATACGCCTGCCGAAGGGGGCGCAGTACTAAGCTATGAGGTAGCGCCCGGCAACTGGTGGGGCATGGGTATTCACTCGACCGACCAGAACATGAGGTACTACACTAACGGGTACCTTCACTTTAAGTGTAAGACTACGACCACGGGCAATATCACCATAGGCATAGCCAGCACGGCTGCTGCCGGAGGGTCGGTGGTACTGGCTGCCGGCGGAGAGGAATACGGCCTGGTACGTGACGGGCAGTGGCATGATGTGGCCATACCGCTGAACAAGTTTAACAATGTGGACTTCCAAACCATCAACCAGGTATTTACAGCGTCCGGCACGGCCCCTGCCGATACGTTCGATATTGCTTTCGATGACATTTACTGGTCTGAAAGTGTGCCTCTGCCGGCACCCGAATACGGTAACTTCGGGGTGTATACGGAGACTCCTGCTAATAAGGACGCGGGTGAGTTTGGCTTTGGGGTCAATGGTGACCTGTTTATCTGGGAAAATACGCTGGAAGTCCTGCCTACCACTGCTGCTGAGGGCAATAGCGCCCTGTCTTTCACCTCTACGGGTGCAGGATGGTTCGGCATGGGACTGACGGGTCGCAGCGCGTTTAACCTGTCTGCCTTCGACAATCCGAACGGCTACTTTCATTTTTCTATGAAAACGACGAGCACGGCGGATTTCCGTGTGGGCATGAAGAGCGGAACGGTCAATGACATCGGGCAGAAGTGGATCTGGTTCCGTAACGGGCAGGACCCGTATGGTTTTGTCCGCGATGGCCAGTGGCATGATATTACGATCCCTGTATCAGAACTGTCAGATGTGGTGGATATGATGCAGGTGCTGCAGCTCTTCCAGTTGCTGGGCACCACAGAGATCAGCGATATCGCTGTGGACAACATTTACTTTTCAGGTGGTGAGGCTGCAGTGGACCCCGGCGCGGGAGGCACACCGGTAAACCGCCCGCCATCGGCTATCATAACTGCATCAGCCACAGGTGGTCCCGCCCCACTGGTAGTGGACTTTGACGCCAGTAAGTCAACTGATGTGAATGGCGATGCCCTTACGTATAGCTGGGACTTCGGTGACGGCAGTACGGCGACCGGCGTGACGGCACAGCATACCTTTACGGCAAACGGTAACTATACGGTAAGGCTGACTGTAGCTGACAGTACCTCGTCTTCGGTGGCGGAGCAATACATCTTTGTCAATAATTCGTACGGTAGGGTCAAGAGTCAGAAACGCGGCCTTGGGTATGGCAGCCACTCGGAGGCTGACATGGCGGCAATATCTCAGGGTATCAGCTGGTGGTATAACTGGTTCCATCAGCCTGATGCGCAGATAGAGGATGTGTACCAGAACTATGGGGTGGAATTTGTACCCATGGCCTGGAACGGCGGATTTAATGAGCAGGCGATGAGAGACTGGCTTTCTGCTCATCCGGAAGCGGAATATGTACTGGGCTGGAACGAGCCAAACTTCCTGGAGCAGGCGAATATGACGCCTTCGGAAGCGGCGGCGGAATGGCCCCGCCTGGAAGCGATAGCGGATGAGTTCGGGCTGAAGATCGTGAGCCCGGCCATGAACTTCTGCGGTAGCTGTGTGACTGAAAACGGCACGACCTACACGGACCCTATCGAGTACCTGGACGACTTTTTTGCTGCGTGTACAGACTGTCGTGTGGATGCGATCTCTATCCATGCCTACATGGGGCATGTGAGTGCGGTAGAATGGTATGTAGGGCTATTTAAAAAATACGGTAAGCCTATCTGGATGACAGAGTTTGCCAACTGGGAAAATGACCCCACGCTGGAAGAGCAGAAGCGCTACCTGGTGCAGGCGGTGGATTATATGGAGAATGACCCGGATGTGGAGCGCTACGCCTGGTTTACGGGACGCCATACGGGCCCTCCCTACATTGCGCTGCTGGATCAGCAGTCGGGTGTGCTTACGGAACTGGGGCAGATGTATGTGAATATGCCTGTGCATGACCCTGCGTACTATCATGCGGTACCTGGCCTGGTAGAGGCCGAAAACTACACTACCATGAGCGGTACGCGGCCGGAGCCGACTGAGGACGAGAGCGGGTTCCTGAACATGAGCGAGATGGAAGCTGGTGACTGGCTGGAATATAATGTGAATGCGGCCACGGGTGGGACATTTGACATGGACTTCAGGGTAGCCAGTGATTCACTGGGCGGTACCCTTACCATCCTGGTAGACGGGGCACAGCAAGGTAGTGTGAGCTTTGGAGTTACCGGCGGCTGGCAGAGCTGGACAAATGTAAATACGACGATCAGCATACCGGCGGGTAATCATGTTATCAGGCTGGAGGCTGCTCAGGGTGTGATTAACCTAAATCATTTCAATGTGAGTACGGGTGGTGGAGAGAATGGCGCACCAGTAGCCAGCTTTACGGTGGACAATGCCAGCGGGCAGGCTCCGCACGCCGTAAGCTTCGATGCCTCAGGTTCCTCAGACCCGGACGCCGATGGCCTTAGCTATAGCTGGGACTTTGGTGACGGTGCTACGGGCACAGGGGCCACGGTAGCTCATACTTATAATGCGGCAGGCAGCTACACGGCGGTATTGACTGTATCGGACGGTTCACTTTCTGATACTGAGCAAACGGTCATTACGGTAACCTCAGCCACGGGGGGCAATGATAACCTGGCACTGAACAAAACAGCCTCGGCCTCATCTGTGGAAGGTCCTTACCTGGCAGGATCGGGTAACGACGGGGACGTCAATACCCGCTGGGCCAGTGCGTATGGCCCCACGGCGTGGATGATGGTGGACCTGGAGCAGGGCTACAGTATAGAGGAGGTAGTATTGAACTGGGAACGGGCCAGTGCAGAGAGCTACTATGTGATGGTGTCTGATGTGAACAGCACGCCGGACCCTAATAGTGCGGACTGGACCATTATCTCTACCCAAACGGGTATGGCTGATGCGGCGCGGGTAGATAACCTGAGGGGGCTGAGTGGCTCAGGCCGCTACATCGCTGTGTATGGCTTTAATAAGCTGCACCCCTGGGGTTATTCTCTTTGGGAGTTTGAAGTGTACGGTACTTCCGGTAGCACTCCGGCCAACCAGGCACCGGTAGCCAATGCAGGGCCCGATCAGACGCTCAGCTCCACAGCAACCTCTGCAACACTTGATGGCAGTGCCAGCAGTGACCCTGATGGCGGACCTTCAGCCCTGAGCTACACCTGGACGCAAACGGCAGGGCCTGCTGTAAGTATCGCCGCTCCTTCGGCTGCTTCCACGGCTATATCAGGGCTTTCGGCTGGCAACTCATATACTTTCCAACTGACGGTAAGTGACGGTGCTGCCAGCAGTGCTTCGAGTGTATCAGTAAGGGTGGATGCCGCGCCGGCCGGCTGCGGAACGACTAACCTGGCGCTGAACCAGCCCGCTGCTTCCTCTTCAACAGAAGCGCCCTTTGCTGCTGCCAATGCTACTGACGGTGACGGCGGTACGCGCTGGAGCAGTGGCTTCACGGATAATGAGTGGATCCGTGTGGACCTGGGAGCTACCTATAGCGTATGTGAGGTAGTACTGAACTGGGAAGCGGCCTACGGCTCGGCCTATGAGATCAGGCTTGGCAGCACAACGGCCCTTGCCTCTTCTGTGGTGATCGCCACGGTAACTAATGGTGACGGAGGCACGGACATGGTGGGCACAGACGCATCGGTAGCCGGACGGTATCTCTGGATGCAGGGGCTGAGCCGGGCGCTGCCATACGGCTATTCCTTATACGAAATGGAAGTTTATGGGGGTGTGGCTACAGGCACACGCATGGCACCTGCCCGGCAGCAGGTCAATGTGGCCATTTTCCCTAACCCTGCCATGGATGAGCTGACCGTATTCACCGAAACCTACCGCCAGGGTGACCGGGTGGAAGTACTTACCCTACTGGGTGAGCAGCTTATATCTGAGCGACTTACCGCCAGTAGGCAAACGCTGGATATACAGCATCTGCAACCTGGCATATACATTTTCCGCCTTACCGGATCAAAGGAAAAGACGATTCGATTCGTGAAAAGGTAGGAATGCAGGCCCGTCCGCTGCTCCCGGGCAGTGAGACGGGCTATTTTTTTACCCCCTCTCCCATACAATAAGACACCTGACTAAATATACTTTCCGAGCATAGGAAGGCAGCCCCTGCTTTGCCTTTTCAAAACACCAATTTCATGTACAAACATCTTTTTATCAACCAATTATGAGAAAACAAACCCATCCTAAACCATGACAAAAAAACGTATTCTATATCTTCTAACTCTGCTGGGGATCATGTGCGCCTGGCAGGTCCGGGGCCAGAACCTGGCACTGAATAAAGCCGTGACCGCCTCTACCAGTGAGGCGGGTATGGTACCGGCCAATGCAATAGACGGAGACGGCGGCACCCGCTGGGCTTCTGACTATCTTTCTCCCTCCTGGATCAAAATTGACCTGGGACAAGCTACCTCTATCAGTTCAGTAACGCTGAACTGGGAACGGGCCAGCGCTGAAAGTTATCATGTGATGGTATCGGACGTGAACAGCACGCCGGACCCTAACAGTGCGGACTGGACCGTTATCTCAACCCAAACGGGTATGGCTGATGCGGCGCGGGTAGATAACCTGACGGGGCTGAGTGGCTCGGGTCGCTACATTGCCATGTATGGCTATAATAAGCTGCACCCCTGGGGCTATTCTTTGTGGGAATTTGAGGTATATGGGCAGGCAGGGGCTTCCAACCAGGCGCCCGTGGCAAATGCGGGGGCGGATCAGACCCTGAGCGGGCAGACTTCGGCCACGCTGGATGGTACGGGAAGTTATGATCCTGATAATGGCCCCTCAGCCCTCACCTATCAGTGGTCGCAGACGGCAGGACCTTCTGCCAGTCTCTCCAGTGCCAACGTGGCCTCCCCAGTGGTATCAGGTTTGCAGGCAGGCAATACGTATACATTCAGCCTAGTGGTAAATGACGGGGCGGCTAACAGTGCGGCCGATGCGGTGAGCTTAGGGGTGAATGCAGCCGGTGGTGGCTGTAATACCTCTGCTAACCTGGCCCTGAACCAGCCGGCCCAGTCTTCCTCTGCAGAAGGGCCGTTTATCGCGGCTTCGGCTTTTGACGGGGACCCTGGCACACGCTGGGCCAGTGCGTTTAATGCTGATGAGTGGCTGATGGCCGACCTTGGCAGCAGCCAGACTATCTGCCAGGTAGACCTGAGCTGGGAAGCGGCCTATGCGACGGCGTATGAGATCCGCCTGGGCACTACTAATGACATTAATGCCGCTACGGTGATTGCCTCGGTAACGGACAGTGACGGGGGCATCGACCAGGTGACTACCAACTCTTCGGTAGCAGGGCGGTACATTTTCCTGAAAGGGGTCACCCGTGCGCTGCCGGCATATGGCTATTCCGTATGGGAAATGAGGGTTTACGGCGGTGAAAACAGTGGCAGCGGTGATACACAGGCTCCTTCGGATCCGGGTAACCTGGTGGCTGAGCCGGCAGTGTATGCTTCTAATCTAAGCTGGTCGGCTGCGACGGATAATGTGGGGGTGACGGGCTACCAGATATTCCGGTCGGGCAGCAGTAGCCCGCAAAATACGGTGGATGCCAGCATAACGGCCCTTACGGTAAGTAATCTTAGCCCGGAAACGCAGTATACGTTTATTGTAAAAGCGGTGGATGCTGCCGGTAATAGCTCTCCGGGTGCCTCCGTTACCTTTACCACGCAGTCTGCCGGTAATGGCGGAGGCGGTGGTATCATCGCTGTAGGAAACATTGCCCTATCTACTACGGCCTATACCTCCTCTGTCCGTGGCGACGGGGTAAACGTAGGTGGTTTTGCGGTGGATGGTAATATTACCTCCCGCTGGGAAAGTGGGTTTACGGATAACGAATGGATCTACCTGGACCTGGGCCAGAGGTATGAACTGGGCCGGGCGGTCCTGCACTGGGAGACGGCCAGTGGTAAGCACTACCAGATACAGGTGTCTGATGACGCGGTGAACTGGACGACGGTCTATGAATTCAACGAAGAAAACCTGCCGGAGGAGCCGCGTACGGATGACCTGCTGTTTAACGGTACGGGCCAGTATATCCGGATGAATGGCCTGGAGCGCAACACGGCCTGGAGCTACTCGCTGTTTGAGTTTGAAGTGTACTCACCGGGCAGTGGCCCAGGCGACCTGCCTGCGGTAAACCCGAACCCTAACCCTGATCCGGTACCTCCGGGTCCCTCTACTTTTAATGTGATATCACCGGCCAGCGGGGCGATGGTAACCACTACCCGTTTTCCAACGCTGAACTGGAATGCAGCAGGGGGAGCCACTACTTATGAGGTGTGGGTGAATATTACGCGTGAGGACTACGACTGGAGCCAGTGGGGCAGCCTGCTGGATCGCTTTACGAAAGTAGGCGAAACAAGCGGCACCAGTTTTACACTGCAAACACCCCTGAGTGACCGGTGGACGTACAAGTGGTACATCGTAGCGCAAACAGGCAGCGGGCCTGCCTACTCGGATGTGGGTCGGTTCAGCGTATACCTGCCGGAGGTGGAAACGATGGATGATGGCGTGGGGATCATAAACGGATGCCGTGATTTGAATAAAAATGGCAGCATAGAACCTTATGAGGACTGGCGCCAGCCGATAGCGGTTCGGGTAAATGACCTGATGTCTCGTATGACGGATGAGGAAAAGGCTTACCAGATGTTCTACAATGCTCAGTTGTTTCCCATATCGGGCTGGCACTTTGGCCCGGCCATGCCTTCGGACCTGTATAACTACCAGGTGACAACGGCACAGACAAGGCTGGGCATTCCCTTTGTGTCACTAGGTGATTGTATTCATGGGTATAAAACCTCTTACCCTACTCAGATCGGTATGGCGGCTTCGCGTAACCTGGATCTGACCTACCAATGTGGTAAGGTGCAGCAGATGGAGCAGACGGCAGTAGGCTTTCGGGGTACGCTGGCTCCCCTGGCGGAGGTAGGTACCAAGGCGCTGTATCCGCGGATACAGGAAGGCGGTGGGGAGGATGCTGAATTTGCAGCGGCACAGACCCGTGCCCTGGTGGCAGGATTGCAGGCCGGCCCGGAGCTGAACCCGAACTCGGTACTGGTCACTACCAAGCACTGGCCGGGAGAGGGCGCCGGGGGTGAGGCCGGTATTGTATTTGACGGTATCAGTATCAAATACCACATGAAACCGTGGTTTGCCAATATGGATGCCGGCGCCGGCAGCATTATGCCGGGTTATGCAGGCAGCAGCTTCCTGGATCCGGGCGGACCGGGTGCGGGTGACTCTAAGCCTATACTGGACTACCTGCGCGATACGGTTAACTTTCAGGGGATCATCTGTACGGACTGGCTACCTTCAGGAAACTGGGCGGCAGCGGCGCTTGCGGGTTCGGATGTGATGGGTGGTGCCGACCCCGGAGCGGTGGGCTTTACCATGAGTGGCTTCATCAGTGAGGTGGGCATGACCCGGATTGATGATGCGGTGCGCAAGGTGCTTGATGTAAAATTCCGCCTGGGTATATTCGAAGACCCTTATGGGGACCCGGTGAACGGACCGAATGCATTCCACACCCAGCAGAGCCTTGATATAGTGACGCAAGCTGCGAGGGAATCAATCACGATGATCAAAAATGATGGTACGGCTCCGCTGAACCTGCCCTCGGGTGCCAATCTGCTGGTAACAGGGTCACGCGCGGATGACGGGGAAAGCCATACGGTTTGGACGACTGCCTTTCACTGGGAATATGGAGCAAAGAACATCCTGGAGGCTATACAGGAAAAAGGTGCCAGCCGGGGTATTAATGTATACCAGGACAATGCACCGAACCCTACTGCGGCTGTAGTGGTGGTAGGTGAAGGTTCTTACACTCACGCCACGGCCTGGGAAAAGACCAAACCGTATGTGCATGACACTTACTTCAGAAATGAAGTGGAAGCTGACAGCACGCGACTGAATGAGGTGCGGGCTATGGGTATCCCCTACATTGTGGTGGTGATCTCCCCCCGTCCTTATGTACTTACTCAGTTGGTCAGTGACGCCAATGCGGTATTCCTGGCCTACCGCCCCGGAGACGGTGGCGGGCCTGCAGTGGCTGATGTGCTCTTCGGAGATTACGCGCCTAAGGGTAAACTGCCCTGGCAGCTACCGCGCTCTATGGACCAGATAGGCGGAGACCAGCTCAGCACGACCAATGAGCGCTGGGACATACCCTTCGACCTGGGTGCTACCTCTGCGGAGCGGCAGGAGATCCGGGCCAAGATAGCCGCGGGTGAACTACTGGAGCCTATTTATGGTGATCCGCTCTTCCAGTATGGCTTCGGCCTTACGTACGGCGGTGCCCCGGCCCGGGCGGCAACGGATAATCCGGGGATTGCCGACCTGGAAACTAATGTGGATAAGGTGAAGATGTTCCCTAACCCGGTGACGAACCGGCTGAATGTGGTAACAGAAACCGAAGGCCCGGTTGCCTACCGGGTAGTAAGCCCCTCCGGCAGAGTGGTGCGGGCTGGTGAGAGCCGCTTTGCCACCTTTACACTGGATACCCAAGGGCTGCGGGGCGGTGTGTATATCCTGCAAATGGAGGTGGCCGGTAAAAGGCCCGTCACCAAATTATTTATAAAAGAATAGACTTACCCGTCTGTTTAGTAAACCCCCGGCTCCATTATACTAAATGGTGCGGGGGTTTCTTTTTTGTACTGCCGTTGATTAAAATATAAATCAGCCTGACCCAACAATCGTTGGCACAAAAGATATGAGCATCCGCCTGTGCACGCACGCCTTATTGTGCAATCTGGCAGACCGTAGCGTACACCACTACTGTTAGTAGTAGCAGTAAACTTCTCTGCTAGTTTAGTCCAAAGGAGACCCTTGAACTAAGTGGGGGCTATGCTATCCAACCCCACACCCTTTAGTGCAAGCATTTCGCTTGTACCGCGCTCCCCTGAGCGCAAGATCCCTTGATCAAGCCCGTGAATGGTGCAATAAAAAAGCCGATCCTAATTAGAAAATCGACATTCATTAGAAGTGCGATACGTGTGTATGAAGGCTAAATTAATTAGCTATTCTCGATGGTGATAACAATTCTTCTACTGCATTTATTACCCATATCAGAGTCAATTTCAAGAGTGGACATTGATCTATCAATTCCAACTATATTATCTACTTTGAATTCAAAAAACTGCTGATCACCTTTTAATGATGCTACTGCTCCGCTAGTTCTAACCCCAAATGAATCTAAATTAAACCCTAAAGAACTATGTTGTGTGAAATGTCTATCGTAATTTCCTTTGTTGGTAGTGATATAATCATCAAGTCTTATGTTTTTACCTACCTGATTGCCTAGCCATTCAAAATTACTAACTATTTTTGATTTAAGCTCGGGAGACATTTGTGCAACTTCCTTATTACGGATCTTGCAATATTCTTGTAGTTCTATCGGGTCACCATCAAATCTCCATTTACTATTTCCTTTCATATCAGTATTCTTCTCCCAGAAGTAATTTAAATACCCATCATTAAAGCCTCCTGTAGTGTAGGGATCGAGCTTTACAATTATTTTTGATTCATACGCATTGGGTAATTTCTTTAAAAAGGTTTCAAATTTGTTAATCCACTCACCCAAATCATCCTCCAATTGTTTCACGCTCATAGCAAAAGTGATCATTATTGATCTGTAAGAGATTTGAATAGGATTAGCATCTACGGAATTTGGTATAGAGATATGAAATATATCCTTTGGAAGGAAAGGGTATACATCTTCATTCAAGCTAGGCAGATTATTTATCTCCTGCCTTAATAATTCAAGCTGCTCATCTAGTTTTGGTGATGAATTTACAGCAATGTGGCCAGATATTATGCTTTCGAATCCCATTTTCAATGTATAATGGCAAAAGATAATCCTTTATATAAAATGAGGAAAGTCTTACCATAGCATAAGTATAAGTTTGTACTGCACTCCTTATATCCCTTTGGTACAAAAAAAAAATAGCACTTAGTTCAAGCGCCGATCGCCGTTCTTTACCCTATTGCATGCTGTTTACCCTAACTTACTAAATTGTACTTTAAAGTGGTGGGGTAAAGATATGAGCATCGCGCTTGTACCTGGCGCGTCACGTTGCACGCCGCATACAATGAAATCCCTGAAATGTAATCTCGCGGAACGTGATATATACCTCCACAAATAGAAGTAAATACCACAAGCCTGCAATTTTAGTCCAATCCAGTCCGTACGAGCACGATCTATTGCATGGCGCCCTTAAACTAAGTAGGGCCAGTTGGTCCAAAGGGCTCCCATGAGACAAACTGGCCAAATTGATCCATCACAAGTTACGCCTATGGCTAAACTAGCGATAGTTTGGGAAGTAAAGCACAGCATATAAGATTTGAAATAGCGACACCTATATCTACTTCCGGCTTATCGACCAGCTTTCCAACAGGTAGTAATTCCAGATCCCTTTTCGGGTGCGCAGATGTAGCTCGAAGTCTTCGGGGTTCTCATCCTTATAGGCTTTTATGTCTTTGTAGCTTACTTCTATCTTCTCAAAGTGCCCATCCATATAGAAGTCGATAGAAGGATCATCTTTAGTCCAGAAGCGATCAATCTCATAAACATGCTCTTCTGCAGAGCTATGAATAGCCTGCTGATAGTTGGCGTATTCCCACCCTGCCCGGGCAAAGGTACCGATGCTAAAAAAAGAAAAGAGCAAGCCCTGTATAGTATAAAATACCAGGATGAAAGCGCGGATGCCTATGCCTTTATTCGTCACGAAACGGTATAGTAGGAACTGCCCACGGTAGACACCCAGGCCTATAGCTCCTGCTACAGTGTGTAGTATAAAAATATAGGTAGTATAGCGTGGGTCTGACCCAATGGTATCGGGGGAAATAAAGTAATGATAGATCACCGAGATGATCATCAGCCCGATGATGATACGGTAATGTAGCTTCTCCTTTTTCTGCTCCTTCCGGATATACGCTCGCTTCGAACGGGAATCTTTCGAAATCATATTATCGCCTGGCACATAACCTGTAATACAAAGGTAGTGAGGCCTCAGTTGATAAAAACCAGATTGTAAGGCTATTCCTTACCCGGATAAGCTATTTTGCAAGGGCATAAATCAATAGTGCCGGCAGACAGTTACATACAAGCGTGAAAATTTATAGCGAATAAAACAGAATAAACATGTCGATCAATAAGGAATCTGAGCTCACGGGAATGAAAGAGATAAGTGAGGTGGTAGGCACTACCCTCAGACGTATGAGGGAGTATGTGCAGGTGGGCATGACGACTAAAGAGCTGGACGAATACGGAGGGGAAATCCTGAAGAGCTACGGTGCCCGGTCTGCTCCTTATGAAACGTACGGATTTCCCGGCTATACCTGCATAAGCGTTAATAAAGAGGCTGCACACGGCGTACCTTCGGCTGGCAGGAAGCTGAAAGAGGGAGACCTGATAAACATAGACGTATCGGCGGAACTCAATGGTTTCTGGGCGGATAATGGTGGGTCCTTTGTGCTGGGCAGAGACATCCATAACCATCAGCCACTGGTAGATGCCTCCAAACACATCCTGCGCAAGGCTATAGAAAACATAAAAGGGGGTGTCAAAATATCCGACATTGGCTACCTGATAGAAACAGAGGCTAAAAAAGCGGGCTACAAGGTCATCAGAAACCTGTCCGGCCACGGGGTAGGCAGGAGCCTGCACGAAAAGCCGGAAAATATACTGAACTGCAGGGACAAGACTAACCTGGAAAGATTCAGAAAGAACACTACGGTGGCTATAGAAACCTTTATTTCTACCACCTCCACCATGGCTGTGGAGCTGAATGATGGCTGGACACTGGTAGGTAATAAGGGTGGATATGTAACCCAGCATGAACACACCATTCTTATAACGGATGATCGCCCGCTCATACTTACGGGCGCAAATGGTATTTGGAACTGACCTACAGCAGGGCCAAAATAGTCTTGACATTACCCTGACTTAGCGGCAGAAATAAATGTGGCTATCTATATGCCTGCCAGATTATACCCTTACCTGTTTATAACCTTTATTGACCGTAAGCCCAACTCTAGAGGTCTCAAGGCACGAAGTATGAACTGGCTGCCAGCTGCGACAGTATGCCCCGGCAGCGTTTCTTGAGGCTTTTTCTCGAAAAAACCTGCAAGCTGCGCCCATTCTGCTATTTTTTTAGTAAAATGTTTGTCCATTTATTGTTAGTACCATGAAATATTCGGATTAAAGTCTATTCAGTAAGGATATGAAAGTGCATCTATGGATTAGCCTCATTTTGATCCTATTGGTTCCAAATGCTTATTCGCAGTCCATTTCAGCCAGCTTCAGTAATATTTCTATTAAAGAAGGCCTGGTGGGGGATCACGTGCTTACTATCTACCAGGACAGTAAAGGATTTATCTGGGTAGGTACCTTTGCCGGACTACACCGGTTTGACGGATACTCCTTTCATATCTTTAACCGCAGTGCCCCTCCTTATCATACCCTGAACATGATCGCGGATAACACGGTGTATGCGATCATGGAAGACCAAAACCACATCTTCTGGATAGGTACGGACCGAGGCCTGAGCAGGTATGACCCCGTAAAGGATCAGTTTACGAATTACTATCCGGATAAGGAAAACCCTGCTGCCGGCCCGAGCCATGATAATATCCGACACATATATGAAGATGCTGAAGGCATGCTATGGCTGGCTACATATGGGGGGGGGCTTAACCGGTTTAACCCTGCTACGGAGACATTTTATCATTATAAAAATGATTCGACCCCGCTGCCGGGGCCCTTTCTCAATGACTTTTATGTAGATAAAAACGGGCGGTACTGGATAGGCACTGAAGACAATGGCCTGGTGCTTTTTAACCGGGAGCAGGAAACATTCACTTACTATCTTCACGATCCGAATGACCCTAACAGCCTGTCGAATAATGTGATCAATAAGATCATAGAAGATAAGTACGGTAAGCTATGGGTAGGTACATGGGGGGGCGGGGCTTGTCGCTTTGATCTGGAATCGGAGGCATTTACCTGTTATGAAGCGCAGCCTGGGGCTTCGGACCATTTGCAGAATGATGTGGTGCGATCACTGCTGGAGGACACACGCGGCAGGCTATGGATGGCTACCTTCGGCGGAGGGCTGAGTCTCTACAACCGGGAGGCGGATACCTTTACGAACTTTCAACCTGAAAAGAACAACGCTTCCAGCCTTGCTACCAATCTTCTCTGGGAGATATACGAAGACAGGGACGGCCTGATCTGGATAGGCACGTATGGAAGCGGGCTGGATATACTGGATCCGATGAATGAAAGCTTTGCCCACTATGGGGCAGGCGAAGGCCGGCGGGACTTATCCGGCACGCAGGTAAATGCACTGTGCGAAACCAGGGACGGCACTGTATGGATCGGCACGATAGACGGCGGTATAGACATATTGTCTGCAGACCGTAAGCGGGTCACCCGGTTTGAGAAAGACGCTCAACTTTCCAGTGCTACCATCCGGAGTATTTTTGAGGATAGTGAGGGTCGCCTCTGGATTGGTACGGACCTGGGCCTGTACTTTTATACCATAAAAAGCGACAGGCTAAAACGGTATTACCACGACCCAAACAACCCACAGAGCCTGGGTAAAAATGGGGTATATGCTATTATGCAGGACAGTGAAGGCAGCATATGGGCGGGCACCTGGGACACTGGTCTGAACCGGCTGGCCAGAAGCGAATACATGAAGGAGGATCCCGCTGAGGCCGAATTCAGACATTATACAGCTATACCCGGAGATAGCAATACGCTATCATCCAACCGCATTTGGGATATCTACGAAGACGGGAATGGCAATATATGGTGCGGCACAGAAAACGGTCTGGATAAGCTGGACCCTGAGACGGGTGCAGTGAAACATATGGCAGCGCTGAACGCGGGGTGTATTATAGAGGGGGAGGCAGGTATACTCTGGGTAGGTGCCTATGGTGAGGGGGTGGTCAGGTTTGACACAAAAAATAACAAGGTCACCAGCTATAACAATCTGCGTAATGTGGACATCAACCTGGTGCTGGACATGGTGCTGGATGATGAGGGGTTTCTGTGGATTTGCTCTATTGATGGGATGACGCGCTTTAACATGCGTACGGAAGAGTTTGTGAACCTGGACCTCTCTACCGAACTAAAGAAGAACGAATATGCCATTAATATTATCGAGAAGCTGAGTACAGGTGAGTATATCATTGGAGGAGATTATGGGCTGGATATATTTGACCCGGATAAGATCAGGATACAGGGGTCGGTCCCGGTGGTAGAACTAACTGACTTTCTGGTTTTTAATAAAAGCATCACCTCTAATGACGGAAAAAACCTGGAAGCTACGGTTCCTTACAGCGAGGAGGTAAACCTGAGCTACAGGGATAATCTAATGAGCATAGAATTTGCCAACCTGTACTACTCCTCTCAGGAGCAACAGTGGTATGCTTATAAGCTGGACGGCTTTGATGAGGAGTGGACGTATACACGCTCTGATAATCGTAAAGCCACTTATACGAACCTGGACCCGGGTAGCTATACGTTCAGGGTGAAGGGGGCCACGAGGGAGGGCACGTGGAGCAAAGAGCGTACCCTGCGGATCAATATCGCCCCGCCATTCTGGGACACGCTCCTGTTTAAAGCTGCTATGGCATTTATGGCTGTGCTTATCCTTGGCCTTATCTTCAGAAACCGGGTTCGCCATGAGCGTAAACGTATCTTATGGCAAACTAATGCGGACAAAATGCAGCATGAGCAGGAGATCATCCGCCTGCGAAATGAAAAGCTGGATGCTGAACTGGAACATAAGAAAAAGGAACTGGCGTCTTCCACCTTGCATAATATGCACCGAAATGAAGAGCTGAACCAGGTAAGCAGTGAGCTGAAAACGATACTGGGCAAGCTAAAGGGAAACCCTGAGGAGCGGCGCATCAAAAAGCTGGTGGAAACCATTGATTACACAATCAAGGATGCGGACAACTGGGAGCATTTTGAGAAGAATTTTAACCTGCTGCACGAGGACTTTCTGCAAAGGCTGATGGAGGCTTATCCGCGCCTTACGCATAAGGACCTGAAGATATGTGCCTTTATCCGGATGAATTTTGATAACAAGGAAATAGCCCGTATGCTGAATATCACCCCTAAAAGCCTGGGGGTAAGCCGGACGCGAATCCGCCGTAAGATCGATATTGATAAGAATATCTTTCTAAATGATTTTATAATGAGGTTCTGAACAGTCTGGTATGAGCAGAAAATGAATAACTCAGGAAGGCATAATGGGAAAGGCGGAACTACCGGCAGGCTCATTGCAAGGATCCCCTGCTGCTATCCATCTGATTAGTCATCATAGTGGAAGCGGCACTGGATAATGGTGCACTTCTGATCTACCCCTTTAGTACCTGACACTTTATAGACCAACCTGTGTTCGTGGCTTATCCTTCGTGACCAAAAGCCTTTCAACCCATGCTTTAAAGGCTCAGGCTTACCCACTCCTTTGAAGGGGTTTTGCCGGATAGCTTTAAGAAGTTCTTTTATTTTTTTGACCATGTCCTGGTCATAATCTACCCAGTATTCAAACTGCTTCCAGGCACTCAGGGTAAATTCTATATCCATTAATCTTCGTCATCAAGATTGTAGGACACAGTTTTACTCTTTTTGTACTCTTCTAAAGATTCCTGAAGGGCCATTCGATTAGCCGAAGTAGAAAGGAGGTATTCGGTTTCTTTGAGGGCGTTGTATTCTTTAATAGACATAATCACTACGGCATCCTCATCATCATTACTCCGGGGCACAATAATGGTATCCATGCTTTTGCTAACCAGGTCGAAGTAGTACTTCATTTGGGCTCTTAGAGAGGATATGGTGATTGCTTTCATTGTCTTTGAGTTTATACAAATGTACGATATATCGTACACTTATGAAAGCGTAAAGTTGTATCCTCCTAAAATTTTGTAAAACCTTTCGTAACTTCTGGCCGCAATTAAATCTGAGAGAATGACACTACGGATATTACTTACTATTCCATTACTATTGATGGCCCTGGCTGGTTTTGGCCAGCAGGCAGGCCCTGCGTATAGCATGATGCTGCAGGAGATAGCGGATGCCCCTCAGGCAGATCGTATTGAAAAAGACATTACTAAGCTGGTGAGTTTCGGCACACGCCATACGCTGTCTGACACAGTCTCTGAAACACGCGGCATAGGGGCAGCAAGGCGCTGGATAAAGAAGGAGTTTGAGCGTATCTCAGCAGAGTGTGGCAACTGTCTGGAGGTGATCTATGTGCAGGATACAGTAATGAACAGGAGCAGGGTGCCGGGCACGGCCAATATAGTGAATGTGATCGCGATACAGCGCGGTACGGCTGACCCTGACCGGGTGGTGATGATGAGCGGCGACATCGACTCGCGCATTTCGGATGTGATGAATGCGACGGACGACTCGCCGGGTGCCAATGACAATGCCTCCGGGGTGGCCGGAGCGATAGAGGCGGCCCGCGTGCTCTCGAAGTATAAGTTTCCGGGTACTATTGTATACGCTGCCCTCTCCGGCGAAGAGCAGGGACTGCTGGGTGGTGAGATACTGGCGAAGTGGTCGCAGGAACAGGGCTGGAAGATAAAAGCGGTGCTGAATAATGACATGATCGGTAACATAGAGGGCATTAACGGAGTAGTGAATAACTCCGTGGTCCGGGTATTTTCGGAAGGAACGCGTGCGGTAGAAACAGATCGCGAAGCCCGCATACGCCGCTTTACAGGTGGTGAGGTGGACAGCCCATCGCGTAACCTGGCGCGCTACATTGACCACATGTCTGACCTGTACTTTCCTAACCTGGATGTGATGATGATCTACCGCCTGGACCGCTTCGGTCGCGGTGGCCACCACCGTCCGTTTAATGACATAGGGGCAGCAGCGGTACGCCTTATGGAAACGTACGAGCACTACGACCGCCAGCACCAGGACCTGCGCACGGAAGACGGTATAAAATACGGTGACGTGCTGGAAAAGGTGGACTTTGACTATGCGGCTACGGTAACGGGCCTGAACGCGGTGACGCTGGCAGGACTGGCTTCTGCTCCGGCACCTCCTAAAAATGTGAGCATAGAGGGAGCGGTATCGGCCAGCACCACGCTGAAGTGGGAGCCTGCCGGGGATGAGAATATTACCGGCTACAAAGTATACTGGCGCCTGACCACCTCTCCGGTATGGCAGTACAGCCGTATGGTGGGTGATGTGGACAGCTATGAACTGGAAAACGTGATCATTGATAATTACTTCTTCGGGGTATCGACTGTGGGTGAAGATGGGGCTGAAAGCCCTGTGGTATTCCCTGGCCCGGCGGGTTCGTTCGGGGAGTAATATAAGAGGCCAGCTATACGCGGCCTGACATACTATGCACCACCTTTCTTTTCACAAGGAAGGTGGTGTTTTATTTTAAGCTTAATTTACCGACTTTAGCCTTCTCTTCTACTTTTTCCTCTACCCCGGAAAAGTGCTAAAAACAAGCCTTTTGAGTTATCCACATCACCCTATAGGAACACTATACTCATACTATAGGATCCCTATAGGATCAATAATAGCACCATAGAGGAATAGTACTATAAGCCACTTCTCACTTACTATGGTGCATAAGCGACATCTTACGCTACAGAAGGGCTGTCATTACCCTTGCATACTATTTGGTTTAATCCACCCTTATAGTGCGTCCGTTTCCAGGTGGCAGGTCTCAAGATCAAGGTGGGGCAGATTGACCTCGCACCACTGGCTGAGCTGATTGAGTATCGGCACAAGAGACCTTCCTTTTTCCGAGAGGCTGTATTCTACACGCGGCGGACTCTCATTGTACTTTTTACGTGTAATAATGCCATCCTCTTCCAGCTCGCGAAGCTGTTCGGTCAGAATCTTATTGGAGATAACAGGTATATAAATACCGAGGCGACCAAAGCGCATGGGGCCATAGCCTAGTACGTGATGATGATGGGCTTCCACCTCCCTCCTATTATGTACATCATGTGGGTAATGGAACACTTTATCTGAGCTCCTCAATGACGGCCCAAAACAAGTATCATCATCTTTTTTAACTGAAAATCAGAACTTTACTAACCAAAAAAAACCATATAACGTAAATTTACGTTGTGTAACTGAAAAATACGTTATACATTGTAGGTATGGAACAGCTCACCAAAAAGGAAGAGGAGGTCATGCAGATCCTCTGGGAGATGAAGAAGGGGTTTGTGCGAGACATTATTGCCGAGATGCCTTCCCCCAAGCCCCCGCACAGTACGGTGTCATCAGTGGTACGAATACTCGAAACCAAAGGCTTTGTGGCACACAAGGCCTACGGTAAAACCTATGAGTACTACCCGGTTATCAGTAAGGACGAATACCGTAAGTTTTACCTTAAAAACGTGGTACAGGACTACTTTTCGGATAGCTATAAGGAAGTGCTTTCTTTCTTTGCCCGTGAGGAGAACATTGGCAAAGAGGACCTGAAGGAACTCATGGATATGATAGACAAAAAAGCGGAACGTGATGATGACTAATGTACTCACCTATCTTCTTTATGTGGCTCTGAGTCTCACGGGTTTCTATGCAGTGTATTACCTCTTGCTTCGGCGCAGTACGCTTTTTGGATTCAACCGTACTTATCTAATTGGTAGTTTTATATTTTCATTTTTACTGCCTTTCATCAATGTGCCCTGGCTGGCTATTCAACCTGCTGAATCTCAGGCACCGGCTTTTGAGCTTCCTATACTGCCAAAAACAGAGTCCCTTACCCCAGAGGTGGCTGAACCTGCCCTTTGGGAAACCTTATTACAGATGGTACCGCAGATAAGCCTTTGGATTTACCTTACGGGTTTAGCCATACTGGTCATTCGGCTCGGCATTGGCCTTTGGCGAATGTATCGCCTGAAAATAAGCGCCCGGAGGGAAATTGTGGCGAATCATGCGGTATACAGGTCACCCCGGATACACTCACCCGCTTCCTTTATGCAAATCATATTTATACCTGAACATATCGAACCTGGGGCAATAGAAGCGGTGCTCCGCCATGAGCAGGCGCATGTACGCCAGCTACACACTATAGATGTGCTATTGGTAGAGATAGGCCTGGCGCTACAGTGGTTTAATCCTTTTGTCTGGGCCTACCGCAATAGTGTGCGTGAAGTGCACGAGTATCTGGCTGATGAGGCATCTATAAGCTTTAACCGCACACCTGAATCTGCTATGGCAAGAATACACTATCAGAAGGCCTTGCTGGCCTTTAGCTCGAAAGCGGCAAGTCGCCACCTGATACACACTTTTTCACAACCAACCTTGAAAAACAGAATCATTATGATGAATAAAAGAAGAAATAAACCATTAAGTGCCCTGAAAGCAGCGGTAGCCGTACCCATGGCACTGGCACTGCTGGTACTCTGGGCAGACCAGGCAGATGCACAGGTAAGCGAAAAGCCAACAACCGAGCTTACGGCCGCCAGCGATACCATTTATGTAGTGGATGGGAAGGTCTATTCATCAGTTGACCATATAGATCCGGATGATATTAAATCAATCAATGTGACAAATAGCATTGAGACTGTAACTGCATATGGTGGTTCTGCGGGACAAAAGGTAATAGAGATCATTCTGAAAGATGACAAGGAAGAGTACCTGACCGACGCTGAAAGAGAGGAAATGAAGGTGGTGGTTTCTCCTACGGAAGGTTCGCAAGAGGAGGTGGAAGAGATGTTTGAAGGCACGAAGATCGTTAAAACCGGCGACAACTACCCGCCCCCGCTTTATATCATTAATGGAGAAGAAGTGGAAAGCTTCCGTACTGTAAACCCGGATGACATTCTGACCATGGATGTGATGAAAGGCAAAGAGGCTACAGAAAAATACGGCGAAAAAGGCAAAAACGGGGTGGTGAAAATTGTGGTGCGCGAGCGTGTTAAGATCAAAAAGGAGCAAAAAAATGAATTGACCCCAAAATCCGATCAGGGTCAAAACCCAGACCCAGATCCTAATCCTGACGTTGACTCAGATGATATTGATTTCGACATAGACGAGGATGTAGATATGGACGAGGATGTTAATGTTGATGAGGACATCGATTCAGATGCGGATGAAGACGCTGACTTAGAAGGGGTGGTGAAAGTACGGAAAACTGACGTCGAATCCAGGGGATCTGAGGGGCAGCCGCTGTTTGTTATCAATGGCAAAATCTACGATTCCTCAGAAGACAAAACTGCTCTACCGCTTGAGCGGGATAAAATCACCGATATAACTGTGCTGAAAGGTGAGAAGGCATATGAAAAGTATGGTAAAAGAGGCGCCCTGAATGGCGTGGTAGAGATCACTACGCGGGAGAAATAATCTAATTGCTGCCACCAAATTAAAATCCCCTGCCGGTAATGGCAGGGGATTTTTTATTGATGTCGATGACGCTTTACCCTCTTATGTTTCGTTTTAAAAAAAGTAAACATTTAATTCACGCCAGCGACCATCAAGGTAATCGATAGACTATCACTGGGTTATAGTAGTACCGCAATTATGCACGCTCTCTTCACAGCCCACATCTTCTGTTCCACAATCGCCTTCACCGATTCCTTGGGATACTTCGTGAGTATACGGGTCAGTAGCTCTGCCGATGACTCCACCCCTTATCCCTTGAATTCCCGTAATAAAGCTACTGACCTGCAAGGACTTAATAGAAACCTTATTTCTTTTCATAGTTATATTGTTTAGAGTAAATGGATATTACAATTCTCTTTGTATGTAGGTCGATCATGTAACGTTACAATACACCCTGCATCATCTGTTCCGCAGATGTCGGCACCATTGGATGTCCCTTCATCAACCCTCAAATCTCCCATATCACCGCCTGATATGGCTCCAAAGTCACATTACTCCCTTCAAGCCGGGTATTTTCATAGTTATTGATGACCACATCGCCGGGCTGCTGGGCCAGGGGTAGGTCTACACTGACTTCCTCTTCAGAGAAGTTGAGCATCACCAGCATTTCTTTTCCATCCAGGGAACGGGTGTAGGCATATACCTGCTCATGATTAGGGAAAAGCAGTTCGTAGTCTCCATACACGAGCACTGGATTTTCCTGACGCAATTGCGCCATCCGGCGGAAGTAGTTGAGTACGCTGTTAGGGTCATCCTCCTGGGCCTCTACATTGATCTGCTCATAGTTGGGGTTAAGCATAAGCCAGGGTTCCCCGTCGGTGAAGCCGGCATGTTCGGTGTCATTCCATTGCATGGGGGTACGGCCATTGTCCCGGCTCATAAAACGCAGGTGGGCCATAAAATTGTCCATATTCTCTCCCCTTTCAAGGGCGCCTTCGTAGCTGTTACGGGCGGCAATATCCTGGAAATCTCCGATCTCCTGAAAAGCCTCATTATTTGTCATGCCCAGCTCATCGCCATAATAGTAGTAGGGCGTACCACGCATGCTAAGGATGAAGGTGGTGAGCATTTTGGATGAGGGGGCACGAAATTCCGGACTGTCGTTACCGTACTTGCTGACCATACGGGGCTGGTCATGATTAGCAAGGAAGATGGAATTCCATCCATTACCCGCGAGGACGCTGTCCCATTCGGAGTAGACTTTCTTAAACTCGGTGAGCTTGTACCCGTCCAGGCTGGAGCCGACGTCCATGCCCTCGAAGTGGTAGACCATATTAAGCTCATTACTATCGGGGTGCACAAGGTCTATGGCATCCTGGTAGGTGCTACCGGCACCTTCGGCTACGGTCATGACATCATATTCACTGAGTACATCGCGATTGAGTTCTTTCAGGTAGGGGTGGAGATTGGGCCCCATGCCATAATATTTGATGATATCCTTTTCATAGCCTTCGGGCAATTTGGGAAAGGTAGTGTCTTTACTTACATACTGAAAAGCATCCATACGGAAGCCGTCTATACCTTTGTCCAGCCAGAAGCGCATAATGTCTTTCACTTCCTCTCGCACTTTGGGATTTTCCCAGTTAAGGTCGGGCTGCTTCCGGGAGAAGTAGTGCAGATAGTAAGCATTGGTGGTAGAGTCGTACATCCAGGCATCGTTATTTACATCAAAGAAGCTAAAGCGCGGGTTGGGCTTCTCCTTCTCCGCAGGCCACCAGTGGTAATAGTCACGGTAGGGATTATCCCGGCTGCTACGTGACTGCTCAAACCACTCGTGTTCGTCACTACTGTGGTTTACAACCAGATCCATCACTAGCTTAATGTCGCGCTCGTGCATGCCTGCCAGCATTTCGTTAAAGTCTTCCATGGTCCCAAACTCGGGCATGATGGCCCGGTAGTCGCTGATATCATAGCCATTATCATCATTTGGCGAGGCGTAAATGGGGTTGAGCCATACGATGTCTACCCCGAGGCTTTTGATATAATCCAGCTTTTCTATAATACCGCGCAGGTCCCCCACCCCATCACCATTCGTATCTTTAAAACTTCGGGGATAAATCTGATATACAATGCCCTCTTTCCACCAGGTACGCTCTGTTTCTGTATCCTTAGCTGCAGTATTCTCTGCAATTTGGTCTTTAGACTCGCTTGCTTGCTGCTCGGTACAGGCAGCGAACATAAACAGACAAAGTAACAGGGTAAGTAAACGTGGCATATCTTCGGGTTTGGTTCCGGGCAAAATATACGAAGAAATAGGGTAAGCAAATATTGAGTTAAAATCCATGCATAACTTACCTGGACGGAAAAGTACCATGGCGTTTTATTAATTTGCTGGCTACTAAATCTTTCACTTGCATTTCTGTAATGTAAAATGACCATGCTTCCGATGCCGGAAGCGGCAAGACCAGTTTATGATAGAATTGGAAATAGAGTGGGCGAAAAAGCTGATCGCAAAGAGACTTGAGGAGACACAAACCTCACAGGCTACCCCACCGGCATTGGAGGAATTTTTACCGCAGCCATGGCCTGCACACACCCCTTTTGGTGATCTGCTAAAGGGATTCAGAGAAGAAACTGACTTTACTGATGCCGCATCACTAATTGCTGAACGGCTGGTCATCATTTTTGCCCTCTCTCCTTACCTGGCTCCTTCCCTGCATGAGCCTTTTACTAAGGCCTTACAAAGCGGCTATGGCCTGGATACTCTTGGTGGCATACAAAGTGAGAGCCAGTTTGGCTTCGTTCCTACATTGCAAACAGTCTTGTTTGTGGTGGCGGGTAACGATATAGGTACACGGACACGGTTGCTTACCAATGTACTTAATGAAACACACCCTCTGTGGTCTATGGGGGTGATTAATATCCTGACCTCCCGGACGCATAATCGTCTGCTGAGTGCTTTTAGGCTAAATGAGGAGTTCTATAACATACTGGTGTTGAATCAGCCTTACCGGCCTCAGTTTAGCAAAACCTTTCCGGCTCAGCTTGTACAGACGCGCGAGGATTGGGAGGACCTGGTGGTACCCAGTGACACGCGCTTTGCTCTGGAAGAGATCAATATCTGGCTGAAGGAGCGGGAACGGCTGGCGAAGGACGAGGTGGTAAGCAAAAAGACGAAAAAGGGATACAGGGCGCTATTCTTCGGGCCATCAGGAACGGGTAAGACGATGGCCGCCTGCCTGTTGGGAAAAGAGGCGGGACTACCGGTGTACCGCATAGACCTGTCTATGGTGGTGAGCAAGTACATAGGTGAGACGGAAAAGAACTTGTCCCTTATTTTTGATAAGGCTGAGAACAAAAAATGGATATTATTCTTTGATGAGGCGGACGCGTTATTCGGTAAAAGAACGCAGGTAAACTCATCCAATGACCGGTATGCGAACCAGGAGGTCTCCTACCTGCTGCAGCGCATTGAAGACTTTAACGGCCTGGTTATTCTCTCCAGTAACTTTAAGGAAAACATCGATAGCGCTTTCTCGCGCAGGTTTCAATCCATGATACAGTTCAGCATGCCGGACAGGTCTCTCCGCCTGGAGCTGTTCAAGCGTGCTTTTGAAAAGAAATACCAAATAGAGGACATGGAGATGATGAAACGGGTAGCCCAAAAGTACGAGCTGTCGGGTGCGGAAATAAATAATGTACTGCATTACTGTGCCATGATGTGTCTGCACGAAAATGTAAGTACTGTATCTGATGAGGTATTTACCAATGCGGTACTTAAAGAGCTGAGAAAAAAAGGAAAAGCCATCTAACGCTGTAGCAAAGCCATGTCAGGACCAGGGGATAAGGTAAAAGAAAATAAACAGAACCAACCGGAGAGGTCAGCCCACGCCCGGCGACGGCCTGCCAACGGGCGGATGATGGGCTTACAATCTTCCAGCCTTTCTTCCCAGGTAAATAACCTCACGCTGGGGGATAGGATCGGTGGCTTATTTGACAGAATTGAAGAATCGCCGCTGTTCACTGATTACTCGGAAATATCACAGGCGGAACAGGACCACCTCAAGAGCGAATTTGCTGTCTACCTGGATGCCAAACGAAAGCTGATCACTGACCCGGACCAGCGGGAGGACTTTGATAAAAAGGTGGAGAAGTTCCTGAAGCGCATGAATGGCCGGAAAGATGATCAGTGGGGTAGTAAACGGTACTTCCGGCTACTGGAGAAGTGGTTTCCGGACTACCAGGAGGTACTTACAGGTAAGGTAAATGCCATCAAAGGCAGCATAACCCAGCAAATTGGCGCCCTGAACAGCCAGCTTACGGAGGTTCTGACTAAAACGAAGGAGGCCATGCAACTGGCGGGTACGGATGCGGAGAAGGCCCGCACGCTGCTCAGCGAGACGTCCGACAAGCTGAATGATGCCCGCGAAAGGTCCGATGCCGCTGCCGAGACGCTGAAAGAATATGGCTCGGAGGAACAGCAGGCGGCTTTTCAGGCATCCTATAGCCAGTTGATCGCCAACTACGGTGCTCTGATAAGCTCGGTGGAAGGGAGCATCACAGGCATGGAAGCAGACGTGAGCCGGTACCAGGGCCTGATACCCCAACTGGATGCGCAGGTGAGTAAGCTAAATAACTTTAAGACAAGTGTGCAGGCTGAAAATGATGTGCAGGCGCTCATAAAGATCCAGCAGACGGAGTTTGGGGCTATCATCAGTGAGGTGCAATCCTTTATCCAAAGCATTGACCTGGCCCGTGGTACAGGGGCCGTTGATGGTGAGCAGTTGGCCGGGGAAACGGAAAAAGGAGGCAATGCCCTGGCTGAGCTTGACCAGCAGGTGGATACGATAAAGACTGAGGAGATAGCCCGCCGCGAGGAAGAGGCCAGGCGTAAGGCTGAAGAAGCACGCCGAAGGGCGGAGGAAGAAAGAAGACGCCGCGAAGCTGAAGCAGAGGCTGCCCGCCGGGAACAGCAGGCTGCGGGCCTGGAGCCATCCGGCAACAAAGAAGGTGGTCTGGAGGCCAAAGCGAAAAATAGTGCCGCCGGAAATGTGGCCTTGCTGATCTCGATGTGGAATACCCACGGCGACGGCGATAAACGCAAGCTTGCCTACATACTGGCTACGGTGGAGGGTGAATGTAACTTCAGATCCAAATCGGAAAAAAGGCAGATTTCCGCCAGGACAGCGGGGCAGAGGGAGTTGATCCGTCTGCAAAACCGGTACTGGGACAGCGGATTTTATGGAAGGGGTTTTGTACAGCTAACCTGGGAAAACAACTACAAGAAGGCTTCAGATTTTACAGGTGAAGACCTGGTGGCAACGCCTGACAAAGCGCTGGTGCCGGAAATAGCTGCCACGGTGACGATCAGAGGTATGGTAACCGGCATGTTTACCGGGAAAAAACTTAACGACTACTTTAATGATAATAAGACTGACTGGGTAAATGCCCGAAGAATAATCAACGGGACGGATAAAGCGGATGAGTTTGCCAATAAGGCAAAAGCCCACTACACCCGTCTGCAGTCTGCCGATGGGGGCGCCAGTTATTATGACACGCTACTGAACTTTGCCGATAAACAGACGGTGCTGAAAGCTGAGGGACTTTACGATGGCCGGATAGACGGTCAGACTGGCCCTAAATCCAGGAAGGCTATCGCGGACTTTAAAGCCAGGTATAATCTTAGCGGTGAAGCCGCATTTGATAACAAGATTCGTGAGCTACTGCACGGACCTCAACAGGAGGCTGCAGCAAAAGCAGAAGAAGCGGCGGAAACACCTGACTACAAGCAAAAAGTAGAAGCGCTGTATACCCGGTATGATGGGGGTAAGATAGACATGGTGGAGCTCGGTAAAGCACTGATCCCCTATGCCTCTAACGGGGGGGCTCCTCACATTCAGACCATCCTGGAAAAGCTTGGCAGTAATTCGGAGGATAACCTGGCCTATGCCATGGTCAGCAACTCGGATAATGCTACGCTGGGCCAGTATAACAAGGCACTATTGGACGACCTGGCGGATGCACTGTCTCCTGAAAACAACTACTTTAGCCTTGAAGCAAAGGAAAAACAGTACAACAGGATTACGGCAATAACTGATGCTGGCAGTGAACAGCAAACCGTAGCCCCGGAGGCCTCAAAGTCAGGTGCCGCGGTCACCAAACTTAGCGAAAGTAAGATATCTGCCAGTGTGGGTAAGGGCGGTACTAATAAGGCAAAGGATGTACAGCTCATCCAGTCCTTCCTGGTCACCTTTGGCTATCTGGCTGCGGGTAGTGGGGAAATCACTACGGTGAACGGTCTTGTCGCCTCAAATGCTGTGGTGAAAGATGACCAGCTTACGGAAACAATTGAAGCCATTAAGAGCTACCAGAAGTACGGAGCCACTACCACCTACAGCTCAGGAAATCAAAAGAGCGTAGCCCAGGGCGACGGGCTGGTGAGTAAAGGAGGCATTACTGATGTATCGGTACAGTCTATGACCAAAGTGCATAACAACTACTCGGGAGAGGAACCCCTGCATGAAGAAGTGACCCTGCTTACCGATTCGCAATGGGTAAGCCAGTTCCGTTATGGCTACAACTTCTACAGTGGCGATACGGAAAAAGAATACATTGACTATGTTACTGAGCTAACCGGCTACGATGATGCTAATGAGCTGCATAAAGCATCTAGTGAGATAATCCAACAGGTTTACGACAAATACGATGGAAAGGCTAAATGGTTTGATATGGATGATTCCAAAGAACAAGCTCTTTTCACTAAGGACAAAGATTATGATACAAAAGGTAATATGGTCTGTTGTTTTGATGCTGCTAAGAAAATGTTAGGATTTACCGGGGCCACCCCACAGGGAAAAGAAACCAAAATACAAACCTTCGTGGAAGAGAGCGGCAAGGACGGGAATTTTACCAAACAGGCTACTCTAGGCATACAATACATAGATGGCCAATTGCGTAAAGGGAAAGGAGTGTTTGTAGCTGTAGATAAAGGCAAAGAAGGTCCCGTACAGCGAAACGAAGGTACGTCAGATCACTTCATCATAATTGTAGGTAAAGCAAAAGACAGTAAAGGCTGGTACTACAAGTATTTTGATCCGGGGTCTTCTTTCAAAGAAAGAACAGGAATCAGTAAAAGCAATAAGCTACATATTGGCGATAATGAAGTTAAAAGCAGCACTTACAATCTATCCCAGATTCGTATTAATAATGAATAATATTTCATCAACCAATTCACCATATGAAATTACAACTTTATACCTCTGTAGTTCTTATTATGCTTTTAAGCCTCAATAGCTGT